>NZ_CP121197.1:2714920-3029840 GCF_029625215.1 Aurantibacillus circumpalustris
TATCTTCAATTTTTTCGTATTGCTCACGCACTCCCCAAAGAAATTCATTATTACGGTTAATCGTGCGAGTGCCCTTATGTTCAAGGTTGTAAACGCTTGCCGTTAAATAATTACGACCATTGTTTAAAAACGTACCCACGCCTCTGTTATAGGCTACCTGACCAAAGTTTGGTTTACCTAAATCAGCTTCTAACTGGTCGATGTAGTATTGGCCTTGTATGGTATACACTTCCTGTTCATTTGCACGGTAAGCAGAGCCGATGAGTTTTAATTTTGTTTTACTATTCGGACGATAAGTCGTTGAAAGGCCGCCCATATAGGTATTGTATTGCATCAATTCCTGCCCGTCAAAATAAATGGTTAATCTTAATGCATCTTTTACTGTTCCAAAATCGGTTTCGCGGTTAACTGGTTTTACAAGGTATTTATTGGAGGCTATGTTTCCTAAAAACTCAATCTTTAATTTTGGATTAACATCAAAGGTTAAAAAGCTCTGAAAGTCTGTAGCACTTGGTCTGTAACCGCCACTCGTATTTAGTTTAGTATCTAAGCTTGATAACAAATAACTATTTGTGCGGTAACGTCCACCAATGTTCCAGGCTATTAATCGGTTCTTTGAAATCCCTTCTAATTGCACATTTCCACCCAAAAAACTGGCAGAAGCATTGCCGGCAAATTTTAAGGGTTTACGATAAGTGATATCAAGAACACTGCTCAATTTATCGCCATACTTTGCATCGAATCCGCCTGCCGAAAAAACGATGTTTGAAACCATGTTTGGGTTGGCAAAACTCAAGCCCTCTTGTTGCCCACTGCGAACCAAAAAAGGACGATATACTTCAATGTCGTTTACATAAACTAAATTTTCGTCAAAATTACCTCCACGCACACTATAGCCGCTGCTTAACTCGTTGTTGCTACTAACTCCGGCTTGCGTTTTAATAATGCTCTCAACGCTCTCACTTGGCCCTGGAATGCGGCTTATTATTTTAGGATCAAGCACTACAATTTCCTGGCTGGAGGTTTTAAAATCACGAACTTCAACTGTTTCAAAGGTGTTTTTAAAATCAAGAACCGGTGAATAAGTAATTGTTTGATCTCCTTTAGCTTCTAGTGTGTGCGTTGCGGCAGTATGACTGATATCGTAATAAACAAGCGTGTATATTTTTCCAGATTCAAGACTAAGCGAATAAAATCCTTTTTCATTGGTGTAGGTGGTAATCTTGGTATCTTCTTTCACGCCAATAACCACTCTTTCAAGCGCCTCACCATCTGTTCCTTTCACGAAGCCTGAAACGGTAGTTGTTTGGGCGTTTACAACCGAAACAAAACAGATTAAAATAAAAAGGATATGTTGCCTAAGAGCTTTCAGAAAATTATTAAGATAACGAATATACAGAGATATTATTATTTACTAAAACCATTTATTTCAGCTTTCCAGTATTGTGAATGAGTGTGCTGTTGTAGGTTTGAAAAAACGCTCTGCTGCGATGAAGTTCAATAGAGTCTAAATTATTGTATTTACCTGTAATCGGCTGTGATAAGGTACTGTCTTTTGTATATTGATAGGTTGCGCTTAATATTGGCATTTTAAAGCAATACAACATAGAATCATTAAAAAGA
This sequence comes from Aurantibacillus circumpalustris, assembly GCF_029625215.1. Classification (GTDB taxonomy): domain Bacteria; phylum Bacteroidota; class Bacteroidia; order B-17B0; family Aurantibacillaceae; genus Aurantibacillus; species Aurantibacillus circumpalustris. The sequence goes on from NZ_CP121197.1 coordinate 2,716,544, forward strand.
AACTCCGTAGAACTAGCATAAAAATAATCGTTACCATATTCTTTTGATCTAAACGATTCACCAAAACTAAAGAAGGGTCTGTTGTAGCCCAATAAATCCATTACACTTGGAAGAATATCCATTTGAGAAAAAACTTTTTTATGATCTTTTTTTAATAAATTATCAGGTACAAAAAAAAGAATTGGAATACCTTGGTTCCCTACAACATTGGTGTAAAAAGGATGCTTAGATACACTTCCATGATCTGCAGTCAACACAAACAGTGTGTTATTATACCAATCTGTTTTTTTAGCGGCATTAAAAAATTGTTTCAAAGAATAGTCTGCATAACCTATAGATTCAGAATTTTCTAAATCTCCCTTTGGAAATTTGTTTTTGTATTTTTCTGGAATTTTATAAGGATGATGCGAGCTAAGGGTAAAAATAGCCGTGTGAAAAGGCTGTTTAAATGAGTTCATTTTTTTTACAGAGTACTTCAGAAAAGGTTCATCCCAGATGCCCCAAAAATCATCAAAATCACTATTGTCGTTGTATTCGTTTTTTCCATAGTACGCTTGGTAGCCAGCGAGCGAAGCCCAGGAATCAAAATTCATAGTACCGTTAATTCCACCATGAAAAAAAGCGGTTTGATAACCTTCTGCACTTAGAATGGAAGCGATAGATGTTTGATCATTTAAAGCATACAATGAGTTGATAAAAGGATTCTCCATAAATGTAGGGAGACTCGATAAAATGGCAGGAATACCTTCAATAGACTTGCTTCCATTCGAAAATGCATTGCTGCAAACAAGCGAGTGATCCATTAAACTATCCAGAAAAGGGGTGTAACTTATTCTACCCAGCTTCGTGTATTCTTTTGCAAAACTTTCAAGAATAAGAACTACAACATTTTGTTTTTTGAATTCAGAATCTTTGTAATGACGAACTGGATTGTATATGCTTTTTAATTCATCTGGCGAATAAAAATTGTACTCTGCAATTGCTTCCACTTCCATTGATTTTATGATGGTAAAAGGTGTATTTAAAACAATGGGCACTTCTTCAATACTTGTAACAGAACCTGCTTCCACAATGGTTATGGGCACGCGCTGCAAACCGCCTCTAACAGCCAAAACACCAAAACCTGCACTTAACACAAACATTAAAGTAATAAGAGCCCATTGTTTTGGTTTGGAAAAACTGTACTTAGTAATTATGGGCTTTAGTTTTATACGATTGTAAAAATAAACCAACACTACAATGATTGCCACAAAAAACAAAACAGCCCACCAAAAGTCTTTAAGAAATTGCGGAATGAGTTTGCTCATATCACTTTGACCGCCCATTTGTTTGAACAAATCAGCGCTCGAGCGTTTCCGGATAAAAGGAAAATAAGCAATATCAATACAATTAACAGCAATAAAAACGGTGTTACAAATAACAAATAACGATTTTAAAAGTATCTGGTAAGGTCTGCCAGAGAAAAAATTTGATGGCAGAATAGACAATAGAATAAACAAGCTATTAGACACCACAATGCTAAAAGAATCTGTTCTCAGTCCATAAAAACAATCTGCAATAAGGTCAAATGTATTTACAGTTTGGAAATAGCCAATATTTGAAAAATAGAAAAACAAGCGACAAACAAAATAGGCCATGTAGCATAGTAAGAGCCGTTTTATTACAAGTAAAAGTTGTTGTGAATAGGTTGTGATCACTTAGATTTAATTTCTGTGCTGTTTTGCGGATGAATAGAATCTTAATTTTAAAAAATGATAGTTTAATGCATTTAATTTCTGAAAATTACTGAAATTAGCAGATTAGTGAACGCAAATATAAAAGAAGATATTCATAGGCTGTTAAAAAAATACTGGGGATTTGATAGTTTCAGGCCTTTGCAAGAAGATATTATTCTTTCTGTGTTGGATAAACACGATACACTCGCTCTTTTACCAACAGGTGGTGGCAAATCTTTGTGTTTTCAAGTGCCGGGATTAGCTCTGGGAGGTACAACTTTGGTGATTTCACCACTAATTGCTTTAATGAACGATCAGGTTCAAAATCTTAAAAAGAAAGGTATTTCGGCAGTAGCCATAAGCGCTGCCATGAATTTTAAAGAAATTGATGTAGCACTTAATAATGCGGCACTGGGACATGTACAGTTTATTTACGTTTCACCTGAACGTTTGCAAAATGAAACCTTTGTACAAAAGATTTCTTACTTACCAATTACCCTAATTGCTGTAGATGAGGCGCATTGTATTTCTCAGTGGGGTTTCGATTTCAGACCAAGTTATCGAAAGATAGCGACGCTTCGCCCTTATTTTCCAGATTGTAAAATCATTGCTTTGACTGCAAGTGCAACGAAAGACGTTGTAGAAGATATTCAAAAGCAGCTAGATTTTAAAGATGCGAATGTATTCAGACAGTCGTTTGTGCGCAAGAATTTACGCTATGTGGTACAGTTGGAAGAAAATAAAATTGAGCGCCTTTTTAAATTGATTCATAACATTGGCGGTTCTGGTTTAGTTTATGTGCGTAACCGAAAAAAAACAGAAGAGCTGGCTGCGTTTTTAAAGAAAAATAAAATTTCTTCCATGGCATACCATGCTGGTTTAAAATACGAACAAAGGCAGAGTGTGCAGCAACAATGGATTGATAATAACGTACAAGTAATTTGTGCCACCAACGCCTTTGGAATGGGGATTGATAAACCTGATGTGCGTTTTGTGGTGCATCTTGATTTACCCGAAAGTCTTGAAGCGTATTTTCAGGAAGCGGGCAGGGGTGGTCGTGACGGGAAAATTGCTTACTCCACCATATTTTATACAAAAGCAGATCAACAGCGTCTTATAGATAATTTTCAATATGCATTTCCTGAATTGGATTATGTGAAAAATACCTACCAAGCAATTTGTAATTATTATCAGATTGCTATTAGCGCAGGGCAAGGTACTAACGTGCAATTCGATATTGATAAAATTTGTAAAAGCTACAACCTGTCGCCTATATTGGTTTACAATAGCATTAAGTTTTTAGAGAAAGAAAATTATCTTTCTTTAATTGACGGCGGGTTTGAACCTTCCAAAGTGCTTTTTACCGCTAACAAAGAAGATATTTATCAATTCGAATTACTCTACCCGAAGTTTGAGCCACTTGTAAAAACGCTTCTTCGCAGCTATGGCGGCTTGTTTGAGAATTATGTGTACATCAACGAAAAAGATCTTGCTTACCGTGTGAAAATAAGTGCGGCCTCAATCATGGAATACCTTGCCTATCTCGATAAACAGGAAATTTTATCTTATGTACCGCAGTCTGCACTTCCCAAACTTGTGTTTATGCAAGACCGTGTTCATGCAAATTATCTGGAATTTAATCCTGAAAATTACCACCGTTTAAAAGAACAATACCTTGAACGTATTAACTCTGTAATTGAGTACACCAATAATGATAAGCTTTGCAGACAGGTTCAATTGTTGATGTATTTTAACGAATTTAATTATAGCGATTGCGGACATTGTGACGTGTGTATTTCCAAACGCCCAAAGGATTATGAAACGGTTAAAACTAAGCTCCTTACTTCCTTAAAAAATAAAAGTCTTACCCTTGAACAATTAAAAGATAAAATGAAAAGTTCTAACGATGAAACCTGGATCAAAGCCTTTAATGAGCTCATTGATGACAATATTATCGTTGAAGAAGAGAGTATCTTCTATCTTAAAAAAGATTCTAAGGAAAGACTTTAATTTCCACAGATCTTCCCGTAAGCGTATTCAACTCCATCGCCAAATAGCGGTGGTAAAGCGTAAACACATTTAAAGGTTTAATGGTATGAAGACTAAACGTAAGTTCGTTATCGCCAAAAGAAACAATTGGGTTGTCGTAAATGGAGTTCTGACAGGTTTTAAAAATGGTGTCTACTTTTAAGGACGCTATATTGCACTTAAAAATTCCATTGGAGTTTGACCAATAAAAATTTTCATCCGTTTTATCTAAAGTAAGATTATCAAAATTTATTTGTCCAGCTTTACTATATACAGGGCCACTTATAAGCGTTCTGTTATTAGATTGATTTTCGAAATCGGTATAATATACATCGCAAGTGTTGCTATTCACTTTAAGCGTTAACAGTTTGTCACTTTTTTTGAAAGTCGCTAAATAGGGAAGTTCTGCTTCAAATTCAAGAAGAAAATTTCCACTCACGTTTATCTTCATCATTTTTGGTGGTACATTAAAATAACCTTCGCTAAAATAATAAATCACATTCCCGGTGTAATCCCAATAAGGATTGTGAGCATGGTTGTCGTTGGTTAATGCTATTAGACTATCACCAGAATTTTTAACGACGAAAATATTATTTTGAGAATCGCTAAATGTAATCCAGCCTTTGTTATTTACTTGCGGTAAATATTTTCCTAATGGGTAAATATATTTGGCTGTTTTAGAGGGAATATCGTAGAATAAGAGCTTATTCGAGCCAAGTGCGTCTCCGTTCACCACCATAATAATTTTGTTTGAATTAACGGGATCGAAAAGAAAGGCATTGATGTTTTTATTTCCGTCTTCTAAGCTATCTATCCATTCAAAAGGAGGTGGAGGCAAAGGGAGATCTTCACATTTAAATTCTTCTACGGGAGTTTCTACAATAGGCGGCACAGGCGTGTTGTTCTCAGGTGGTTTGTCTTTTTTACCACAAGCTGATAAAAGTAAAATAGATAGAAACGCTATGTAATAGATTGATCGCACTAAATGTCTCATAAAGTTATTAATAAAAGCTCAGATGCCGATTTTATATGGCTATTAATTATGAAACACCTGCTTTTAATTTCTTTTTGGGAGCCACGAACCTGCCTGCCGTCGCGCGGCATAGGCAACGGTAGGCAGGTTCCACGAATTAGCACGAATGGTTTTCCAGTGATTTGATTCTTTCAGATTAGTGTAATTAGTGGCAGACAGAAGCACTGATTACCTCTCCCAAACAGTCCTCACCAAAAGCGCATTCGAAAAATCTTCGCCTTTAATTTTTACATTCCCAACAAAACCACCAAGAAAACCAAGACTCTTACAATTCTTATCAAACACCTCAGACGTCATATCATTTCCGCAAGCATTTTGATCAAACACAAACACGGTAGCACCTTGAAATGTGTACTCGTTTACTTTCAGTCCTTTTTCACAAGAAGTCTTTGAAAATGCTTCTATTGAGGCTTTGATACAATCGGGTATCTTACCACTTTGTTCATTGGACTTTTTTGTTTTGCAACAGACCAATAAGAGCAAACAGTTTATCAAAAGGAATATTTTTTTCATAATAAATACAAGAGTAAAATTACATTATTTGTTCCTATTGGTTATAGTTTCCATCTGCCCATTTTAAAGCAGGATTTACCCATTCTGGCAATGGTTTGTATAAGAAGCCATGTCTTAGCCCTGTATTAATTTCAATTTCTTTGTAATGATTTATTCCTGTGGAAGCATTCTTTAATGACAGACAGGTGCCTGCGCCATCGCTTTTTTCGTAGACAGAAAGAATGTTTCCGTAAAAATTAAGTTCAGCATTTGTTTCATCTCTGTAGCAAGCGGCCATAAACACATAATTAATGTCTTTGTTCTTTGCATAAGAGGATACATACATGGCTATCAACGCACCTTTGGAAGCACCAATAACGGTTACTCTCTTTGCTTCAACACCTTTCTTTAAAAGGCTATCAATTTGTTTTTTTATTTTGAGCGCATAGGGTTTTACGTCGGTGTCCTTTGCTCGGACTTCACTCAAAACCAATGCTTTGTTTTTTCTCAATGAATCGAGAATGTCATTGTATTTATAGGCTCCGTAACTATTTATCTTATCAACCGCTTCAGCACCTTGATTTTCGATAATTTTACCATGCAAGTAAAAAATATAATTCTGTGAGAATGTTTGAGTAGATGCAAAGAGCAGTAATGTTAGCGTAAGCAGTTTTTTCATAGCACGGATTTAAAGTAAATGTAAAGGTTTTCATTTAATCTATGCTAAACACTTTACTCAGTTTGTAACACAAAAAAAATCCCGCTCTTTTTCAAAAGCGGGATTCTTATTATAAAATTAAACTATTAAGCTTTATCTTCTTTTTTGCTTCGCTTTGTTTTAGGCTTGTGAGCACTTACAATAATTTCATCTTTTTCTTTATTGTAATCCACTTCAATTTCATCGCCTTCCGTTAAGCTGCTTTTAATGATTTCTTCAGCCATAGGATCTTCCAAATACTTTTGAATGGCCCTTTTTAATGGTCTTGCACCGTAGTTCACATCGTAACCTTTTTCAACAATGTAATCTTTAGCCGCATCACTAATCTTAATCACAAAACCTAATCCGTTTACTCTTCCAAAAAGACTAGCCAATTCAATATCAATAATTTTATGAATGTCTTCTTTTTGAAGTGAGTTAAACATAATCACATCATCAATACGATTTAAAAACTCAGGTGCAAAAGCTTTTTTCAAAGCGCTTTCAATTACTCCTTTTGAGATCTCATCTTCTCCATCTTTTCTGGTAGCTGTACCAAATCCAACACCCACACCAAAGTCTTTTAACTGACGCGCACCAATGTTACTGGTCATGATAATGATGGTGTTTTTAAAATCAATCTTTCTTCCAAGACTGTCCGTTAACATCCCATCATCCAACACTTGTAATAACATATTGAATACATCTGGATGCGCTTTTTCGATCTCATCTAATAAGATAACCGAGTAGGGGCGACGACGTACTTTTTCAGTTAACTGTCCACCTTCTTCATACCCAACATATCCCGGAGGTGCTCCAATTAAACGCGTAGTAGCAAACTTCTCCATGTATTCACTCATATCGATACGGATTAACGCATCGTCGTTATCGAATAAATGTTTTGCCAATACTTTTGCTAATTGCGTTTTACCAACCCCAGTAGGACCTAAAAATATAAAAGAGCCAATTGGTTTGTTTGGATCTTTTAATCCAGCACGGTTACGTTGAATCGCTTTTACAACCTTTTCCAAAGCTTTATCCTGACCAATTACTTTACCTTGCAGCAAAGCATTCATTTTGATCAGTTTTTCGCCTTCGTTTTGGTTTACACGTTGAACAGGCACTCCACTCATCATACTCACTACTTCCGCCACATTTTCTTCAGAAACAGTCACTCTATTTTGTTTGGTTTCTTCTTCCCAAGCCTTTTTAGCAGCTTCTAACTGCGCGTGTAATTGTTTTTCAGTATCGCGTAATCTTGCAGCTTCTTCGTATTTCTGACTGCGAACTACCTGATTTTTCAATTCCTTTATTTCTTCAATCTTACCTTCAATCTCCACAATGTTTTGTGGCACATTAATATTCGTAATGTGAACGCGACTTCCAGCCTCATCTAAAGCATCAATAGCTTTATCCGGTAAATGTCTGTCTGTAATATACCTTGCTGTTAAGGCAACGCAAGCTTTTATCGCTTCGTCAGTATACGTTACGTTATGATGGTCTTCGTATTTCGATTTAATGTTGTGTAAAATCTGAAGCGTTTCATCTGGCGTAGCAGGTTCAATAATTACCTTTTGGAAACGACGCTCTAAAGCACCGTCTTTTTCGATGTACTGACGGTACTCATCTAAAGTCGTTGCACCAATACATTGTATCTCACCACGCGCTAAAGCAGGCTTAAACATGTTACTCGCGTCTAAACTACCACTAGCACCACCAGCACCAATAATTGTATGAATTTCATCAATGAATAAAATCACATCTGGACTTTTTTCCAATTCGTTCATGACCGCTTTCATACGCTCTTCAAACTGACCGCGGTACTTAGTCCCTGCAACCAAAGAAGCAAGATCTAAAGTCACCACACGTTTTCCAAATAACACACGCGATACTTTGCGTTGAACAATGCGTAAGGCTAAACCTTCTGCGATACTTGATTTACCAACACCTGGCTCACCAATTAAAATCGGATTGTTCTTTTTACGACGCGATAAAATTTGTGATACGCGCTCAATTTCTTTTTCACGGCCAACAACAGGATCCAGTTTTCCATCTTCAGCCATCTTGGTTAAATCTCTTCCGAAATTATCAAGAACGGGTGTTTTAGATTTACTCTCACCTTGTTTTTTCTGACCACCAGTTGTGCCACCGCCACCAAAGTTTGCTTCTTCAGCATCATCTTCATCACCACCACCGGTAGCAGAGTTTTCAATGCGTCCCGGATTTTCGAGAAACCCCTCTAATTCTGCGCGTGCAGCATCGTAATCAATGCCGTATTTTAATAATGTTTTTGTAACAACATTGTCATTCTCTTTCAAAATACACAACAATAAATGCTCTGTACCTATTTGAATAGATTTAAATGTTTTTGCTTCGAGGTAGGTGAGTTTAAGTGTCTTTTCTGCTTGTTTAACTAAAGGGATGTTTGCAAGGTTGTTAGACTTGCGTAATCCTGGAGTAAGACTTTGCTCAATGCTCTTTCTTAGTTCAGAGGAATCTATCCCCAGATTTTTGAGTAAACGCATTCCTACGCCGTCCCCGTCTCTAATCATGCCAAGCATTAAATGCTCAATACCTATATAATCGTGCCCTAATCTAAGAGCCTCTTCCCGGCTGTACGTAATGACGTCTTTTACCCTGGGTGAAAATTTTGCTTCCATATACTAGTTTCCTTATTTGTTTGGTTAAGTTACATATATAATGCCAAAACCAAAAATAGGTTTAAATAAGTGGAATAGCCTATTCCATAATTGGTTTTTTTAACAAATATTTTGTTGATAAGTTTTAGGTGTATTTGCTGATTTTTCGGTACTTTCATGGGTTCAAAAGAATATTCTGAGCTTCTATTTTAAGTGGACAAGTGTTAAACATTGAGCCTGACAAAAGAGCATAAGAAAGCAACAAAAAAACAGTAATTAAAAATTAGATAACAAAGAAATAATATGGCAGACGGAGAAAAAATTATTCCTATTAACATTGAAGATGAAATGAAAACGGCTTATATCGATTATTCGATGTCGGTTATTGTGTCGCGTGCTTTACCCGATGTAAGGGATGGTTTAAAACCTGTACACAGAAGGGTGTTGTACGGGATGTTGGATTTAGGTGTACTTCACAATCGTTCTTACAAAAAATCAGCACGTATTGTTGGAGAGGTTTTAGGTAAGTATCACCCACACGGTGATGCTTCTGTATATGACACAATGGTGCGTATGGCGCAGGATTGGAGCCTTCGTTACATGTTAGTTGATGGCCAAGGTAACTTTGGTTCTGTAGATGGTGATCCACCTGCTGCAATGCGTTACACTGAGGTGCGTTTCCGTAAGATTGCGGAAGAGATGATGGCAGATATCGAAAAAGATACTGTTGATTTTCGTCCAAACTTTGACGACTCGTTAACAGAGCCTACAGTTCTTCCTACACGTATTCCTGCTTTATTAATGAATGGTTCTTCTGGTATTGCTGTGGGAATGGCTACCAATATGGCGCCGCACAACCTGACAGAATGTATCAATGCTATTTTGGCATACATCGATGACAACGAAATTGATATTGATGGTTTAATGAAACACGTTAAAGCACCTGATTTCCCTACTGGTGGAACAATTTATGGATATCAAGGTGTGAAAGATGCTTTTCATACTGGTCGCGGACGTGTTGTATTGCGTGCCAAAGCAAACATTGAACCTGTAAATGACAGAGAACGAATTATTGTTACAGAAATTCCATATCAAATTAATAAGGCGGAAATGATTAAACGCCAATGGGAATTATGTAACGAAAAGAAAATTGAAGGCATCAGCGAAATTCGCGACGAGAGTAACCGTGAGGGAATGCGCATTGTTTACGAATTACGTAGAGATGCCATGTCAAACGTTGTATTAAATAATTTATACAAGTTTTCGGCGCTTCAAACTTCTTTCTCAATTAATAATGTTGTATTAGTTAAGGGACGTCCGCAAATGCTAAACTTAAAAGACATGATTCACCATTTTGTGGATCACCGTCATGAAGTAGTTGTGCGCCGTACGAAATACGAATTGGCACAAGCAGAAAAACGTGCACACATTTTACAAGGTTTATTAATTGCGATTGATCATTTAGATGAAGTAATTAAAATCATTCGTGAGAGCGAAAGCCCTGATATAGCAAGAGATGAGTTGATTGGTAAATTTAATTTATCAGAAATTCAGGCACGTGCTATTTTGGATATGCGTTTAAGAACTTTAACCGGACTTGAGCGTGATAAAATCAAATCGGAGTACGAAGAATTGATGAAAACTATTGCTCACTTAAATGAAATTTTAAATAACGAACCATTGCGTTTTAAAATTATTCGCGAAGAATTGGAAGAAATAAAAGATAAATATGGTGATGAGCGCCGTACAGACATCGTTTATGCTGGTGATGATTTACGCATGGAAGATATGATCGTGGATGAGAATGTTGTTATAACTATCTCACACATGGGTTACATGAAGCGAACCAATCTTGCCGAATACAGAGCTCAAAACCGCGGTGGTAAAGGAAGTAAAGGAACAGCCACCAGAGATGAAGATTTTGTAGAACATATGTTTATTGCTTCTACACACAATTACATTTTATTATTTACAGAAAAAGGACAAGTGTATTGGATTCGTGCTTACGAAGTTCCTGAAGGAAATAAAACCAGTAAAGGAAGAGCCATTCAAAATCTCATCAGCATACAACCAGATGATAAAGTAAAAGCATTTATCAATATTAAAGATTTGAATGATGAAGAATACATTCAAAACAACTTTATTATTTTATGTACGAAGGAAGGTATCATTAAGAAAACTTCTGTAGAAGCATATTCACGTCCACGCGCTAATGGTATTAATGCTATTACTATTCGTGAAGGAGATATTTTATTGGAAGCTGCTTTAACTAACGGTAAAAATGAAATCATGCTTGCTACCAAATTAGGTAAGGTATGCCGTTTTAACGAAGCGAAAGTAAGACCAATGGGGCGTAATGCCAGTGGTGTTCGCGGAATTGATTTGAATGATGAAGAAGGTGGTAACAATGAAGTAGTTGGAATGATTTGTATTGCTGATGCAGAAGCTAACGTTTTAGTTGTTTCAGAAAAAGGATACGGTAAACGTTCTGATATTGATGAATACAGGGTTACTAACCGCGGTGGTAAAGGTGTAAAAACTATAAACATCACTGAAAAAACTGGAAATCTGGTTGCTATTAAGTCTGTAACAGATGCCAATGATTTAATGATCATCACTAAAAATGGTATTACCATTCGTATGAATGTATCTGATTTACGTTTAATGGGACGTGCAACACAAGGTGTACGTTTGATTAATATTCAAGATAGCGATAGTATTGCTGCTGTTACTAAAGTAGATCATGAAGAGGAGGAAGAAGAAACTATCACGGATGTAACGGATACAGCTACTCCAGCAGCGGAGAATGATGGATCTGATGCTACTACCAACGATACTGAACCAGATTCACCAGAAAATAATACTACACCAACGGACGATATTAGTTAATAACGGAAGTCGGTATTAAGCGTAAAGAATTATCTTTATAAAAAATTACAAGAACAGAATATGTACTTCATCAAATGATGAAACCTCTATTCTGTTTTTGTTTTATAAACTTTTAAAAACAACAAAATGACTAAAAAGATTTTACTATCAGGTGCACTTAGTTTCCTAGCATTAGGAACGTTGCTGGCCCAACCTACATTAGTTGAAAAGGTGGAAGCAACAGCAGGTAAAGTGGTAATTCCCTACGAAAGATGGAAATTACCAAATGGATTAACGATTTTATTGCACGAAGATCATTCCGATCCTGTAGTAAATATCATGGTAACTTACAACGTAGGTTCGAACCGTGAAAGTCTTGGTAAGTCTGGTTTTGCGCACTTTTTTGAGCACATGATGTTTCAAGGATCCAAACATGTGGGTGATGAGCAACATTTTAAAATGGTTTCAACCGCAGGTGGTGATATGAATGGATTTACTCAGCGTGATAAAACTGTTTATTATGAAACACTTCCTTCCAATTATTTGGAAATGGGACTTTGGTTAGAGTCCGATCGTATGGGCTTTTTGTTAGATTCATTAACAACCAAAAAATTCGAAAATCAACGTGATGCCGTTAAGAATGAAAAATCTCAAAACATCGAAAATCGTCCTTACGCTATGGCATTTGTTGAAGAGATTAACAAAACCTTATATCCTCCAGGACACCCATATAGCTGGCCGGTAATTGGATATGTAGATGATTTAAATCGTGCTGATTTAAATGATGTAAAAAACTTTTTTTTACGTTGGTATGGTCCAAACAATGCCATAGTAAGTTTATCTGGTGATTTTAAACCTGCTGATGCGCTTGCCTTGGTGGATAAATATTTTGGTGATATTAAACAATGTCCTGAGGTAAAAAAACTAAGAGTTGCGCCTGTTACAATTGCAACAGATAAGTATACGGCTTATAGAGATAAAACATATTTCCCTTTAAACTTACGCGTATTCCCGACTGTACCTCAGTATCACCGCGATGAAGCAGCTTTAGATATGTTAGGAACTATGATGGGACAAGGAAACAATTCGGTGTTCTATAAAAAATTCGTAAAAAGCAAGTTAGCGGTGCAAGCGTCGGCTGATCACGGCTCTGATGAATTATCAGGTGAATTTCAGATTGCAATTTTTGCTTACCCACCAGAAGATTTTAATCTTGAAAAACTATTTACAGATATCGATGCAAAAGTAAAAGAGGCTATTGATGAATTTGGACAAACTGGAATAACCGACGAAGCTTTAGCACGTGCGAAAGGACAAGTTGAAACGAGAGCATACGATCAAATAAATTCGGTATGGGGTAAAAACGCAACTATTTCTGAATGGGAGCGTTTGTTAGGAAGATCTTCGAATGTTACAGATGAAGTAGATCGTTATGCACGCTTAACAAAAGAAGATATTTCGCGTGTATTTAATAAATACATTAAAGGTTCTGGAGCTGCGGTTTTAAATACTTATCCAATTGTAGATCCTAAAGATTCGGTAAAAAGTGTAAATCCGTACGCAGGACAAACTTTTCCAGTGAATCCTGAATACAAAGGCTTAACTTATACACCTGCTGTTGAGAAGTTCAACAGAAGTGTTAAACCTACTGAGGGTTCTGCCAAAACGGTGAAAGTTCCTGAATACTTTTCGTCTAAACTAAAAAACGGCATGGGTATTATTGGAACTAAAAATGCTGAAACTCCTGAAATTGCTATTGTTATGACGATGGAAGGTGGAAGTTTAGTATTAGGAAAAGACAAAATTAAAAAATTAGGTATTGCCGAATTAACAGCTAGTATGTTAAATGAAGGGACTAAAAACTTCACTACCGAAGAAATTAGCTCACAGTTAGATGTTTTAGGAAGTTCGATATCGTTTGATGCGAGCAAAGCATCTACTACAATACGTGTTAACTGTCTTAAAAAGAATTTTAATGCTACTTTAAAAATTCTGGAAGAGAAATTGTTAAGTCCAGGTTTTAGAGAAGAAGACTTTAAATTGGCTAAAAAGCAATATAAGGAAGGAGTAAGAGATGAAGAAACAAATGCTAACGCCATTGCCTCTAAAATGTTTGCTTATGCTTTGTATGAAAATTCTGTTATGGGTTTATCACCAACAACTAAATCAATTGATAATATTGAATTAGCAGATGTAAAAGAATATTACACGAATTATTATTCGCCATCGGTAACCAATCTTGTTATTGTGGGAGATATTGAAGAGAAGGATGTAATGACAAGTTTAGAGTTCTTAAATAAGTGGGCTTCGAAAGAGGTAGTTATTCAACCAATAGATGAACCTGTAGCTTCTGTAGAGCCAAAGTTTTTTATATACAATAAATCATTAGCGCCTTCTTCTATTATCACAATGGGTTATCCATCTCTTAAATTTGATGCTACTGGCGATTATTATAAAAACAGAATTGCCAATTTTGTTTTTGGTGGAGCGTTTAATAGTCGTTTAAACTTAAACTTACGCGAAGACAAAGGCTATACTTATGGTATTCGCTCAGGGTTTAATGGTGGCAAGTATACTGGTACATTTCAAATTAGCGCAGCAGTTAAAAGAAGCTCAACCGCTTTATCTTTAGCTGAGGTAATTAAGGAGTTTAAAAAATACGAAACAGGGGGAATTACTGATTCGGAATTGGAGTATACAAAAAGTGCTTTGTTAAATACAGAAGCAATTAAATACGAAGATCCGTATCAAAAAGCTGATTTTCTTGCGTCTGTTGCGAGATTTAATTTAGAAAAAGACTATACAGTGAAGCAAAATCAAATCCTTAAAAATATGACTAAGGATGACTTAAATCAACAAATTAAGAAACACTTCGATTCAAATAAGCTTACAACAGTTGTAGTAGGAGATAAATGGATTATCGAAAGTTTACTGGATAAGGCCTCAAAAGAGGAGAATAATAAAGATGTACTAAATAAGGTTAAATTAAAGAAAATTTCTATTGATTAATTTATGTAAATAAGCAATCTTTGCGCTTATATTATTAAATAATGCAAACTAAACTAAAATAAGGCAGCCACTAAGTTTAATGATTTAGTGGCTGTTTTATTATTTACTCATTCAAATTTAAAAGATGAAAAAAATCTTCACATTAGTATTTATTGCTTTAACGGCCTTTGTTTATGCTCAAAGTATCAATATTCAAAACATGAATAACGCCTTAAGAAACAAAGATTATGCAAAAGGAAAGGTAGCTGCAGATGAAGCAGCCGTGCATGAAAGCACTAAATCCAGCGCAAAAATGTTCATGTACAGAGGCAATGTTTACAAAGCTATTTATTCCGATACATCAAAAGCAATAAGAGATTTAGATGTGGAAGCAGAGGAAAAAGCATTAGAATCGTACATCAATTGTCTGAAAAACGATAATTCAAAGGTATATATTGATAACGTAAATAGCGATAATGTAAAGTCAAATATGATTGCTTCTGCGTCGGCTACAAAGCGTAAAGCGCGTATTTATATAAGCAATAAAGAATATGATAAGGCTTTGTATTGTTTTGACCTTTTGGAACAAGCATTGCCTTTTGATTCTGATCAAAGTTTAAAACGTCAAAATGTAACCAAAGAAATTCTTGTTTTTGAAAAATTTGAGATGTACAAATCTGCCGGCAACAAAGACAAAATTAAAGAGTTTGCAAACAAACTCATTGATATGAATTATAAAGACGTGAAAATTTATACCGATATGGTGAAAATTTCGCTGAATGATAAGGATACCACTGCAGCCCTGTCTTATATTGAAAAAGGTAAAGTAATGTTCGAAGAAAACATGAATTTGATTAGCACTGAAATCGACATCTACATGGCACGTAAAAAGACGGATGTATTAAAAGATAAACTAAAAGCAGCCATTGAAGTAGCGCCAGATAATGAAATTTTACACCTCGTACTTGCAAATCTTTACGGGAAAACCGGCAAATTTGAGGATGCTGAAAAAGAGTATTTAAAATCATTAGAATTAAAGCCTGATTATGAACCGGCTAACTATAATCTTGGCGCCTTGTACTATGGTCAGGCAAAAGATTGGAATGATAAATTAAATGCACTTGGATTAAAAGACCCAAAAACAAAAGAGTATGAATCAAAATCAAACGAGTTTTTTAAAAAATCGGTTGGCTATTTCGAGTCATCGTATGAAATCACAAAAGACGCAAATACAAAGAAAATATTGCGACAAATTACTTTGAGATTAGGCGATACTGAAAAAGCAGAAAAATATAAGTAGTTACAAGAAATCTAAATAATTTAAAATGACCCTGAAAATTTTAGGCTTAAGCGCCGCAGTATTTATTTCTACTCTTGCAACTGCTCAAAAAAGCAAGGTACAAACAGCCTGGAGAGGTCTAAGCGACTATGAAGAAACACTAAAAGACGGTAGTCCGAATTTAAGTTATTTAACAAAGGCAAAAGAAGCTATTGACCTTGCTTTGGCACATGAGGACACTAAAAACCAATCGAAGGCTCATGCATACAAACTAAGAATTAGTTATGCGCAGTTTCAATATGACCTTGATCAGGAAAAGAAAAAACTGGAAGCAACGGTACCGGATAAAAACGAACGTTTAATGCAGGCTTATGGTATAGTTGACCTTAAAGATTTTGAAGTAGCTTCTGAAGAACTAAACAAAATTAAAGATCTTGATCCAAAGTTTTTAGAAACCATTCAAACAGGTTTAGAAAAAGGTGTTTCAGCTTTAGACGAAGAAGAATTAAAATTTGCCATTGCTGCGCAACAAATGAAAATGGAGTCGGGCAATATTGCTTCTGGAAAATACAAAGCGAAAAAGTACGAGGAAGCCGCTGATTATTTTTATAAAACAGGTGTTATGAATACTATCCTGTATAAAACAATAGATACTGCAAACTTCTATAACGCTTGTATCTCTGCCACTAAGTCAAAAAACCTGGATAAAGTAATTACCTACAATAAAAAAATGGTAGAAGCTAAAATTGCAGCTCCTTATAATTACGAAGCTATTTATACTGCCGAACTTGAAAAAGGTGACTCTACTACTGCTATGGAAAGTCTTAGAAAAGGAAGAAGCTCTTTTCCTGATGATATTGGTTTATTAACTCAGGAGACAAATCTGTTTTTGGAAAAAGGAAAACAACAAGAGGCTCTAAGCAACTTGCAAATTTCGATTGGAAAAGATCCTAAAAATCCTTTGTTTTATTTTATAACTGGACAAATTTACGAAAACCTTGCTAATCCTAAAGATAAAGTAAGTGGTAAAGAACTTGAGAAACCAAAAGACTTTGAAGAGCTATTTTTGAAAGCAGAATCAAATTACTTAAAAGCTATTGAGCTTAATCCTTCCAACAAAGAATATTTATACAATTCTCTGTTTAATTTGGGCGCTATGTACAACAATTACGGTGGTTACGTGGCTAATCATAAAATAGAGAAAATTACTGACATGGCTAAATACCAAAAAGAAAATGAAACAAAGGCGCAGGTGTATTACAAAAAAGCGATTCCTTATCTTGAAAAAGCATTAGCTATTAAAAGCGATGATCGTTCTACTATGTCTGCTTTGCGAAAACTATATCTCTTAACTGGCGATAATACAAAAGCTGTGGAGATGAGTAATAAACTGAAATAAACAAGTTTTCACTTTGGAATCTTTTGAAATAACTTAAAAGCCTCGCATTAGCGGGGCTTTTTAAATAATAAACTAAGACTTGCGTAAGTTTGTGTCAACCCATCGAGACACAATTATGTTTACTTTAAGACAAGTGTTCGAAAACTTATTCTTCCTAAAATCTTGAAAATTACGACCTTAGTGCGCTAAATTTAGTACCATTTTACCCGAAACAAACCCCTCTTTCATAAAAAAAGACTATATTTGCGCTCCCTTTTATAAAATGGAATCGCAGGTAAAATTATTTTCAGGAATTGCAACAGAAGATTTGGCAAAAAAAATTGCCGCTTCTTACGGACAAGCATTAGGCAAAGTTGAGCACTATCGCTTTAGCGACGGCGAACTTCAGGCTTCCTATGAAGAAAGTATCCGTGGACAAAGTGTGTTTGTTATACAAAGCACCATGCCTCCCGCTGATAATTTAATGGAAATGTTATTGTTGATTGACGCAGCGAAAAGAGCAAGTGCTCGTCATATAGTGGCTGTACTTCCATATTTTGGTTACGCTCGTCAGGACAGAAAAGACAAACCACGCGTGGCTATTGGCGCTAAATTGGTAGCCGATATGTTGGCAGTTGCCGGCGCAACCCGTGTAATGACTATGGATCTTCACGCTGACCAAATTCAGGGCTTTTTTAACGTTCCAGTAGACCATCTTTACGCTTCAACTATATTTTTACCCTATATTACCGCATTAAATTTACCGCACCTTACCATTGCCGCGCCAGATATGGGTGGCAGTAAACGTGCAAATGGCTACGCTAAGCATTTAAAAGCTGAAATGGTAATTTGTTACAAGCAACGTGCTAAGGCAAACGTAATTGAAAGCATGACTGCCATTGGTGAAATTGAAGGAAGAAACATTATTCTTGTCGACGATCTTGTAGACACAGGTGGCACGCTTTGTAAAGCAGCCGAAATGATGTTGGAACGTGGAGCATTAAGTGTAAGAGCAATTTGTACGCACCCTGTATTATCAGGTAAGGCCTATGAAAATATTGAAAAATCTTGTTTAACAGAATTAATTGTTACAGATACAATTCCTTTAAGTCAAGATTGCGCAAAAATAAAAGTGTTAAGTGTAGCACCACTATTTGCCAAGGTAATAAGCAGCGTACATAACTACGAATCAATTAGCAGTAATTTTATTTTATAACCCGTAAACAAACATAAACGAATATTCAGAATTGAAACGGGCAAATCGGGGTATTCAACAAAAAAAACAAAAAAATGAAAATAGTATCTTTGAGCGGTTCGCTGAGAGCGAACGTAGGGAAAACAGATGCAGCGGCTTTAAGAGCCAAAGGCATGGTTCCATGTGTTATTTATGGTGCTGGTGAGCAAATTCACTTTAGTGCGGATATCCGTCACTTTAAAGAAATCATCTTTACTCCTGAAACTAATTTAGTTAATGTAGAAGTAGGTGGTAAAACATACAAAACTATATTACAAGAAGCACAATACCACAAGATTAACGACCGTTTAATTCACGCTGATTTTTTACAAGTATCAGAAGATAAGCCGGTAATGGTTCAATTACCAGTTAAAACAAATGGTGTATCTGAAGGCGTTAAAGCTGGCGGTAAATTAACTATTAAAATGCGTAAAGTAAAAGTTAGAGGACTTATTTCTAAATTACCTGAGTTTATTGATTTAAATATTGAGCACTTGGTTATTGGAAAGTCTATTTCTGCTGGTGATATCAATATTGATGGAATTACTTTATTACACCCTAAAAATATTTCTATTGTAAGTGTTGATACAACACGTAACGTTGTTGCTGAAGAACCAGCTGCTGCGAAAGCTGCTGCTCCTGCTGCAGACGCGAAAGCTGCTGCACCTGCAAAGAAATAATACTAGATTTTTATATTAAAAAAGCCTCAAATTTATTTGAGGCTTTTTTATTTCTGTTCTCTTGTCCTGAAATAAGTTTGTTTTTATTTTACAATAATTTTCTTACACATTTTAGCGCCATTCACATGAAGATTAATAAAATATATACCAGCTGCTAACTCGGTATTTTTGTTAATTGAAATTGTGTATGAACCTTCCGAATAGGTTTTCTCGCTTTCATTTGAAATGACTTCTCCTGTTACAGTTACCAATTCGTATTTTATTTTTGAGAAATCAGAAAGTTGGAAGCTGAGGTTTATTACGTCGCTTGTTGGATTTGGAAATACATTAAAAGCAACAGCTTTAGTTAAGTCATTAATTCCAACCACACCAGTGAAATTAACTTCGTCTAAATAAAACCTATTCCCAGAACCGATCCCGTCTTTATTTTCCTGAAAGTAGAATCGAATGAGAACATTTTCTTCTGAGAGAAAAGAATAAAACTGAGGCTGTTGAGTTATGTTTCTTAGCTGCCAGTCAACAGATAAAGGATAATATAAATCAGATAGGACACCTCCAGTATTTAGAGCTAGAAAAGAATTTGTTGGAACCCAAACATCCAACCAAATACCACCACAATTTTTACTTGCCTGAACCTTAAACACATCTTTATGACTTGTTGATTGCCAAGCGTATGCGTATTTGAAAGAGAATTGCACCCCAGGATTGTTTTTAAAATCATACGATGGACTCTCTAATATTACAATGTCGTTTGGATCAAGGAGCTCTCCGGGTACGTAGGCAGAACCTATGCCATCTGATCCGATATTATTAACAATCTCCCATTTTTTTAAGGGTGAGGTTGGGCTAACTACTTTCCATGAAGTTGGAAGCGTTACGCCTGGCCCATAAAAACTTTCTGAGTTTGTAGAAATTATTTGAGTAACTCCATTTTGTACATTAATGGCTATTGTTTTTGAACTGCTTCCATTTGCATTGGAAACAAGACAACTCACTTGAGTTATACCTTGATTGGTAAAAAGAACGGGAGTGGTGGCTGCTGTAGGATTTACAACACTTGCTGAATTATCCGCAGTCCACAAATAGTTTGTTGGGGATGCATTGAATGTGTAACTAGCAAGACTCAAGGTTTTTCCAGAACAAACCACTAAAGCAGGATTGGCTAAAATATCTAAATCAGGAATACAGCCAACACCTGGACTAGTTATACCTGTAAAAGCTAAATTATTTGGTGTAGATAAATTATTTCTTCCAGCAATAGGACTATTTATGGCAGTCTGCATTCTACTTGCCTGGCCAATGGTGTACATTCGTTGACAATAAGCATAGTCCATGTAATTTTGCACATTTTCAACAATACCTGGGGTACAAATTGTAGAGTTGTTTAAATTGCAGGAAGTATAACCTTTTGTAATTGGCGTGTCATTCACACCGTCATTTCCGCAAGCAACACCTGGTTGATTGGTTCCGCCCCAAACATGAGGTAAATTAAGCCAGTGACCAACTTCGTGTGTTAAAGCTCTAGAAGTAGCTAAATTACCAGAACCAATACTACCAACATAGCCATTTAAAATAACAATAGCATCCATAGCAGCTGGTATACCCGAGCCTGGCAGATAAGTATAACCCGCGGCACCACCACCCATGGTTCTGACTACATAAACGTTTAAGTATCTTGTTGCCGGCCATGTGTAAGCATAATTGGAGCCACTTCCGCTCCAGTCGGTGTTTGCATCATAATGTCTAATAATGCCATTTGTACAATTACCATTTGGATCTTTTGTAGCAAGCATAAAATCAATTTGTGGATTTCCAATTAGGTGTTTAAATTGGATGACAACATCAGAAGTATCAGCGTTATCCGCATTAAAATCTCTTGTTAAAATACTCATGGCATCATTTACCTGCGCATCGCTAATGTTTTCAGATCCACCTAAATGTAAGATGTGAAAAACTACTGGAATAGTATAGTTTCCTGCAGCAGCACTCTTTCCAGCTAGTTTATAACCAGTTTTAAAAAGCTCGTTGTCTATTTCCTCTGAAACTTGCTGATGTTTCTCAAACGCTGCCTTTAGCTCGGGATGCTTAGTAAACCAGGCATTTTGCATTTCTGTTGTGTAACAATAATTTTGTGCTGATAAAAGGTTGCAACCAAATAGTATTATCAAAGAGGATAAAAGTTTGCGCATTTTTTGTTTATTTTTTTTGTTAAATTTAATATGAGAACATTAAAGATAGTGAAAATAAAAGCAAGGTTATCTGTTTTTTAACTTTTAAACTCTCAAAAACAATTCACACTAAAATCAATTGGATATTTGAAAATATTTCCCTCATTCCGCTCAATCTGTTATATTTGTAATACTAAGGATTTATTATGGGAAAACAAGAGAGCTCAGCCAAAACAAGTAATTTAAGCTTTGAAGAATTTAAAACGATAGTACTCAACGATTTTAAGTTGGTAAATGAAAGTCGTCAGGCTAGTTTATTGGGCAGAAAAGAAGTACTTACAGGCAAAGCAAAATTTGGAATTTTTGGTGATGGCAAGGAAGTTGCGCAAGTAGCTATGAGTAAGGTGTTTAAGAACGGTGATTTTAGAAGTGGGTATTACAGAGATCAAACTTTTATGTTTTCAATAGGTGCACTTACCATACAACAATGGTTTGCTGGTTTATATGGACATACAGACCTTTCCCAAGAACCTATGAGTGCAGGCCGTCAAATGGGTGGACATTTTGGAACTCAAAGTTTAAATGATGACGGAACATTTAAAGCACTTGTAAATCAAAAAAATTCAAGTAGTGATATTTCACCAACCGGTGGTCAAATGCCTCGATTGTTAGGTTTGGCCTATGCTTCGCATTTTTATAGAATAAACAAAGACTTACAAGTAGCACCTTACACCAATTTTAGTAATAAAGGAAACGAAGTGGCTTTTGGCACAATTGGCGACGCGTCAACTAGCGAAGGACTTTTTTGGGAGACCATTAACGCCGCCGGAGTACTTCAGGTTCCAATGTTAATGAGCGTTTGGGATGATGGACATGGAATTTCCGTTCCTAAAAAATACCAAACAACAAAAGAAAGTATTAGTGAAATTTTAAAAGGATTTCAAAGAGATGGTAAGGGCAAAGGGTACGAAATATTAAAAACCAAAGGCTGGGACTATGCGAATCTCTGCGAAACCTACGAAAAGGCAATTAAAATTTGCCGCGAAGAACATGTGCCAGTATTGGTTCATGTAGAAGAGGTGACACAACCACAAGGTCATAGCACCAGCGGTTCACACGAGCGCTATAAATCAAAAGAACGCTTAGAATGGGAAACAGAGTACGACTGCGTAAAACAAATGCGTGAGTGGATTCTAACCAACGCACTTGCAAATGAAGAAGAACTCCAAAAAATAGAAGAAGAAGCGAAGGAAACGGTTAAAGTAGCTAAAAACGCTGCTTGGAAAAATTATTTAGATCCAATTAAGGAAGAAATAAACGAGGTAGCTGCCTTATTTGAAGAAATAGGAAGCGAAAGTGTTTTAGCCCTTAAAAAGGAATTGCAAGCAATAAAAGAACCGAATAGGAGAGACCTCCACACAACAATAAAAAGCGTTTTGAGATTGACGCACACAATTCCTTCTACTGCCAGAACTCAATTAGTATCTTGGTTGAATACGGCAAGATTACAAAATAACTACCGTTTTAGCTCACATTTGTATTCCCAATCTAATCAAAACGTAAAAAACATTTCTACTAGTTCGATTATTTATGATACTGAAAAATTTATTGACGGACGTGAAGTCTTGCGTGAAAATTTTGATGCAATTTTGAATAAGTACCCTGAAGTAATGATTTTTGGTGAAGACTCTGGGAAAATCGGAGGCGTTAACCAAGGTTTAGAAGGGCTTCAACAAAAGTATGGCGAGCACCGAGTTTTTGATACGGGTATCCGTGAAGCTACTATCATGGGGCAAGCTATCGGGCTTTCAATGCGTGGTTTAAGACCTATTGCGGAAATTCAGTATTTAGATTATTTGCTGTATGCGTTACAGTTAATGAGCGACGATCTTGCCACTGTACAATGGCGCACCAAAGGAAGACAAAAAGCACCTGTAATTATTCGAACAAGAGGCCATCGCTTAGAAGGCGTTTGGCATAGTGGTTCGCCAATGGGAGTTATTATTCATGCGTGTCGTGGAATAAACGTGTGTGTACCTAGAAATATGACAATTGCTTCTGCCTTTTACAATACTTTATTAGAAGCGGATGAACCGGCATTGGTAATTGAACCATTAAACGGATACCGTTTAAAAGAAAAACAACCTTCAAATTTCGGAGAATATAAATTAGCATTAGGAATTCCGGAAGTGTTAAATCATGGAACAGACGTTACCTTAGTAACGTATGGTAGTTCTGTTCGCATTGCTCAAGATGCAATGAAGCATCTCGAAAATCATGGCGTTTCTGTTGAATTAATCGATCTACAAACTTTAATTCCTTTTGATATTCATAAATCGCTTGTTGAATCTGTTAAAAAAACGAACCGTCTTGTTGTATTAGATGAGGACGTTCCTGGAGGCGCAAGCGCTTATATTTTGCAACAGATTATGGAAGATCAAGGAGCTTACAAATTTTTAGATTCAGCCCCTGTTACTATTGCATCTAAAGAGCATAGACCTGCCTATGGTAGTGATGGAGATTACTTTAGTAAGCCAAATGCAGATGATGTTTTTGATATTATTTACCAATTAATGCACGAAACTAATCCTCAGCAATTTCCTCGGATTTATTAAAAAAAACAGTATTTTCGTAACCGTAAGTAAAACTTAGATTTTTTTAGTCAAAAAAATATGATAGAGAATAAAAAATTAGGTATCGTTATGCTCCTTTTCGCATCTAGTTTTTCTTTTGCTCAAACCGCATCAGATAAACCATCAGAACCAGCGAAACAAGAAGATGAGTTTGCTAAAAAAAAGGTGGAAACAAAATTAACGGAGGTTGTTCCTACTGATTCTTTAGGCGTTGGTGATTTAATGAAACGCGCAATCGCTTGGACGAAATCAGAAACGGATAAATACAAGAAGACAGATGCTACAACAACAGGGAGTAAAGTTGAATGTACTGCAAGTTTTCCTGTTAAACCGAAAGAACTAAATCCCGAAGTGGATTTTAGTGGCAAGATTACTATGAAAGTAGTAATCGAATGTAAAAACAGCAAATACAGATACACCGTTTCCGAAATAAAGCACATAAGTAAAACTGGTAATACCAGTGGTGGTAGTATCGATAACGTTGTGGCAGAATGCGGAAGTATGGGCATGAATGATCAAGTTTGGAAAAAATTAAAAGGACAAGCTCTGGTTGGTGCTGGACTTGTTGTTGCAGATATTAAAATAGGAATGGGACTTATTCCTGAAGAAAATAAGGGTGAAGACGACTGGTAGTATTATTTTTATACGATTGTTTTATTTATTTGGCAACTTCGGTTGCCAATTTTTTTTATAAGTCCTTAGTATAAACCCTTGTTTTGTTAAGCGCATTGTATTATTTTCAACCACCTCTTAAATTTATCATATCTGTTTATGCTTGAAAGTCCATTACATGAGGATCATTCGTTGCGCTTTGAAACAAACGTTTTTGGAGAATCTTATCTGGATGGTGAAAAAGCGGTAACGGTTATTTTTTATGACACTACTCATAAAAAAGTAGCTTCATTTGATTTTCAGGTAATCACAAAAGAAGAGGTGTACGATCTTATAGAAAAAGGTGATTCCCTTAATATAAGCAATAGTTATATTAAGGATTTTTCTTTAAGTGAATACCGAAAATTAAGACAGCTTGATAAACATACGAGAATCACTTTAAAAGACTTTTCAGCCCGTGGTACATTTTTTGATTGTAATCATGAAATAGATTTTAGTTATGCTGATTTTGAAGGAGAGAAAACAATTTTTGAGTCTTCTGTTTTTGCAAATGGTTTTGTAAATTTTTTCAATAGCGATTTTGGACATGGGGATGTGAATTTTCGAAAAGCAAAATTTGGAAGTGGAAGCACGAGTTTTCGTTCCGTTAAATTTGGTGATGGTCACATTACGTTTAATACAGCAAATTTTGGTGCAGGTAATTTAAGTTTTGTTGACGCTAATTTTAGTAATGGTAATGTAGATTACAAGAACACTTATTTTGGTGATGGAACTGTTGATTTTAAATTCGCTAAATTTTCGAGTGGTGACATAACTTTTGAACGCGCCAGTTTTGGTAAGGGAGTAAAAAGTTTTAAGAATGTAGAATTTGGCGGTGGAAAAATTGATTTTAAACGGATTGATTTTAATAATGGTGACGTTTCTTTTGAAGGAGTAGAATTTGGAGATGGTAAAGTAAGTTTTAGAGGCGCTGTTTTTGGAGAAGGACGAAAAACCTTTGATAGAGCTGATTTCGCCCATGGTGAAGCCCAATTTGACCTTGTGAATTTCGGAAAAGGAACTATTAGTTTTAATCAAGCCTACGCAACAAATATTTCTTTTAGAGGATGTCACCTCGATGCATATATTGATTTGCGGTTTGGAGAATGCCATCTATTAGATATGCGGAGTACGATTGTACGTGATATTTTAGAGGTAAAACCAGAAGGTGAAAAAGTTGTCATAAAAGAAATGATTCTTGCGGATATGAGAATTCTTGGCCGTTTATTTATTGATTGGAGAGGAAATGACGTGTATGATTTAATTTATAATCAGAAAAACACCTCCATGTTTCAAAAAGCTGAGCAGTTTAGGATTTTAAAAGAAAACTTTAGAAATAACGGTCAGTACGAAGACGAAGATGCTGCATACCTTGAATTTAGGCGCTGTGAGGCAAAAGCAAATTTGCAAGACGCACTTTCGAAAAGAGGAATAAAAGCTGTGAATGCTTATCCTATTTATTATTTTCAAAAGTATGTATTTGATTATGTTGGTCGTTATGCCACAGCACCTACACGTGTTCTTTTAAATGCAATGCTTGCCGTGGTTTTGTACGCACTTATTTTTTATTCTTTTACTGAGTTTTTTCCGCAAATAGGAACCATCGCATCTACTTTGCCTTCCGAATTGAGTCGGGTGCACGATTTTTGGAACAGTATTTATTATAGTGCAATTACTTTTTCTACTGTTGGCTACGGCGACTATTTTGCCGAAGGGTATTTGAAAATTTTCGCTGCCTGCGAAGGATTTACAGGAATATTTTTAATGAGTTATTTTACAGTAGCTTTTGTAAGAAAAATATTACGTTAGTTTATGTTTACCTTTCTATATAAAAAAATGAACATAAAAAAACCGATTCATTCGAATCGGTTTTCAATTTTTTAAGCTGGTCTGTTTATATCCCATTGCTCTAAATAATCAGCAACACGACGTAAAAACGTGCCTCCCAATGAACCATCTACCACACGGTGATCGTAGCTGAGAGATAAGAACATGAACTGTCTGATGGCAATTACATCACCTTGAGGCGTTTCCAATACTGCTGGTTTCTTTTTAATGCTTCCTACAGCAAGAATAGCGACTTGAGGTTGCAGAATAATAGGTGTCCCCATTAAATTACCAAAACTACCAACATTTGTCAGCGTAAAGGTGCCGCCTTGAATTTCATCTGGTTGTAATTTGTTACCACGCGCACGGTTAGCTAAATCGTTTACCGCTTTCGTAATACCAAGAAGATTTTTCTCATCAGCATTTTTAATTACTGGAACAATTAAATTTCCGCTAGGTAAGGCCGCAGCCATACCAATGTTAATGTTTTTACGTTTAATAATTTTAGTTCCTGTTTGATCAACTGAAACATTGATTAATGGAAAATCTTTTATCGCTCTTGCAACTGCCTCAATAAAGAGTGGAGTAAAAGTTAATTTTTCTCCGTCACGTTTTTCGAATTCTTTTTTCGCTTTGTCTCTCCACATTACCAAATTAGTCACATCTGCTTCTACATAAGACGTAACGTGTGGCGATACATGTTTACTCATCACCATGTTATCAGCGATCATTTTACGCATGCGATCCATTTCAACAATTTCATCACCTGCACCAACTGAAACAGCAGGACGGTTAACTATGATAGCATGTTCGCCAACCGACATTGTTCCACCTGAAGCGGTTTTCGTTTCAGTTTTTGGAGCCGCGGCAGGAGTCGCACTGCTTGCGCCTTGTTTGTTGCGGTTTGGTATGTAAGCTAATATATCTGCTTTGGTAACACGGCCTTCTTGTCCGCTACCTTTAATGGAATCTAATTCAGCTAATGAAATACCTTCTTCTTTGGCAATGCTTTTTACAAGCGGAGAATAAAATTTATCGGAGTTGCTAAAATCAACATTTGCGGCAGGAGCTGCTGTAGAAAGGTTTGCAGCGGCTGGAGCCGATTCTGCCTTTTTAGCCTCAGAAGTTGAGGTTTTTGGAGCATCACTAACGCTTGCATTTGCATCGCTGCTAATCACACCAATTACCGCACCTACTTGAACAACATCCCCTTCGTTAAATAAGCGTTTTATTAAAGTACCTTCAAACGGGGACGGGATTTCACTGTCTACTTTATCAGTAGCAATTTCTAAAACTGTTTCATCAATTTTAATTGTATCGCCTTCGTTTTTAGTCCATTTAATAATTGTAGCTTCTGCTACACTTTCGCCCATTTTAGGCATGATTAAATCAAAATTCGCCATTGTTGCTATTTCTTTAAAGAGCTACAAAAATAGGGTTCTAAAGAAGAATAGCCAATTTTTTATTTGAAGATTTTTTTTATCTTATTCGAGCTTGGTTTTCAGAAGCAAATTTGTTTAAAAAAACGCTCTTCTTAAGTACCCAAATAAATGAGTAAAGCGCTCATTTGAATGAGCGGGAGAAATGTAATGAAGGTAGATTTATTCATACATTGTACCAACCCCATAAAGAATAATGCCAATGAAAAATTTCACTCTTCTTGTCTTTTTGATACTTCATCTTATATCTAAATCGCAAGTTCCGCCGGTATGTTTTAATAGTTTGGCGGTTGCCAATATCTCTACAGTCGGAATATTTCCAAGAGATGTTTGTGCAGCAGATGTTAATGGAGACGGTAAGTTGGATCTTATTACTGCGAATGAGAGTAGCAGTAATATATCTGTATTATTCGGTTCAGGTTCAGGCACGTTTGCACCTCCTGTGAATTACCCAGTTGTTTCTGGGCCAAGATCCCTTAGCGCAGCAGATTTTAATCTAGATGGTTATCCAGATTTGGTGGTGGCGAATATTACTTCAAATAATGTAGCAATTTTATTTGGTTCGCCTTCGGGTACGTTTGCTGCTGCTGTTAACTACAGTGCGGGGACCAACCCTAATTGTGTGAGAGTTGGCGATTTAAATTTGGACGGTAATCTTGATTTGGTTGTGGCTAATTTTAACTCTTCCAATGTTTCAATTTTATTAGGTTCAACAAGTGGTACATTTGCTGCAGCCGTAAATTATTCGGTTGGATCGCTTCCTGTTTCTGTTTGCATTGCTGATTTAAATAATGATGGGAATTCAGATATTGTTGCAGCTAATTCAGGGTCTAATACGGTTTCTTTATTGTTGGGTTCTGTGAGTGGAACTTTTGCGGCTGCTGTTAATTTTACTACAGGGGGGGGGCCTTATTGTGTGAAATCATTAGATTTTAATGGCGACGGAAATATGGATCTAAGTATTTCCAACTATAACGCTTATAATCTTTCTATTTTAATGGGTACAGGTACGGGCTCTTTTGCAACCCCGGTATATTATCCCACAGGTATCGGACCAACAACACATGCGCTGGGTGATTTTAACAATGATGGGAAAACAGATGTAGCAGTTGGTAATTACAGCGGTAATAGTATTTCTTTTTTTTCTGGAATGGGCGTGGGTTCGTTTAGTTTTTCTGGGACATATCAATTAACAGATCAGCCAATATCAATGATTGCTGCTGATTTTAACGCTGATGGAATTGCTGATATTGCTTCAGTTTCACTTCAGGGTGGAAAAGTAACAGTGATAATCAATACCGGTAACGCTACTCTGGGTGCGGCAATAATAAACGCAACGGGTAACTCGCCTTCTTCGGTTAGTGATGGGGATTTTAATTCAGATGGCTTTAAAGATTTGGTTGTTTCTAACTATGGTTCAAACAGTTTGTCAATTTTATCAGGGAATGGTGTTGGCGTTTTTTCTACCACAGCCACTTATTTTGCCAACGGAAATCCCGGACAAGCTGTGGTTGCTGATTTTAATGGAGATGGGCACAAAGATATTGCTGTAGCTAATTATGGTGGGGCAAGCGTTTCTGTATTACTGGGCACTGGAACCGGTAGTTTTGGCGCAACTACAAATTTTGCTGTGGGCCTTTTGCCTTACGGTATTGTTTCGGGTGACTTTAATTCGGATAGTAAAATAGATATTGCAGTTACGAATTTTAACTCAAATAGTATTTCTGTTTTGTTTGGACTTGGATCAGGTGGTTTTGGTGCCGCCGTAAATTATTCGGTTGGGACAAATCCCACAGGGCTTTTAGCGGCTGATTTTGATTTAGATGGTGATCTGGATTTAGCTATTACAAATAGTGGTTCTGGAAATGTATCAATTTTGAATGGATCTTCTTCTGGAGTTTTTACTGCTGGCGCAAATTACGCGTGCGGCTCTGGTCCATATGCAATTGCAACTGCCGATTTTAATGGTGATTTTATTGCGGATTTGGCAGTTGCGAATTATTCGTCAAGCAGTGTTTCTGTCCTACTTGGCTTGGGATCAGGGAGTTTTGGAACACAGGCAGCATATGTAGTTGGAGCTAATCCTGTTTCGGTGAGCGTTGGAGATTATAATATGGATGGCATTAAAGATATTGTTGTATCAAATTATTCTAGTGCAAATATATCTGTTTTGCTAGGAACAGGAAGTTCTAGTTTTACCTCGCAAATAAATTACTCAACAGGAACCAATCCACGTAAAGTTCTTTCATCCGATTTAAATTCGGATGGTAAACCAGATTTAGCGATAGTAAATTTGGGTTCAAACTCTTTACAAATACTATTAAACGCACATCCTACCCTTTCCCTCACTACTACTAATACAGTTTGTTTAGGTAACAGTTTAATACTAAAAGCTTCTGGCGCTGGAACATACTCATGGAGTACTGGCGCAACAAGCCACTCTATTTCTATTACACCAAGTACAAATAGCACGTATACCGTAACTGCTAAATCATTTGGAGGATGCGCTGCAACTGCGGTTAAATCAATTACGGTAAATGCTTTGCCTTTACCAACCTTGTCTGTTAACAGTGGTACAATTTGTGTAGGACAAAGTTTTACCATTAATCCTACAGGTGCAAGTACCTATACGTACTCTGGTGGTTCTGCTATTGTGAGTCCAACAATAGGTTCATCTTATTCTGTTAGCGGCACAAATACATTAACTGGCTGTATTTCATCTTCAGTGGTTTCCAATGTTACTGTTTTCGCGCGACCTATAGTCACGGCAAGTAGTGGAAGTATTTGTGCCGGTGAAAGTTTTACACTTGCAGTGAGTGGCGCAAGTTCATACTCTTATAGTGGAGGATCAGCAGTGGTAAGCCCAGTTACAAATACAGTATATAGCGTTATAGGAATCAGCATTGAGGGCTGTCAATCGTTGATGCCGGCGATTTCAACAGTAACAGTTGTGGCCTTGCCGATTGTTTCGGTGAATAGCGGTTCAATTTGTGCTGGACAAACATTTACTTTGCAACCTTCGGGAGGTGTTACCTATTTCTATTCTTCGGGCAGTTCAGTTATATCTCCTACAATCACTACTTCGTATTCGGTTACAGGTACAAATAGTTTAGGTTGCACATCATCGCCCGCAAGTATAAGCCAGGTTACAGTACATGATTTACCTGTAATTTCCGCAAATGATGGAACCGTTTGTGCGGGTAAAGCTTTTACACTTGCGCCTTCAGGTGCTTTGTCTTACACTTTTTCTAATGGAAATTCAGTTGTATACCCTTTGTTTACTACTTCTTACTCCATAACAGGAACTAGTGTAGCTGGGTGTATTTCTGCATTTCCAGCAATTAGTAATGTTGCTGTAAATCCTTTACCAGTAATTGTTATATCAGGAAATAATTCAGTGTGTGACGGATCACCAATAAGTCTTATTGGCAGCGGAACAGCAACCAATTACACCTGGAGTGTTATTAATGTTACGGGTAACCTGATTACCGTTTATCCGTCAAGTTCAACAACCTATACTTTGCAAGGTACTAACAGTTATGGTTGCACTTCCTCAGTAACTAAATTAATTACAGTGTTGCCTTTACCTATAATAACATTAAATAGTGGCACAATTTGTCAAGGCGCCACTTTCACACTTAATCCTATTGGTGGAATAACTTATACATACTCTAGTGGCTCGCCACTTGTTTCACCACTTGTAACAAATGTTTATACCGTTACTGGTACTGACGCGAACGCCTGCGTTGGTAAAACCACCAGCACGGTTACGGTATTGCAAGCACCGGCGATAAATGTTGTAGCCGATAAATCGGAGATATGTTTAGGAGAAACTATTTTTTTGCACGGTTTAGGAGCCACGTTTTATGTGTGGAGTAATGGACAGTATTCTGCTTCTATTAATGTTAGCCCAACAGTAACATCTACCTATACAGTAGAAGGTGTAGATAACAATAGTTGTACAAACGATGCAAGTATTACAGTCTTTGTAAACGAATGTGTAGGTGTTGCGAATGGTTTAGCTAATGTTAAGAGATTATTTGTATTTCCAAATCCAAGTTCTGGAGAGTTTTTTGTTGAAAGTTCTGATCAAATTCAATTACTAATAACTAATGCATTAGGTCAAATTATCTTAAGAATGGAAGTAAGTCAAGGGATAAATAAAATTGATTTAGCTGATTATTCAAGCGGTGTTTATTTTATTCTACATAAAAAAGGTTCTCTAACTGAAACAATAAAATTGATTAAGAATTAACCAAAATCAGGATATAACAAATACCGTTTTCTAATTTCTTTAAAAACTTCTGTATCCTTTTGCCAGCTTTCGCGAATGTCTTTTTCAGAAACATTATTTTTTAATTGTTCCTGCAATAACGAGTTTCCTGAATGGTAATTAAAGTTCATTTCAAAAAAATCAAGGTTGTTTAATTTTTTGTACGATTGTGCCAACCACTGCAAATTAATTTTTTTTGGATGTGCTTTTAAATAAATGTCTTTTCGCAAATCCAAGCCATAACAGCGTTGGTTAAAATAGCGTGGTTCTTTTGATAGTGATGAAGGTAGTGGAGTAAAGTAAAAAGAAGTGTCTGGATATTTTGGATGTCCAATTACCTGGAAAGGAATATCAGTGCCTCTTCCAAGACTCATCACCGTACCTTCAAATAAGCCTAAACTTGGGTATAAAAGAACAGACTCCGCATTAGGAATATTTGGTGATGGATTTACCGGAAGTTTATAAGAAGCTTTTCTATCGTATTTTTTCAGAGGAATTATGGTTAGTTTGCAACTCACTTTGTTTTTTAACCAGCCTTCATCATTGGCCATTTGCGCATATTCACCGCAGGTCATGCCATAAACAATCGGAACGCGATGCATTCCTAAAAAACTTTTAAACTCGTCGTTTAAAACAGGACCGTCAATGTAAAATCCATTTGGATTTGGGCGATCCAGTATAATAAATTCTTTGTTGTTTTCTGCGCAAGCTTCCATTGCATAACACATAGTTGAAATATAAGTATAGAAACGGGCGCCGATATCTTGTATGTCATAAATTAAAACATCAATATCTTTTAGTTGTTCCTTGGTTGGTTTTTTGTTAGATCCATATAATGAAACAATGGGTAAACCAGTTTTAATGTCCTTATTACTTTTTACATGCGCTCCAGCATCTGCATCACTTCTAAAGCCATGTTCAGGACCAAAAATCTTTTTTACTTTCACTTTTAATTTAAGAAGTGTGTCAACAATACTTGTTTTACCTACAAGTCCAGTTATATTAGTTACTATGCCTACACGTTTGTTGGTTAACAAAGGAAGATAAAGATCGAATTGTTGTGCCCCAATAACAACAGTGGTGTATTCTTTAATGGCGACATTACTCTGAGCGCAGGCAAATTGTGATAAAAGAATTAAAAAGGTGCTAAAGCGGATCAATTTATTATTTTTGTGCATTAAGTATATTTTTTGAGCGTAGAAAAATTTATAGCCAACAGAATTTCCAATTCTAAACAAAACAAAGATAGTATCTCTAAACCTATTGTAAAAATAGGAATTATTGGCATTACACTTGGCGTTTCTGTTATGCTTTTAACCGTAAGTATTGTTTTGGGCTTTAAAAAAGAAATTGTGAGTAAAATAACTGGTCTTACAACACATATTGTTGTTAGCAGTATAAATCGCAATGCTAGTAACGAAGCTGAGCCTATTGTTATGAGTGAGGATACACTCGAAATTCTTAAAAAAATACCATTTGTTAAACATATACAAAAAACGGCGTTTAAAAACGGACTTTTAAAAACAGATACAGAAAACGAAGGAATTTTATTAAAAGGTGTAGATAACAATTACGATTTTGACTATTTAAAAAAACATATAACGGAAGGCAGATTGCCGAATTTTGGAACTGAAGAAATAAGTAAGGAAATATTTATTAGTGAGGTTTTAGCAAAAAGAATGGATTTAAAACTACATGGCAAAGTGCTTATTTATTTTATTTCGCAGCGTGAAGCTTATGATAGTGTATTGCATGAAATTATAACTAAGTCTGAACAACGTTCTCGGAAATTTACAATCTGTGGAATTTTTAAAACAAATTTTGCCGATTTTGATGCCAAGTTAAGTCTCGTGGATCTAAGGCAGATTCAGCGCATAAGTAATTGGGATTCGACAATGGTTGGCAATTACGAAATAGCAGTGAAAGATTTTAACAAAGTAGAAGAAGATCAAGAACAGATTGAAGAAGTTTTAGGTTACGATTACGATATAAATAATGTAAAACAAATCTACTCCAATATTTTTATGTGGCTCGATAAATTAGATATAAACGGAGTAATTGTGATTGTGTTGATGATATTGGTTGCAACCATTAATATGATTACGGCCTTACTGATTTTAATTTTGGAACGCACAAACATGGTAGGACTTGTAAAGGCGCTAGGAATGAACAATGTGAATGTGCGAAAAATATTTTTGTTTATCAGTTTTAAGTTAATTGGACGGGGAATGATGTGGGGCAATATTTTTGGAATTGGATTGTGTTTGTTGCAGTACTATTTTAAAATAGCAAAACTCGATAGCGAAACCTATTACGTAGATTACGTTGCTATTTATATAAACTGGTATTATTTTGTACTTCTTAATGTTGGAACGTTTTTAACTTGCGCTATTATGTTGTTTCTTCCAACACTCATTTTAACAAAGTTGACACCAATAAAAACATTGAAATTTGATTGAGTTTAGCCTTGTTTTATAGATTAGAGCATCTTTATTTAATTCTAAAAACTTTTTGCTTAATCTTCAGATTATTTTTACAATTTTAAACGATGATTAAAATACAGCTTGATATTGCTTATTTAGAATATGAAAACAACATTGTTTACGTACGCGCAAAAGATGATTTGGTTTTGGAAAAAAGAGACTTGCAACTGTTAATGGAAACAGCTATTGAAATGGCAGCCGGAGAGAAGTATTATGCGTTGATAGATACTAGTGGAACAGGTGAATCAACCCCAGAAGCAAGAGATTATTATTCAGATAGTGAGTTTTCAAAATATAGATATGCCGACGCTTATATTGTTAATTCCTTAGCAACAAGACTTATTGTTAATTTCTTTATAAAATTCAATAAACCTAAGGTAAAGTCTAGAATGTTTGGTACAGTGGAAGAGGCAACAAAATGGTTAGAGGGCTTGAAGAAACTCCAATTGGTCTAATACCCGAAGTTCTTTAGTCTGGTATCATTGCTTCTCCAGTCCTTATCTACTTTTACGAACACTTCAAGAAACACCTTTTTCTTAAAAAACAATTCCATTTCCTTTCTCGCAGCTGTACCAACACGTTTAAGAGCTGATCCTTTATCTCCAATAATAATCCCTTTTTGACTATCACGTTCTACAAGAATGTCTACTTGAATTTTTATAATGGTTTCTTCTTCTTTAAACGAGTTTACGATTACCTCTACACTATAGGGAATTTCTTTTTTGTAATTGAGAAGAATTTTTTCGCGCACAATTTCACTTACAAAAAAACGTTCCGATTTATCGGTAAATTCTTCTTTGCTGTAATACGCATTGCCTTCAGGGAGAATTTCGATAATGCGATTCATGATCTTATCTATATTAAACTTCTCAAGTGCTGATATAGCCATAATTTCAGCCATTGGTAAGCGTTCCCTCCATTTAAGTAAAGATTCTTCTAACTGTTGTTGACTCGCGATATCAATTTTATTAATCAATAATAGAATAGGGGTTTGCGTTTTTTGAAGTCGGGCCAAATACGATCCTTCTAATTGTATATCTTCAAACACATCAGTTATATATAAGAAAAGGTCTGCATCGGTTAAAGCGGAGATAACAAACTGCATCATTTTCTCCTGCAGTTTGTACAATGGCTTAATAATTCCTGGCGTATCGCTAAAAACAATTTGATAATCTTCTCCGCTTACGATGCCCATAATACGATGGCGTGTGGTTTGCGCTTTTGAGGTGATAATACTCAGACGTTCTCCCACAAGTTCATTCATAAGAGTTGATTTACCAACGTTAGGGCAACCAATAATATTAACGAAGCCTGATTTGTGTTTTTTAGTGTCCATATTTTTTATTGAAGAATGGTGGATGTATGATTCGCCGTAAAAATCAAATACAGACAAACAAACTTTCCACTGCAAAAGTAACTAAAACTAAGCGAAGATAGATTATTATTGTTGATCGGTAAAGGCCGTATTGAGAATGAGTTGGTAAAGGCGGATGCAAAAGTCAGTCATAGCCTTAACTTCTGCTATGGTTGCGGTGTGTTCTTTGTTCATCACAATAATTCCACCATTTCCATCTGATTCAATATGATAAGGTTTGTTACATTCTAAAAATAAAACCAATTCTTCATTAAAGTATTTATGAATTTTTCGTTTGTTTTTTCCTTTTAGTAAAAACCGGTGCGTAAAATCGTGATACTCTTTAAATTTAATTTCTTGTTTGTATCCTAAAAAACTGAGTTTCTCAAATAAGTCCCTTTTTTCTAATGTAAATGCTGGCAGAGTGGGAGGAACCTGAATGTAAATAAAAGTACTGTGTAAATCTTCCTTTGCTATAAAAGCACCTTCCGAATACTCAAGGTCGAACAAACGAATGGAATCATTATAACAATTATTAAAAGTATAGCTTGCCTGCCTTGTGCTGAAGTATTGGAAGTTATTTAAAAATGAAATATTGTAGTCAGGTTCTTCAGTGTACTCCCAATGTAATTCGTTTACAAAATCTCTCAATAAGCGCTTTCGTTTGTTTGATCGAGCATCCAAATCCACAAAAAGCACATACTGTAAGGCTTGCCTGAGTGTAAACGGATGTTCTGTGGCAGAACGTTTTGTGTTTAAGCCTATGATTTTAAAGTAAGCTTCATTTACATTAAAATTACTTTCGTAAGCATTTAAACTTTCGAGCGCGGTATGATCAACAAACTTACATTGCTTAAAGTCGATTATTATTTCGTTGGCTTCTGGCAGCCTATCAATGGCATTTTTAAGTCGGAAAAAATTCAAAAAAGTACAATAATATTTAACGGTAATAAGTGTGCGTTTCCCTTGTAACTCTTGTATTTGGACATTATTTGTAAAAAGATAACGCATAAAAAGGGTGATGCTTTTAGCGTAAACCGTATGTACAATAAACGTTGTAAGTGATCCAATTAATATGCCGGAAATTAAGCTGGTATAAAGAGTACTGATAAGAGTGATGATAAAAATAAAAAACTGTTTTTTTCCGATTTTGTAGATCCTTCTAAAAACTTGAGGTGATATAAGTTTATAACCTGTATAAACGAGTATGGCTGCCAGTGCAGGGTAGGGGATGTGCTTAAGTTGCTCCTGAAATAGTAAAATAAATAACAATAAAAAAATTGCTTGAAAAAAATTGGAGAAACGGTTTGTCCCGCCATTATTTACGTTGACTGAACTTCTTGCAATAACGGTTACCACATTTAAACCACCTAAAAAACCCGAAACGATAGAAGCAATTCCTAATGCTCTTAATTCTTTGTCAGTGTTTGATCGCCTCTTTTTTGGATCTAGCTTATCTACTGCCTTGATGCTTAAAATAGACTCGATACTTGCGATTAGCGTAATTGAAATTACAGCAAGAATAAAATAATAATCGAAACATTTTGAAAAGTCAGGTGTAGGAAATTTTGATAAGGCATTGTCTGGGATACTTAGTAAAAATTCAGAGTCTAAAGGATGCTTTAAATCGGGATGAGCCTGAATGTAATACGCAAAACCAACGGAAATAATAACAATCCACATAGGAGCAGGAATCAATTGAAAATACTTATTTCGAATATTAGAGTAGGTCACCATAATAAGTAAGCTTATTATTCCAGCGGTTGCTGGGGCCCAGAGATCATCATTGTGTATTAGCTCGTAAATGCTCTGGGGAAATTTTGCTAATAGGTGAATCGGGTCACCACTAATGCGCATATTACCTAACATAATATGCGCTTGTTTGCTCATGATAATTAAACCAATGGCAGAAAGCATTCCTTGTAAAGCAGAAGCCGAAAAAAAATTTCCAATGTAGCCGATCTTAAGAAATGAGAGTACAGTGATAAGAACCCCTGAAGCTATAATTGCTGCTAATACGAAAAGATAACCTTCATACATATTACCATTTCCCAGAACCGTTATGGCACCCAAAAGTGCAACTACTAAACTATTGCCAGGACCAGTTATGGTAACATTACTGCCACCTAAAATGGAAACAATAATACCTCCTACAATCGCGGAAATTACTCCAGCTATTGGCGGAGCTCCAGAAGCTACAGCGAGGCCAAGTCCTAAAGGCAGCGCAACAAGTGATACAACGAAACCGGCGAATAAATTATTCGGAATTGTTTTTAAGGAGCCTATTAATTTGAGATGAGTCAACTTAGATAAATATATTAAAAAGTGTTTGGAATTACTAGCTTAATGTACAATAGACATGGATGTAGGTATTCAAAGCAAAAAAAAACCTTCGGTTTAACCAAAGGTTTTTTTAGAGGTATTGTTGCTATTAAGATTTTCTAAAATTTACCAACATATTACCAAAAATGGAATTTTATTTGTGAGTACAAGCGTTTTAAATAATAATCGTTCCAAGCAAAGTGGTGTTTCCCACTGTAACATTAATATTTGTTAAGGTAGAAACAAGAAATGGAGATGAAGGATATACTGTTACCGTATACATTCCAGCGGGTAACCCTGTAATAATAAATTCGCCATTTGAGTTCGCTACAGTAGAATAGGAAGTTCCACCTGAGTTAGCGGTGATTGTAGCAAGAACTCCCGCTTGTGACAGTTTTCCTTTTATTGAACCACTTAAAGCAGTTTCAATAGTTCTGATAACAGGTTTTAACGAATAACTGCCATTACCTTCTTCAACAATAGATTGACTAGCATCAAAATCCAGTAAAACGTAATAAGCTATGCCAGCTTGAAGTTCCTGGTGAACTTGAAGTTTTAAACCAGACTGTTGCGCACTCGGAGTGCTTAATGAATAAGTAACCCCTCCTTTAACCACCGAGTTATTAGTGCCTAAAATAAGTCTTATTTGTTGAACTTTATCAACAGTAAGCGACCCAGTTGCAATGAGTGTATCAATTCCGTTTGCTAAATCAAGTAAATTATAAACACCTGCGTTCGCATTCAACATTGTTGAATTTCCATTTCCTGTTATTTCGACAGCTTGCAAATCAATATATACGGCAGTGTAAGGTCCTGGCGCATCTGTCATATTAATATAATAAGGTGTTGGTTTTGCAGGATCAGGCTCTGGCGTTTTGTCTTTTTTACAAGAGCTGAAAATTGCCCCTAAGGCCAGACAGCAAAGAATAATTCCACGTGTTTTCATAATGTTTTGTTTATTAAGTTTATAATTATTATTTGCACTCACTCACTCACTAAGAAATTTATTAAAACATAAACTACTTAGTGTTTTACCTATGACTTTAGAACTTGAAACCACCCCCAAAAAATTAAAACACAAAAAAACTAAAAACAAGTGAACTGGTTTTATGTAAGGATTGGCTTTAGTATTTATTTCAAATGTATTCCCATAAGTGTATTACAAATTTAGATCACAACTAATAAGAATGTGTTGCATAAGAATTTTGAGAATTTATAGAATTCACAGCTTTTGTTTTAGGAATCATTAGTTGATGCATAAGTAAATATACACTAGCTTTAAGGCAATCAAATAAAAAACCATGAAAATCTCAATTATATCAGCCAGTGTAAGAACAGGAAGAAACAGTCACAGAGTTGCACTTTTTTTTAAAAGATTTATAGAAGAACAAAAACTAGCTTCTGTTGAAATATTAGATTTAAATGTCTACCAATTTCCAATTTTTGAAGAGCGTTTAAAATTCCAGAAAAATGCTGATGCTAAAACAATTGAATTTGCTGAGAAAATAAAAAGTTCTGATGGTGTTATTATTGTAACCCCCGAATACAACGGTGGTTACCCAGCGAGTTTAAAAAATGTGATTGATCTTTTAACGGATGAATGGAAACGCAAACCGGTTGCTATTTCTACCGTGTCAGCAGGTGGTTTTGCAGGAATGAACGTGATCACATCCCTGCAATATTCTTTATGGAAAATTCAAGCATGGGCGGTGCCCGCTATGTTTCCTGTTCCTAAAGTAAGTGAGAGCTATGATGAGCAAGGTAATCCTACCGACAAAGTAGGCACTGAAAAAAGAGCACATACTTTTTTAAACGAATTAATTTGGTGTGCAACTGCAAAAAAGAAAATGGAAGAGTAACAAACTGTAAAAAAAGAAAGATAAGTAATTTACCTACCTTTAGCAGCATATCAATTAAGCAACACAAGTGAATAGCAAGAAATTCAGATTAGACATCAATAATAACAACCCTTTTACCATAAAAATAAATGCTTCTGAAAATGAGACACACACACTCATTCGGCTAACTAAAGGAGCGTTCTGTGAATCCTTAAATATTTTAATGACAGATAAGGGAGTTCTTGCGCCAAAAAATATACCATCACGAAAACTGTCGCTTTTACAATTAGGCGATCAATCTAGTTTTAGCATAAATGCTAATTTTTCAAGTGCAAAAGGGTTTATAGAAATTGAAGTCTACAAAGGTCCCTGGGAAGAAATTTTATTAGCAGAAATAGAGTTCTCGTTTTCTGATGCTCCATACAATATTAGTTGTAATCATGAAAATATTGAATTCACAATTGGTAGCGATGCCGAATCACAAATTAAAGTTAAGGCAAATACAAATGGCGGTTTTGATGTAGATTACATCCTTGTTAAAACAGGGGGACAAACAGTTGTTCAAAATCATTTTTTTGACGAAGATAGTGATACCGCACAAATTATTAAAAGGTTGCACGGACGAATCAAAGGCCGTGTAAAAGGCGTAGGCTTTGAGGAACGACAAATTCAATTCGAAAAAGAAAACACCAATAATTTAAACAAAACAATGCTGGATAGTTTTGTGGAAGGAAACTAGAGACGTTTTAATTTTATTAATATAAAAAAAGAGTCGTGTTAGCTAACACGACTCTTTTTTTACGACTGCTGTACTTTTATTTATTTTTGTATTACAATTTTCTTGTGAACAATTCCTGCCTCTGAACTTACATTTATAAGGTATGTTCCATTTGACAAGGAACTCACGTCTATAATTTGTTTAGAGTTTGCAAGAATATGTTTCTCAAACACTTTTTCTCCCATAATGTTATAAATGAGTATAGTGTTTTCTTTTAATCCTTTTCCATTTGAATTAACTTCAAGAACAAATTCACCGTTATTAGGATTTGGATAGATATTTATCAAATCACTCACTAGTGTTTGGTTTTTAATGCCAGTAGCAAAAGATTGTCTGATGTTAACAGTAATCATATCATTTGTCTCACTTGAACGGAAAATACCAGCTACATAACAGTAGGTAGCAGTAACAGTACCACACGAAACACTTACTGTTACGCAAGTAGAATAAGTTCCTGCAGCTGAATAGGTGTGGGTTGGGTATAAAGATGTTGTATATGTACCATCTCCCCAGTACCAGGTAGCATTAGTAATATTGGACGGGTAGGATGGATAAGAATACCAGGTTAAAGCTGTTGTAGTGTCTTTGGTAAGCGTGTAAACCACAGTTGGTGCACATGGTGTAACGGAGCCGCTTACATTAGTAATGAGAACTGAATCACACTTAGTACTTGTACAAAATGCAGTCACAGAATTTGTGATTGTAAGACAAATAACTTTAGGGCCATTAGCTGTATAAGTATGCGCTGGTGTTAAACCAGTTCCAGTAGAACCATCTCCAAAATTCCAATAATAAATAGTTCCAGCAAGTGTACCTGTAGAAGTGCTTGCAAAATTCGCGGAACCGTTAGCTCCTAACACAGAAGTGAAGTTAGCGTTGCATGGTGT
This sequence comes from Aurantibacillus circumpalustris, assembly GCF_029625215.1. Lineage (GTDB taxonomy): Bacteria > Bacteroidota > Bacteroidia > B-17B0 > Aurantibacillaceae > Aurantibacillus > Aurantibacillus circumpalustris. Next base: position 2,758,228 of record NZ_CP121197.1, read on the forward strand.
AGTGCTCGATGTAACGTTAGAGATTACAAACGTATTACAGAATGAGCTTGTACAATTGTTTGTGGCATTTGAAATTGTGAGACAAACCGTTTTAGTTCCGTTTGAGGTATAAACATATGTTGGTGTTAAGCCTGAACCAAGGGATAAACCAACAAAATTCCATGAATAAATTGTACCAGCCGTTGTACCAGTAGAAGTGCTGGCAAAATTCACTGAACCATTAGATCCAATGGTATAATTAAAGTTAGCGTTGCAAGGTGAGGTGCTTGCGGTGACATTAGAAATTACCACCGAGTAACACATGGTGTTGGAACAGCTATTTGGTGCAGCTGTGTTAGACACCATGGTCAGACATACCGGGTAAGTTCCATTCGAACTAAACGTGTACGTTGGAGCAATACCAGCTCCAGAGCCAGAGCTTCCAAAATTCCATCCATAATAACTGCTACCAGTTGTACCTGTAGAGGTGCTTACAAAATTTACTGATCCGTTGGCGCCAGTTTGATAACTAAAATTAGCATTACAAAGTGTTGTGCTTGTCGGGACATTGGTAATTAATACTGAGTCACATTTTGTGTTTGTACAAAATGGACTTACAGAATTTGTGATAGTAAGACAAACGTACTTATTCCCATTAGACGTATAAGTGTGTGCTGGTGTTATGCCAGTTCCAGTTGATCCATCTCCGAAATTCCAATTATAAATGGTTCCAGCAACTGTACCGGTTGAAGTGCTTATAAAATTTACTGACCCATTTGACCCAGTTACATAAGTGTAATTTGCGCTACAAGGTGTTGTAGTAATATTGTTTACTGAAATCGTTTGAGTTGTATTTATTGAGCAGGTTGGTGCGGTAGTAGAAATGCCAAATGTTACCGAGTAAGTGCCATTTGCGCTATAAGTTGCCGAAGCGCTAGTCGAATTCGGACCAACAACATTTGAGCTGCCTAAGAAATACCAGAAATAAGACGTTGTTGAATTAGTTGGTGAGGCTGAGCCAGTAAAGATAACCATACCGTTGGGGCCTAATGTGTAGGTAAAGCTAGCAGTACATTGTGCCTCTACACTCTGTATCCCAGAAAAGAACAACGAGATGAAGAGTAATTTTGCTGCATACGTAAATTTTTTCATTTTAGTTTTTTTTAATGCCTACTTTTTACTGGTCAGGGTTTCGGCGTTTGCCCTTCTTATCACACTAATACAGTTTGTATTTATATTAAGTTGGAATTTCGCTAACTTTTTTTAAAAGAATTGGTTAACGATAAGACACACATAAAATGGCTTCTGCATTGTTAATCATTTTCACACGAGTGCCATTATATACCTCGCAGGTAAAATTAGCTTTGATCTTTTTTGTTTTCTCACCTTTTTCATTTGTATCATAATTTTCTACTGAAATAATTTTAAAATTGCTTGTGGAAGATTGCAACATATTATTAGATGTAAATACATCACCATTTTCATCCATCCAGTTAATCGTAACATTAGAAAAAGGGTGAGGATTTGTAATTTGTGTAATAGATTCTATTTTGTAATTAGTTAAACAAGGCATAGGGTTTGTTTGGGTAGCTATGTTATACTTTGCATATATCGTATCGTGTTGAGTACTTATAGTACGCAGCAATACAGGGTAAGTGCCAGATATTTTATAATTATGCGAGGGATTAGGGTCAGTAGAATTGTCACCATCTCCAAAAGTCCATAAATAATTGTTAGTGGATGAACCTGTCAGAGAAGAGCTAAAACTAAAATCATTTGCACCATTGTTCACCGAAGAAATATAAGTACTGTTCATGGGATAACTTATTTTTTCAATGTTAGAAATATATTGTTGGCAGTTGTTAGTAGAGTTTATTTTTAAACTTACGCTGTAATTTCCAGCAGATTCATAAACATGTATAGGGTTAGCTTCATTAGAAGTTTTATTGTCTCCAAAATTCCAGAGGTAAGAATCGGCAATTTGATTAAACAAACTTTTATATTTTACCGAGTAATAAGGAGTCCCTAAAATAGGGTACGACTTAGGTAATATTGAGGAATCAATTTTTGTTTCCTCATTAGGCGAAGAATATTTGAAATCATTGATTGTGATCTGTAAACTGGTTTTGCAGTCTGCGCATTCAATTGGCTTTAGGTTAGCAGTAAAATAGTAAAGGCCTGAAGGTGTTTGTGAATACGAAGAATACATGTAGTAATTATTTATTCCAGCTCTTAAAGAAACTGATTTGCCGTCAATAGTGCCGCTAAAGTAAAAATCACTTTCTTTAGCCGTAATGTTTTCTACAAAATCTTTCTTACGGCAAGAAAAGAAAAGCACAGTTGCTAAAATTAAGATGTACCAAAAATTTCTCATAATATTTACTTTTTCCATAAATTAATACCTACACTAAGCCTGAATCCATAGGCTCTTTCAAAGCCTTCCAGTTTATAAATAATATCGTTCTTAATATCGCTTAATCCGTAAAAAAACTCTCCATTTACGTATAATTCTTTATAAAGACGTCGTCGGTAACAAACGGCAATTTGTCCGTCGTAAGGATTGAACCCTTTAGTATAACCCATCGATTTTGACACAACTGGGGTACTGGAATAATTCAACCTTGTACTGAATGTTTCGATCTTACTTGCAACATCTAACAAGTAAGCCAGGGTGTATCCAATGCACACAAAATCATTGCGACTGAAACTGTAACTTAGTTTTAACGGCAACAAAAGGTAATGCATGTTTTTAGCAGTTACCACGGTTGCTTCTATTTCTTCACCAAATTTTAAGCGGGTGGTTGTTGAAGTGTGACTCGTAGCACTAAGATTATTAATACTTGTATAAAACAGCCCTAAAGAAAGTCCAAATCTTCTGCTAACATCATGGTAGTATTGCAGACCCACCAATGGATTTATACCATTAGCTTCAGTTTTATTATTTGTTTTCCAACCTAGCTGATAATTCATACCAGCTTCAAGAAAAATTCGATGAGAAAGTAGTTTTTTCGGCAAAATACTATCTCTAATGGGAACTATCGCTGTGGGTGCATAATCAGGCTTGTCGGTAAATATTGTGATAGTTTTCATTTCCAGTGCATCCGTAAGTAATTCATCCGGACTGCTTATAATAAAATCAGAATCTGAGTTAGTGGAGTTTTTTTGAGGTGGATTTTGCACTTTATTATCTTGATTATTATTTTTTTTAGGTTTTATGGAACCAGAAGTGAACAACGTTTCTTTGCTCTCATCAACTTCTTTATCATTCACAACACTATTGTTGTTGTTCAGTCTCGCAGAAGGTGTTTCTTTTGCTTGAGTACTTACCTCATAATCTGTTGGTTTTTCTTTCGAGTCTTTGTTTTCATAAACATTAGTAACCGCTGCAACTTCTACAGGCGCTTTCTTCATGTTAGGAGTTTGGTGTTTTTCAGTTTCTTGCTTTGCAGTATTTGTTGGTTTAGTTGTAAGTTTTTCCTGCTCCGCATTACCTGGCAGTGATTGTATTTGATTAGGTTGTAAGCTTGTCACTTTAGCTACCTTAGAATCTGTTTTTTTAATCTCTGGTGTTTCATTTTTTGTTTGATTATGCGGGCTGATTTTCTTTTCTTGAATGATTGATGAGATAGTTTGGTCAGGTTCAGATTGCTCAGTGCCTGAAATCGATTGTTGCAGTTTTTTGCTGGATGTTTGAGGATTAAGCGTTACTAGGTTATTTTCGTTTTGGTTAACAAAAAATAAAGCTACACCTACACCAAGTGTAAGTAACAAACTGAAATACACAAAAAGCCTGCGCTTGGAATTTCTCTCATTTTCCAAAGCAGTCGCCATCATCTTCCAGTTTTGTTCATCAGGACTAAAGGCGTCTTCCAGGTTTTTCTGCTGGAACAGATCTTTTAATTCGTCATCTTGCTCTATCATCCTTCTAATTTTTAGCAATTAATTCAAGCTTATTAATCATTTCTTTTAGTTTGTCTTTTGCCACAGTGAGGTACCATTTTGAAGTATTTTCATTGATATTCAAAAGCTCCGCAATTTCCCTGTGTTTATATCCATCAATATAATACAGGTTAAAAATCTGCTGATTAACAAGAGGTAATTTTGCAATTAATGCATAAATCTGTTCTATGTTTAATCGAGTTACCGCTTCATTAATTGATGAGTATTCACTTGTTTCAAAGTATTTTTCTACATATTGTACATTGTTATAATGTATTTTCTCTTTTTTAAACTCGTTAATCAAAGTGTTAATCATTACCCTCCTAATCCATGATTTGAAAGGCACTTCATTTTGTCTGAACTTGTTTAAATTCTTTAAGATCTTATGAAAACCTAAGTTCAATACCTCTTTGGCTCTATTTTCGTTTCTGGTGTAGCGTATACAAATACTCATAAGGTAACTATACGTTATTTTATATAACGTATACTCAGCCTCACTTTTGCGATTAATACAATCACTAATGAGTTTTTGGTCAATATTGTTCAAATCGCACAGAGTCGTAATTACTTGTACAAAAAGATCGGTAAAATAGTTGGAGAAACCACAAAAAATAAGCGAAAATTATTTTTTTATGTTTACTGAAAAGAAAAAAGTTTTTAACATAACTGAACGGTTTTCTCCGGGAAAGGGGGGAGGTGGATTACTCGCCTTGTTAACTTTTGTTGTTGATTTATAGAACTATATTCCATAAAATCAAAAATCGGTAATTTGCAGAGGTTTCTTTTGTAGCCCCTTTCGAAGCAAATCTCAAACTACTTTCTGGAAGCACTAATGGCTATGGTCCTAATCTGGAATCTTTATTGTAATAAATCGGGATTTCAGATAACTAATACGGTTTGTATTTTATTCCGAAAGTGGTTTTTGTAAAACGCAAAAATTCTTTGAAAATATTTCGACTGTGTAATTTAAAACGATTTAGGGAAATTAATATTGATTTTAATCAAAGTTTATAAACTTATTACTATATTAGATTCAAACTAAAACCTAATCATCCATGAAAAAAAACTATCTATTAGCAGGTTTCTTTGTCTGCTTTTTTTTCGCTTTAAAGCTGTCGGCGCAATTGAATGGCGCTTACACGATCAACAACACGCTTCCTTCAAGTGCAAGTAATTTTACGTCGTTTACTGCGTTTTCTGCCTCGCTCAATGCCAGCGGTGTATCGGGTCCTGTTACAGTGAATGTGATGGCCAACACCGTGTTTAACGAACAGATTAATTTTAACCAGGCAGTTGGTGTTTCTTCAACCAATACCATCACAATCAATGGTAATGGATCAACGATTACTTACAATGCTACTGTTGCTACTTTGTTGCACACTGTTTTGCTGAGTGGAGCTGATTATATGACGTTTAATAATTTAAATTTTATTGGAACGGGACCAACATACGCGCTCACTGTGCATCTTTGGAGTTCAGCTGATAACAATACTTTTAATAACTGTACTTTTGATTCCCCGATAGTGGGAACAGTTACTACTTTGTGTCCGTTTTCAGTGAGCGGAACCAGTGTGTCTCCTGCAGCTGCCGGTTTATGTGGAAATAATAATACAGTAAAAACGTCTACCATAACCGGCGGATATTACGGCACTGCATTTTATGGTAATACTGCTACGCCGTTTAATACAGGCAACAGCATATTAAATTCAACTATTAAAGATTTTTACCAGTCTGGATGTTACAATGTCTATTGCCAGAGCAGTACCTTTAAAGGCAATATTATTGAGCGTCAAAACAGACTTGCGGTGACTACAACTTACGGTATATTCTGTACTACAGGAAGTATCAACACACTGATTGATGGTAATTTCATCCGAAAACTGTTTAATAACATTCCAGTGACTACAGTTCTGTGTTACCCTATTTATGTGCTTGGAGCTGCCACACTTAATAATGAGAATGTAGTAAGGAATAATGTTATTTCCGACATTAACTCGAATGGTGGTAGTGGTAATTTATTTGGTATTTATATAAATGGAGGAGCATACTGTAACGTTTATCATAACACAATTTCACTTGATGATAACTCAGCTACTTCTGGAACTACTTATGGTATTGATTGCATAAGTCCGAATTGTAAAATAAAAAATAATATCATTACTATTAGTAGAGGTGGATCAGGCCTCAAATATGGTTTGTATACAACTGCAGCTGGTACGGTCGGTCTTCAATCGGATTATAACGTGATAAATATGACTTCTATAACAGGTACCGGCAATTTGCCGTTTTTTTTCGTCTCTGGTTATACTTTGGCTAACTGGCAGCTCACCTATCCTGCTTACGACCAGGGCAGCAAGGTGGCGGATCCAATGTACAACAATCCAGGAGCACTGGATTATGTGCCGACTTCAACAGTTATCAATAACATGTGCCCTTTTATAGGTGTAATTACAGATTTTACTGGTTTTGTTAGAAGTAACGTCACTCCAGATCCGGGTGCCTATGAAATTTACACTACGCCATGTGCCGGCTCTGCTGGACCCAACTCTGTTATTACCCCAACTTATGTTGTTTGTCCCAATACTACATTAAATATAGGTCTTGCCAATACATTTACCAATACTGGTTACACTTTACAATGGCTGTCGTCTACCAACAGTGCCTTCGGACCTTTTACTGCTATTACTGGCGCAACACTGCCGTCTTTTAACACGGGACTTTTGTCTACTACGATCTACTATAGTGTTTTGATAACCTGTGTGAATAGTAGTGGCACCGTTACAGCGACATCTGGTACTGTACTCGTTTCCCCGCAGACTATTAATAACGTTCCCTATTACGAAGGATTTGAAGGAATCAATTTTCTCAACGAGCTTCCAAACTGTTCATGGTATACACCACCTGGAGGTGGCGTCGAAACCTATTTCTCGAACGGATCAGGCAACCGTTACCCGAAAACAGGTACTAAATTCGGTTCTTTTGCAAGTACATCTGCAGGCCCGGATTATGTTTATTCCAATGGTATTAATCTGCTGCCTGGTGTAACTTATTCCGCCGCTCTTTGGTATATCAATGAATCCATCGGTTATTATCCCTGGAAAGATATTTCGATTTTAGTGGGTACTTCGCAGACAACTACCGGTTTAAGCAGTATTATTTCAACAACCGCCTCTACCTTTGGATATAGTCTTTTATCCAATACCTTCACTGTTAGCACTGCAGGTATATATTACATTGCTGTAAGCGCTAAAGCAGATGCAGGAAGCTCTCCTTATCTTTCGTGGGACGATCTTTCTGTAACAATTCCCTGCCAGTTGAACTCACCGCAATTGTTCGTTAATAGTCTTGGTTCTCCTATTTGTAACAACAAATCACTTGTTTTTACCGCGAGTGGCGCCGATGCATATGAGTGGACAAGTAACCTGACTGGCACAACAGTGATCTCTACAAGCCCTGTTACAATTGTGAGTCCAACCAACAACACAACGTACTACGTTACTGGCACCAACACATTAAGTGGTTGTACAAGTTCTTTGACTCAGGTTATTACGGTATTACAGGCTCCTGTTTTAGCTGTATCTGCAACTAGTTTATCCGTTTGCAAAGGACAGTCTAGCACTATCTCTGTTCAGGGTGCTAATTCCTATAACTGGGCCCATGGAGCCGTTGGTGCTCCTGTTACGGTAACGCCTAGCACTACTACCACCTACACTGTGATCGGTGTCGCTGCCAACGGATGTTCAGAAGCTCAAACCATTGTCATCAACGTGAATGCTATTCCGACCGTTTCTGCAGTAGCATCGTCGTACCAGCTTTGTAAAGGTGATGATGTGACGCTTACAGGATCAGGAGCCAGCAGCTACCGATGGTCGTCCAATGCTTCTTTGGTGCAGTTTGGTAATCCACTGGTAATGACTGTGCAAAGCTCAGGTGGCTACACCATGACGGGAACCGCAGCTAACGGCTGTTCAGGAAATGCTAGTTTTGTTATTGATGTTGATGAATGTACCGGGATCAATGAACTGGTTAACAATCAAAACGATGTTAAAGTTTATCCAAACCCTACAACAGGAATTTTTAATATTACAGCAAACGGCGCGGAAATTAAATCTGTTGATGTTTTTGATTTAACTGGTAGAATTGTCTTTTCAGATTCAATGAAAAATAATACTGCAAATATAAATGTTAGCCAGTTACCAAACGGCGTTTATTCTATAAAAGTTAAAACAGGGGAAACAGTAAAATACCTTAAAATTATTAAATCTCAATAATAGGGACTATGTCAATAGTATTACAAATAGTATTACAAAATAATTATGAAACCAATCCCTTTTAAACAAGGGCTTTAAAACTACAATAACATGCAAAGCAAAATTTATAAATTAGTATCAAGTGCAAAGCAAGGTTTACTTGCATTTGTATTGACCGTATTTTTGAGTACGGTATATTCACAAACATATACTCTCAGTTACACAGGGGGTACGCAAACCCTTATGATTCCTACGACTGGTAATTATAGAATAGAGTGCTGGGGTGCCGATGGTGGAGATGTAACTGCAGGACCTGGCGGTGGTGGCAAAGGTGGTTATTCAACGGGAGAGTTCAACGTAACAACCCCTGGAATTGTACTAAATATCTTGGTGGGCGGTAAAGGTGGTTCAGCCAGCGGAACCGGAAGCCCTGCTGGGGCAGGCGGCTGGAACGGCGGCGGCGGCGGCGGTACTATCGGGAGATCAGGAGGCGGTGGTGGTGGTGGTACAGATGTTCGCTTGGGTGGACTATCAGCCTCAAATAGAATCATAGTTGCCGGTGGTGGTGGTGGTGCTGCATACTATAGTTTATTGGCAGCAGGAGGTAATGGCGGTGGTGTAATTGCACAGAATGGAGATGTTATTAGCAGCGGTAATGTTGTTACCACTGGTGGTGGTGGCGCAGGCGCAAATGGTGGTTCTCCGGGTTTATCTTCTACTGGTTATATTCCTACAAATGGTACGGCTACTGGCGGTGGAGGTGGCGGGAATAGTCCAGGTGTCGGAGTTGGGCAACCAGGTGTTGGTGGTGGAGCAGGTGGAGCAGGCGGAGCAGGTGGAAGCGGTTCTACAGGTAGTTCTGCTGGTGGTGGTGGCGGCTTTGCAGGCGGAGCTGGTGGAACGCAAACTGGTAATATGGGTTCAGCTGGTGGCGGCGGTTCAGGCTTCATTGGTGGTGTAAGTAATGGTACAACAGTTGCCTTGGGTCAAACTGGTTTTGTTCCCAATCCCGATCTTATAGGAAACGGCAAGGTTATTATAACTAGGTTATGTAACATTTCCATTTTTCCTTCTCAAAATCCTATGTGTATTGGTAACACGATCACTTTAACTTCAGATGCTTTAAGCGGTATTACCTGGTTTTCAGGATCAAACGCTCCTTCAATAAACGTTAATCCAACGGTAACTACAACTTACTCTATGGTAGGTACGAGTACTGTTATAATAAGTACAGGTACCATTAATTGCATTGCCAAAAGTTTTATTACGGTAACAGTTAACCCTTTGCCTGTGCTCAGCATCGTCGCATTTCCAACAGTGGCCTGTTCTGGCGGAACATCCTCTTTAACTGGTCTTGGAGCGTCTTCGCCGACTTCGTATTCATGGAGCAACGGCATGAATGGTGTACAGACAGCTACGGTTATCCCAACTGGAAATACCACTTATACCCTCACAGGTGTCAATAATTTCGGATGTACAAACACGCAAACTATAGAGCTGGTGGTTAATACCAATATATTAACTGTTAATCAGAGTACTACAGCAATTTGTTCTGGACAATCGGCTAACATTACAGCCAACGGCGCTGTTACCTATACCTGGAGTAACGGTTTGATGTTTCAAACCATTCCTGTAACACCAACCATAACAACTATCTACACAGTTATAGCAACAGATCTGAATAATTGTAGTATCAGCAATTCGTTAACACTCACAGTATTTAATAACCCTACAGTGTCGATCACATCAGATAAAACTGACTTATGCAAAGGCGAATCGATCACGCTCACAGGTGCAGGAGCAACCAGTTATTCCTGGAGTACCAATGTTCAAACACCATCGGTTGTATATACTTTACCTTCAGATATCACTTATTATTATTCGGTGATAGGTACTGGTGCTAACGGTTGTTCGAGTATGGCGAGTTTTTCAATTGCGGCATCAAAATGCGCAGGCATCAATGAAACAGCTAATTTTAACTCAGTAGTTGGAATTTATCCTAACCCGGGCAATGGCCAGTTTAATATCTCTACCTCACAAGTAACAGATTATTTAAATTTGAAAGTTTATAACGCTTTGGGTATGCTCGTAAAAAGCCAGCAGATCTTATCGACTGAAAGTAAACTTGATCTTGTAAATGAAACCAACGGGATTTATTTCGTTAATATTTGCGATCAGAATAACGTTATTAAAATGATCAAAATAGTTAAACAGTAAACATTAGCACATTTCAATAAATTCTAAACAGGCTGCTATTTGGCGGCCTGTTTTGTTTTGTATCAAGCATGCTTAAGAGCTATTGTGCCTTTTTTCTCCCCCACAACTTTTGAACCTGATCCCAAAGGCTTTGGGACTTAAAATCCTGGGAAAAGCGAAGGCCACTCAAATCTGAGTGGCCTTTCTGCTTCGTGGTAGCGGGAGATGGATTCGAACCAACGACCTTTGGGTTATGAGCCCAACGAGCTACCCCTGCTCTATCCCGCACTATATCTTTAAAATGAAAGTGCTTTTTATTCCGATTTGAGGTATTAAATTCGGAGTGCAAATATACTATTTCTTTGGTCGTAACGCAAATTAATTATTAACATAGTTGGCTTGCCTTCGAAGTCCACGTTGCTAGGGTGTCCCAGCCTCCCAACCATTTTTATTAACCATCAATATTCCCGCTAATCGCATTAAATACACAATCCAAATAAAAAAAGGCAGAAGATATCTTCTGCCTTTTGAAAAAACAATACTAATAATACTAATGATAGATCACCATTCGTTTTGTGGTCTTCAGGTTGCCGCTTTCCAAAGTCACCAGATACATGCCTGGCAAGAGATTGCCGGCGAGGACAGTTGGACTTGAATTCGATTCAATAAATTGAGTGTGTACAATGCGCCCAGCAAGATCGCTGATGACAATTCGAACGGCTTCAGTAGTATTAAGATTTAGTTTAAATTCTCCTGTATTTGGATTTGGTACAATACTCCAGTTAAGCTGCCCGTTAGTTTCTACAGATGTTAAGCCGGAGATAAGTTCTGGTGCTGTTACATTCACTTCAAGGATCATGGCTTCTTGAGTAGTGCGGTAAACGCTGTAAGACGTGCAGGAAGTAGATGTATCACCACAAGAAACCGTAACAGAAAGACAAATGTTGTACATACCCGCAGCTGAGTATTGGTGGGAGGTGTAGAGTGTGTTGGAAGAGGATCCATCTCCCCAGTTCCAGCTGGCCGAGCTTATATTCCAAGGGTAATTTGGTATAACATTCCAAACCTGTGCAGTTCCGGTTGGAACCATTGAAAAATTTGAATTCGCTGAACAGGCAACTCCAGAAACATTTAAGGACTGAATGACACTGTCCGTGCAAAAGATTCCAGATATTCCAGTTGGTTTTGTTATTTTTAGTTTAACGAAGTAGGCACCACCAAAAAGGTAGTTGTGAGTAGGATTCTGAAGTGTGGAAGTGTTACCGTCGCCGAAGTTCCAATAAAAGGTTGTGTTATTACTCGTGTTGGAAGACATGTCATTAAAAATAGCCTGCCCACCAGTTAAGGTGTGCGCAAACGCTGCCGCAGGCCCAATATTAACATTAATGGTTGAAGTAGCGGTGCAGCCATTGTTCATATCCATCACGGTCATTGTATAAATACCTGAGGTTTGTGCGGTATAGGTACTGCTCAATGCTAACGTAGATTGCGATGGTGAGGGCGGGATCCATAAATAACCTGCCACAACTAAGTTAGTTGGAAATGGAGAATTTGAAGGTATACCAGTCATACTTTGGTTGGTAAGAACAACGGTATGTTGACACGAGGTGGGTGACATATTGCTAGCTATTGCAGCGATTGGTGGAAATGTATTTTGATACATCGGAATAATGGTCGTGCTTGTACAAGCGTTGTTAAGATCTGTTACTGTAAGGGTGTAATTGTCAATTAACGTCGTTGTTGGTGCTGCAGAATTTGTATTTATAGTGATGGTATTTGCCGCAATATAATTAGGCGTGCTAATAAAACTCCATAAATAGGAAACATTTGGCGTACTGCTATTTCCTTGCAATTGAACCGAAGGTACATTACAATCTAATATTTGTTGTGGGACTGTTGCACTGATGTTTGGAGCTGCGGTATTTTGCGTAATAGTAAACGGTGTTTGTGTTGTACAAAAATTAACATTGTCTCTTACTGCCACAGTGTAAACACCTGTAGCATTAACCGTGTATACCGATAGCGACGATAAAGTGCCTGTGGGCATAATACCAGAGCCACCGGGAATTAAAAGTGTATAGCTAACCGCACCACCAGCTACTGGCGAAGTGTTTGCACCATTTATGCTTACCACGCAAAAACTTTTTGAGCCGCAGCCAAGCGTGTAGGCCTGAGGAGAGCTAAGTGAATAACTTGTTCCGTTTACGTATACCAAAACTGTGTTAGAGGTAGTTACAACAGCTGAATTACTATTAGTGCCAGTTACGTATAATGTGTAACTAGTAGCAGCAGCAGGTGCTACTGCAAACGTTGCATTTGTGGAAGTAAGCCCGCCGGGATTCATGGAGTAGGTGGGACTCGATAAATTTAAGCTGTTTACCGCGGTCACCGCAGCGTTGCCGCCATTGCATATTGAAACGGTTGTCTGGGCGTTCCCTTGCGAGGCAAATGCTGCTAACAAGAGTAGTGATGTATTTCTGATAATTTTTTTTCTCATAAGATTTAATTTGAGAGTAATGCGTTCGTGAATCTTCGATTTCATAATTTATTTTTTTAGGGTTCCTACTTTTATAAACAAACGTGATACAGTTAAGGTTGGGTAGCTTTGTTATTTATAGGTTACTACAAGTGCAGTATTATCACTTTTAAACCAGTATTTGCGACTTCCGTTAGATAACAAAACATTGAATCGTAAAGTCAGCAAGCGTCCTGTTTCACCTCTCTCATTAGCGGCGTAAGCTTCCGACTTTACAATTTCAAAATAACTCTCTGCAGGTTGACCAATGTTATCAGATTTAAAAACCATATTCGATTCATCTGTCCATTGAATTTTTACGCCATCTAAAAAAGCATTTCTACTACCTGTATTAGAAAGTGACATGTTTGCAGCACATGAAGAATTATCATTCCCCGCAATGTGAATGTAATTCGATTCGCAAGTATTATTTTCTGCATCTTTAATTTGCAATTTAACGGGATAACTGCCAGCCCATTTGTAATCATGCGTTTGTACAGATGAGGTACTTGTTGTTCCGTCACCAAAACTCCAGATAAAACTATAAGGCGCTTTTCCACCTGTGATGTTTGGTTTGAATTCAGACGTGTTGTTTTGAACAAGTTCTGCCGTCACACTGCAAACAAATAAACCGCTTTCACCGCCAGCAAAAATCTTGTTAATCACTCTGCTTTCACAATTATTTTTTGTTCGTACAGTAAGCGAAACAGTATGCACTCCCTGCTGTTCAAATTCACAACTAAAAACTGCATCTTTTGATGTTTTGCCATTACTCAAATTCCACGTAATTGAGGATACATCCTTATTTGAATGCGCAGTAAATCTCACCGTATTAATTCTTGGCATACCAGGGATAAAATTGCGGCTTCCGATCTTAAGAGATGAGTCAATAGGAACCGATTCATCTGGTAAGCGTTGCCGATAGTCTGATAATTCTAATTTCAAAGAAGTCGGACAAGGATTACAGTCAAATTTTTTCAACTCGCCTTCAAATACATAAATACTGTCGCTGCGCTGCTGATGCGAAGAATAACAATAGTAGCCATCAGTACCTATTTTTAAAGAGATAGGCTCATTGTTTATGTAGCCAGTCATATAAATGTCTTCCTTTTTAAGTTGTACTTTTTCATCCTCGTATTTTCTTTTATGACAGGCTGTGAAAAAGAGCGAGGTGCTAAGTATCCAAATAATATTTAATTTCATCTTCTATTTTTTTTTGTGAATGCGAAATAAACAAGTGAGAGTTTTAATCCTGAATTTCTTTCTTTATAATTAAGTCCAAAAAAATCATTTTGTTTCACATCAGTGAGACCTAAAAAAATCTCTGCTTGTAATCCTAAAGAACGCGTTATTCTTCTTTTATAAAAGAGCGCTACTTGACTATCAAACCACGAGAACCCTTCTGTATAACCGCTCAATGTAATGGTTTTGTGATTTTCTTTTATACCTGGACTTTCGTTGTACGTGGTTACTTTTGCATCAATGTTTAGTAGGTAGGCCAAATTCATTCCCACGCCAAAACAATTTCGCTCATTTAAATAATAATGAAAACGTAATGGAGCAACTAGATAATGCATGGTTGAAGGTGTTACAACTGTTACATCACTTTTTTCGCCATATTCATAGGTTGAGACGCGGGATGTCTTACTGCTGTTTGAAAGATTACGTACCTGCAAATACTGTACTCCAAACGAAACGGAACATTTGTTGCTAAGCTGGTTCATATAGTTGATTCCTGCTAAAGGCGAAAAACCACTTGCGTCCCTATTCGCAGGGCCTTTCCAGCCATAGTACACCACAGCCCCCGCTTCATAAAAAAAACCTTCTCCTGTTAACTCTTTAATGGATGAGTGCTCAGAAAGTGTGTCATCGAAAGCTTTTGTCTCGTTAACAAATTCATCAATTTCACTATGAACGAGGGTGTCAATAAAAGGAGTATTTATTTTTTCTTCAGGATTACTAAGCTCTATAGCCTCCGCTATTGCAGTTTCTTTCTTGGTATCATTTAGGTCACTAACAGTTTTTTCTTTTTGAGGAAACTCGACAATTGACTGAAGAGCTATTTCTTTTTCCGCAAGAGGATCTTGATTGTGAAGAGGTTTGTCACGTGTGACAACTAATACTTTTTTTTCAACAGAATCAAGATGGGGCTCATGTTTTATTTCTTCCTTCTCGTTAGCGGGATTGGCAGTGAGAGTTTTAAAAGTAATTGGCGCAGCCGAAGTGTTATTATCAATCGAGTTGGTAGTGTTTTCGGTAATAGTTTGTGCTTGGGAATTTAGTGCTGACTCAATCATGTTCGATTCAAAAATTTGTGACGGTTCGTTTGAATGCAAAGTAGGCTGTACCTTAGAAATAGTTGTTTGATTTTTTTTCTTAGTAACCTCAATATGTGAAAAGCCAAGAGGTTTTTTACTACGCTTTGGAATGATAGTCGGTTTGGATTTCGATACCATTGATTTAAGAATGGCTTCAACCGGCGGGGTAGGTGAGGGCTTTCGCGTTTGTTTGAAATAGTGCGAAGTAAGTTGTTTAGCTTCTTTGCTTAGTGTTTGGAAATTAAATAGACCAACAAATATTGTTGAGAATAGCACAATCAGAATAACCATAACGTAGCGAATCTTACGTTTATGTCTGGCGTTACTGAGATAGGCGCTAGCGCGTTCCCATTCGTTTTCGTTATATGGCACTTCCTGGTTATCGAAATACTCACTTAAAGTATTTTTTAACTTATCCTCTTGTTTCATTTTAAATTTCTAGTTTAATTTTTTTTTCTACCAACATTTCCTTTAGCTTTTCTCTTGCAGCGTTGAGATGCCACTTCGACGTTCCTTCTGAAATAGAAAGCATACCCGCTATTTCAGCATGAGAATAACCATCAATAATAAAAAGGTTAAAAACTTGTCTGCTTGCAGGCGGTAATTTTTCAATGCACATTTCAATGCGGTTCATATTGAATTTTTCAAGTGCAGCATTAATTTCAGAGTATTTTTTATCGTCATTATATGTCTCAACATAATTATGATGTCCGTAATGCAATTTTTCTTTCTTATGTTCATTAATTAGAACATTAATCATAATTCTTCTAGCCCAATATTGAAAAGGGGCAACAGGTTTGTATTTGTTAATATTGAGAAGTGTCCGACAAAAACCGATGTTGAGCATTTCGCGTGCCTTTTCATCTTGACGGATATATCTTAGGCAAATGCTCAAGAGAAAACTGTACAATATTTTGTATAATTCATTTTCAGCCTTTCTGTCGCCTTTTTGGCAGCGCTCAATTAATTCCGGCTGAATTTCCATAAGTTACAACGACTTTATACATAATAAACAACTGATAGAAGCCTAGGGTTGGGTAGAATTAGAATTAAACTGTTTTTCTTTCTCAAAGAAAGTAAATTCTACTGTTTTTATAGGAAATTATCGGATAATGGAGTTTTTTTTAATCCCAATAAAGGGCGATCGATATTGACTGCAGCAGAAATAGGGCAAAAATTAGAAGAGAAGTTTATTGTAATTGAAGGTTAATAGATTCCTTTAATCTAATATCAACCTATATAAATTGGCATTTTATAGTAGCACCTTACCTGGTAACCATTTAAAAAACCGGGGTCCCATTTTGGCATGTTCTTAACAACGCGCAGTACATCAAAATCAAAATCAGGACATCCTTCGATACTTTTTACAATATCTACTTGGCTGAGGCTACCATCTTTTTCTACAACAAATGCAATAATTAATTTTCGCGAGCTACATATTCCGCGTATTACCGCTGGTTGCGCTAAATTATCTTCAAGATATTTTTGCATGGCTTCGGGGCCTCCAGGAAATTGCGGCATTTTTTCTATATCGGAATGAATTTCCTCTTGCTGTGCAGGTTTTGGTTTAGGCTTTTCACCGAATGGGTTCTGAGCCGCCGTTAGTAAAGAAAAACTTAAAAAAATAAAAATTGCAACATGTTTCATGCCACAAAATTAATTTAGAAAACAGGCCTAATAACAAGGCCTTTGGAAAGGATATCACCAAACTTATTCACAAATTTAACGGTGTATTGTCCGAAAATAGAACTAGGCGAGAGTCTTATGCAAGGATTATTCTCTAGTTATAAAGTGTATTCTAACTATTTCCTAAATCGCGCTTTCTCTCGCGCTCAATCCTTTCTCTTGTCTTTTCGGCCTTGTATAAAAAGTCCTTCCGCATACGTTCTCCAACAACCATCACATCATTCTTGAAAAAAACGCAACATGCTTCCACCTTAACTTCTTCGTTTTCACTATCCATATCCACTTTTGCTGGCTTACTGTGTATTGGACATACCATACGTTTCACAGCTTGCTGTATTTGCAGCTCTAAAGCCTTGTTTGGACGTTTTAGTTTCATTCTCTAAAGGTACTAAACCTTTTATATCATCGGGTTTTTCAAGCTAAATGTTAATATTATTTAAATCCAGTTAAAATGTAAAATGCTTTGCAACTAGTGTAAAAACATGATAAAAATTAGGTATTTGCACTAGTTATATGTCCATAAAACAACGTAATTTTGCTCTTCGTCGATAATTTCACGTCATTTGTCGTGTAACTTTAACGATTAACATCTCGTATAGATGTTAGATTTGTTTGATTTTGATGAGAATCGTGCGAATTGGATTAATTTAAATAGAAATTTTTACTTTCATCATAATGTTATTATACTAAATAAATGAGATTTTTTCTTTTAACCGTTCTTTCCGTTTTCTTTTTAAAAATTAATTCGCAATCTCTCGCAAACTACTCTACCACAAGAAATACAGGAGTTACTTATGCGTCTATTAACCTTACAGGATCCTCTTTTCCCTCTTGGAGAAATTCAACATCTTTCACTCAAGATGATAACCGATCTGATTTTACGAATATTGGTTTCGATTTTTGGTACGACGGTACACGTTATACACAGTTTTGTGTATCAACAAATGGATTTCTTGATTTCTCTTCTTCTACAGATGACGGTGGAGCACAAGGTGACGATTTTGGTTATTCGAATGCTGCATTAACAACTGCAAACGCAGCAAACGCTACCAGACCAGCAATTGCACCGTTTTATGATGATTTAACCGCACAAGGTGGAACCAGTGCTTTATCAAACAGTCTAAAATATTCTTTGTCTGGTTCGGCACCAAATAGAACATTAACGGTTGAATGGATAAACATGGCAGTATACAATAATGTTACGCCAAGTCTTAATTTTCAGGTAAAATTGGTTGAAGGTACTGGGAAAATTATTGTCCACTATGGCGTAATGAACTCTGGTAATAATACCTTTTCATATTCAATGGGAATTAACGGACCTACAATGTCCAACACCCCAACAAGTGCACAATTAAAAGAATTACAAGCAGCAAATGGTAATAGTTTTAGTAATGCAGTTCAAAATAATTTATCTGCAATGCCTGCCGCGTCTTCTCAATATATCTTTACACCTGTTGTACCAACTGCGGTTTCAGGTAACTTAACTTTTTCTGGAGTTTCGCAAACTGCTATTACTTTAAATTGGCCTAACTGGGCAAGTAACGAGGTTGGTTATGTCGTTTATAATTCAACCGATGGAGTTAACTACGATTTCGTTACCCAAACTACTGCCAACGCTACAAGTTATGCTGCTACTGGTTTGTTGCCTTCTACAACTTATTTTTGGCGCCTTTATGCAGTAACAGAAGGCTGTTTGAGTTCGCCTTTATCTGGCTCTCAAATAACAAACCCAGCTGGCAATAAAGTTTCTAATTCAACTGGAAACTGGAATACAGCAGGGATATGGACTCCAAATGGCGTTCCAACTGCAGCTGATAATGTAACTATCGCCAATGGGCACGTTGTAAGTATTAATGCAAGCGGACAATGTAACAATTTAATAGTTGGTCAGGGTGGCGCAAGTACTCTACAATTCAGTGGTAATACTAATCGCACGTTAGTAGTTAATAATAATATCACGGTTAACAATGCCGGTGTTTTTACGCTAATGTCTAGCTCTAATGCTACACACAGCGTTACTTTGGAAGGAAACATGACTAATAACGGTACAATTAATTTTGCTCTTAATGCAAATAATGGCAGTGTTGATGTTTTGTTTGATAAAGACGGTACTCAAACTGTAAGCGGAACGGGTGCTACCACAAGTTTTAATAGAATCAATGTGAGTTTAGGAACTGAGATCACAAACACACTAAATATAACGAGTTCAAATTTTTCAGCTGCAAGTAATTTTCTTGATTTAACTGCAGGTACTCTTAAGATCTCTACAACAAATGCAGTTAATATAACTCCATTCACAGCCGCTGTAACAGTATCAGCTAATACAGGGATAATTCTAAACGCATCGAATCTAACAGTTAATACCGGTGCGGGCGTGACATTGTTTGGGGAAATAAATTTAGTAAATGGAATTCTAAATATTGGTAATGCAGCAGATGAAGATTTGAATTCTAATGGTGGTACTATTAGTGTTTCTGGCGGAACTTTAAATATTGCCGGTAAACTCGACGGTTCTGGAATAAATAACATCTGTGATTTTAATATTAGTGGTGGTGTGGTTGTGGTTCCTACTTTTGGTTCAACAAATACAACAATAGCACCTTTCCATATTTCTAGTCCAGGCTCCCAGTGTAATATGACCGGTGGAACTATCGTTATTCAGAGAGAAGGCGGCACGGGAGCTCAAGATCTTGGTTTTACAAATACCGGAACAAGTGGGGCTATTGTAACTGGTGGCACCTTGCAAATTGGTAACGGTTCTACACCTGCAGCACAGATAATGAATATGAATACAGATAATCAAATACAAAATTTGGTAATCAGTAGTGCAAATGTTACAGTACGTTTAATTACTAATCCGCTAATAGTTGGAGATAATATCAATATTCTATCAGGTACTTTAAACGCAAATAATCTTGGTATAAGTTTAGGTGGAAATTGGAGTAACGCAGGCACTTATACACCTGGAACTGGAACCCTTACATTTAATGGCTCTGGAGCACAAACAATTTTTAAATCGGGTGGAGAAATAGTTAATGCCCTAACTTTTAGCGGAAGCGGAACTAAAACATTTTTATCTCCCGTTACAGCTAATAGTAGCTTTTCAATCTCTTCAGGTGTAACTGTTGATGTAAATACTTCAAATTTCGGATTAACAGTAAAAGGAAACTTTACTAATAACGGTACATTTAATGCAAGAAATGGTTTACTAACCTTAAACGGAACTAGCGCTCAAAGTATTGGTGGATCTAGCACAACCGATTTTTTTGACATAACTTTAAATAATTCTACAGGAGCGTCTTTGAGTAACGCCGAAAATTTAAAAGGAACCTTAACACTCACAAGTGGCGCGTTTAATGCAAATGGTCAAATATTTACAATGATATCTGATGCTACCAATACAGCGCGAATTGCTCAAATCACCGGAGGAGATTATTTAGGAAATGTTACTATACAGCGCTTTGCTCCCGGAGGAACTACCGGTTGGGCGTTTTTAGGATCTCCAATTTCTTCAGCATTAACTCTAAATGATTGGGATGACAACATGGCGATAAGTTGCGCAACATGTCCTGATGGAAACGCAGGAGGCTTCCTGTCAATCTATACATACAATGAGGCTGTACCTGGCGTTTACGATGCACCTGCTTCTTATGTACCGCTGAGTACAATTAATGATCCTATTGTTGCTGGAAAAGGGTATTGGGTATATCTTGGTACAGGCTTAAATACAACTTCAGACATCACACTTGATCTTACTGGAACACCAAGAAAAGGAGCCTATTCTATTCCGCTTAATTATACAAACTCTGGTTCAACAGCAGATGATGGCTGGAACTTAATTACTAATCCTTATCCTTCTCCAATAAGTTGGACTGCCTTAAGAGCAGCAACTAGTAATATTGATAATGCGATTTATGTTTACAACGCCGACCTTAATTCCGGAACAGGTGGTTTTGCTAGTTTCGTAAATGGCATTAGTAGTCCAGCAGTCGGCTCGGGTGGAATAGGAAATTCAATCGCAATGGGTCAAGGTTTTTATGTGCATTCTACAGGTGCAACAGCTTTAAACGCTTTAGAGTCAAACAAAATCGCAGCCAATCCCACTTTTCTTAAATCTTCAAGTGCAACAAACAGTCAACCGTTAATGCGTCTTTTACTTAAAGGTGCAAACGCCTATGAAGATGAAACGGTACTTTATTTTGAACAAGGTGCCAACGATTTTTTTGACGAAGGCTTTGATTCATATAAAATGCGTGGACAAGATCCTAACGCAGCATCCATCGCAACAGAATTTAATACAGAAGTTTTTCAAATAAATGGAATAGCGCCTGTAACGGGAAATCATACAACGCCGTTAAAAGTACTTACGGGTGTAAGTGGTAATTACACAATTACTGCAGATAATATTGGGTCTTTTCCAAAGGGAGCTTGTATTACACTATTCGATAAGTTTACTTCTATTACAACAGATTTAAAGTCTTCTGATTATGCGTTTAACTTAAGTGATACAACTTCTGTAGCGCGCTTCGATCTTAACATCACACTTAACCTTCTAAATATTAATTCAACAACAGAGCAGCCTACATGTCAAAAAACAGATAAAGGACAAATTATTGTCAAAGGAAATAGTGCCGGACCATGGAATTATTATTGGAAATTAAATGGAAATATAATTCAAACTAGTTTGAATAAATCTACTGCTGATACTCTAGGCGATTTAACTTTTGGTAGTTTTGACCTTGAAATAAATACTGTTGGAATGTGCGATAATAACGAAAGTTCGTTTACAATCAATCAACAAATTTCTCCTCTGGCAAATTTCACAAGCGTTGATACTTTGTATTTGGATGCGTCTCCGTCTGTTCAGTTTACAAACAACTCTGCTAATTCTATCTCAAGTTATTGGGATTTTGGTACGGGACAAGATTTCTCGACTAGTGATTCTCCTCTTTTTTCTTACAATTTAGAAGGTACTTACGATGTGAATCTCGTTGTAACCAGCAGCACTGGTTGTGCGGATACAGCTTTTAAAACACTAAGAGTTTTATCAAATTTGGTTGGGATTAATAATATTAGCGCAACAAATAATAATTTCCTTGTAAAAAGTTTAAATAACAACTCTTTTGGAATTAGCACGCACTTTGATGATGTAACCTTTATTAATGCACAGATTGCGGATGCCTCTGGAAAAATTGTTTTACGTTTTGAACCGCAGACAACTAATAATTTAAATCTTGAGTTTAGTTTAAATAACAGTGCAAAAGGTATTTATTATTTAAGTGTAACAACAACTACAGGTAAAAAGGTTGTGAAGTTACTTGTTCATTAAACTAACTTTACGCAGTTTTATCGATCATCCAATTTCAAATCGTTTAGTCATTTATCGGTTTCTTGATAAGCCCTTAAGTGTATACGAAGACTAGTTATCAGAGATAATTAATTTCAATTCATAAACATTTTTGAGTATATCATTGTGGTGAAATTTATTTAAACAAGGCTTCTCGGCTTAGTATAAATAAATTGCTGGGTTATAAATACGAAGAGAATTCGTAAAAAATGGTGCAAAAATAATAGCAATACTTTTATCTCGAAATAGCCAAACTTTATTACTTAACACAGCTCTCTAAGAAATGGTGACCGGGTATACCCAAAACGTTTTATTGCACAGCAACAAATAGTACACCAGTACTTGCTTATCACAATTACAACTTTTGGCAAGAAGCTTATTTTAATAACAAACGGAAATTGGTAAATAAAATCTCTAGAATTTACTACGTAAACGTGCAGATTTCCTTGCCTTTTTGAAAGTATAACCTACAGTAAGTTCAAGACTCATGTATGCGTCTTTTTGAGTATCGCCGCGTTGAGCTGCGGTGCCGTCACCTGCAGGTTTAGTTGCCCCTGGTATTAGTTCAAGATTTGGGTCAGCTAATTCTGCAGACTGAGGTCCGTAAGCTGCCGTAAGTGCGTCAGGATCATAATAACGAGATCCAACATCATCAATATAATCTGTAAATGTCTTGCGATAACAAAATTCAACACCAACCGACCACTTTTTATTAATAGTTAGTTTGTAATAAGCCCCAGCCATAATATTAAAACTGAAATTTGAATATTGTTTTGGCCCACCTGGAAGCCCTTGCCCTTCAGTATGCAAAGGTCGTAGTGGCACCCAGTTGCCATCTGCGGTTTTGCCTTTAGGGTTAAAATAAAAACCTCCAAAACCAGCAAAAGCATAGAGGTTATGAGTCATGTTTTTCATTCTCCCATAGTTTCTGCGAACACCGTAGCGACTGCCACCACGTTTTGTGCTTTGGTAACCTACCTCACCTCTTACTGAAAGCTCGAAAATATTTGACTTGAAATTAAGATTTCTATTTTTTCTTACAAGATTATCCGTCTTTGCGTCATTACCTGAAACGAGCAAATAATTAAATTTCCCTACAATATTTATTGATCTTTTTAGTTTATACCGAGCGCCAAAACCAAAAGCAGTTCTACTTTGACTAAAATTTAGATCGGCAGGACTATAATCTTTTCCGGTTCCTTTTTGACCACCTAAATCACCTAAAAAGTTAGAAGTTCCTATTGAAACAAAGACCTCTCTTTTATACTTTTTCCACTCATTTGGGCGCATAAAGCTTTGAGCTTCAGAAGAATAGAAGGAAATCAAAAGTAAAAAGAAAAGTGAAAATTTCTTCATCAATTAAAACGACGTGTACATCTACCAAAAGTAAGGGTTTATAGGCAGACTAAAAAATAAAATGACATTTTAATAAACATTAAATAGTTAATAATTAGCAAATTAGGAAAAGAACTGTTCACTAAAATTAACAAGAAAAATTTTTTCTGTAGCACGGGTAATTGCGGTATAAAGCCACCTAATAAAACCATGATCAATATTCTCTTCTTTTAAAAAACCTTGATCAATAAAAACAGCCGGCCATTGTCCGCCTTGAGATTTATGACAGGTAATGGCATAACTAAATTTCACTTGCAAAGCATTGTAATAATTACTGGTTTTGAGATACGACATTCGAACCCCTTTTATGGGTTCATTGCGAACGTCTTCTAAAACAGCTTCGTATAATTTCTGTTGGTCTTCATTAGATAAAGCTGGATTGTCTGTATACAAACTATCGGTTAAGAGTTTAACTTGTTGCTCAGGTAAATTTGGATAATCAACGAATGAAATAACACACTCACAAAAATTAAAACCATAAAGTTCTTCACGGTTAAGAATCCGCTTAATTTCTACCATATCGCCATTAGCAATAAAACCAGCTTCTCCATTATTTTCAGGCAACCAAAAATAATTGTTCTTTACAATCATTAATTTATCACCGGCACAAAGATCTTCTTCGTATAATTTTATGCGATTTCTAAAACTTTGATTAAAAAGATTCGCTCGTTTATTACTTCGGGTGATAATGATAACGCCATCTTCACCATAATTAGAAATAGTGGTGTTAAGAGTGTCTTCCAAGTCTTCTCCCGAAAGTCTTATAACATCAGACTTACAAACTAATTTTGGGAAAAGAAAATCTTCTGAGTCAATTGTATTTCTGAGATTTGTCGCATTTAAAAGAATTCCGCTTTCAAGTCTTTGTCTCGCTACTTCCTTTAATTCGTAAAAAAAGATGTTGAGGTAAAAAGCAGTTTTTAGGTACTCGCGATTTAATGCAGGACTTTCATTACTGCCCACAGGTGGCAGTTGCGCGGTATCTCCAATAAGTATTAGTTTACAATTATCTCCGCTATAAATGTATTCAAATAAATTTTCGAGTAAACTATTAAAAAGACTTCCTCCACCTGAATCGGCTCCAATCATTGAGGCCTCATCTACAATAAAAAGGGTGTTTCGATGAAGGTTTTCTGCCAAAGAAAAATGAACAGCGCCATTAGAATCTAATTGTTTGCGAAATATTTTTTTGTGAATGGTTTGTGCTTGCCTTTGAGAGTATGAACTAAGAACCTTGGCAGCCCTTCCTGTTGGTGCTAGGAGAACGCTTCGCCATTTAATAGTAGGTAAGGCTTTTGTAAAAGCAGAAATCAAATTTGTTTTTCCAGTTCCTGCATAACCTTTTAAAACAAACACACTTCTTTCATCACGGTTGAAAATAAATTCTGTGATTTTTTCTATGGCTAGAGTCTGATCACTATTTGGTGAAAAAGGAAGATAAGTAGGGATTAAGTTTTTAAAATCTTGTATTGGATCTTTCTTTAGCATGTACATTCAAAATTAGCTACAATTGTCGCTTTAAAAAGACTTAACTTAAAAGAAATGAAAAATTTTGTGCAAAGGTTCTTAGATCCTTTAAATAAATTATTTTTTAAAATAAGAATATAGTAGCTTTGTTTTCTATGACCACAGAGGCATACATGACAAAATATTACCACAGCGAAAAAGCAGTAAAAAATGAGCCGCTTTGTTTATCTATGTTTATTTCGGTAAACTCTTTTGAATATGCTATTTCAACAAATAATTTTAAGAATGTTCTTGAATTATGTCACGTAGAAATCACGCATCTAGCAAATTCATCTTTCGATCTCACGGAAAGAATTTCTTTTTTAATCAATAATTATTTATTACACCAAAAGAAATTCGAAAAAGTGAACGTCTGTTTTTTAAATAACAATTTCACACTCATTCCTGAAGCTTTTAATGTTGGCGCAGATATTAAGCCACTTCTAAAATTTGCCACT
This sequence comes from Aurantibacillus circumpalustris, assembly GCF_029625215.1. Taxonomy (GTDB): domain Bacteria; phylum Bacteroidota; class Bacteroidia; order B-17B0; family Aurantibacillaceae; genus Aurantibacillus; species Aurantibacillus circumpalustris. The sequence continues at coordinate 2,783,817 of NZ_CP121197.1, forward strand.
GGGGCCGAGCAGCTTAAACGTTCTCTTCAACATAATTTGAAAAACATAAATTTTTCCTACGCCATCGAAATAGATTTGATTAGTTATTTCGAAAAAAAGTTTCCAAATATTTCAATCAGACATGCAGGAGCAGTTAGCTCCGCACTTTTTTTTAGTCAACATTCATTAGTCAATCAAAATTTATTTTTGAACATTGGTGATGGACATATTGAAATAGCTGCTAAAGATCAAAACGAACTGTTATTTTACAATGTCTTTAATGTAGAAAACAATGAAGACATACTTTACTATCTCCTATTTACAATGGAGCAACTTCAATTAAGTCCGTTACATGTTAAGCTTTCAATTGCATCACAAAAAGAAACGTCAGACGAACTGATTAAGAATATAAAAAAATACATTAAGCAAGTTGATTTCTGTGTTAACGATACTTCCATTAATTTAAACGGTGATCTTTCAACTTTACCAAAGCATTTTTATTTCACGTTATTAAATCAACATCTATGCGAATTATAGGCGGTACTCATAAGGGTAAAGTTATTAAAGTACCTAAAGACCTCCCTGTTCGCCCCACAACCGATTTTGCAAAAGAAGGCTTGTTTAATATTCTCTCAAATAAATTGGATTTTGAAAACCTAAGTGTTTTGGATTTATTCAGTGGTACAGGTCACATATCACTTGAGTTTGCTTCAAGAGGTGCAGGAACTATAGTTAGTGTTGATAAACATTTTAAATGTTCAGGTTTTTTGAAATCAATTAGCAAAGAACTAAATTTTAATATCAACTCAATTAAAAGTGACGTTTTCGATTTTCTTAAAAATACTACTTTAAAATTTGATTTAATTTTTGCCGATCCTCCTTACGATCTGAATGAGATTCCAGACATTCATAAATTTGTTTTTGACAAGGGATTGCTAAATGCAAATGGATTATTAATTATCGAACATGGTCAAAGAACCAAGTTAGAAGACCTTAAAGGCTTCACACAGCATAGAAAATATGGGAATGTGAATTTTAGTTTTTTTGAGAATAATGAGTAAACTCTGCTTACCTAATTAATTATTTCAAAATCCCAGTCTCTCTGCCAATCTCAGTAAAAAGATCTTTTACTTTTTTTCCGGTGGCATCGTCTCCGGTAGCTCTGATATAAGTATCTGTGAGAGTCATTACATTTTGATGAAAGAACTTTTTCATTTCATCTATCATCATGTCTTTTGTCCAAAGATCTATTCTAAGTGTATTGTTTTCTTTTGTATCCCATAAGGCAATCATTAAACTGCTGCATTCGCTCGCTTCACCACTATCAGGGGCACTCCATTTAATAGAATGCGGTAAATTATTTTCGTCTACTGTAACTTTAAAATTAATTTCTGTCGTTTTCATTCGTTTATTCTCCTAGTATTTTAAATTCAATTCTTCTATTTTGAGCGTGTTCCATTTCACTGCATGGATGATCATCTGTACAATGATTTAATAACTCTGATTCACCATAACCTTTTGCAATAATTCTTTTAACATCTATTCCTGAACGAGAAATATAATCCTTAACAGTATTGGCACGTAATTCGCTTAAGCGCAAATTTGATGCAGCATTGCCTTGACTATCTGTATGCGCGCCCACTTCAATTTTTAAATTCTTGTTAGAGTTTAAAACGAGAATAACTTTATCCAGTATTTCTTTAGATTGAGCTGTAATAGCATGTTTACCTGGCTCAAACAAAATATTCTCAACAATCATTTTTTTCGGACTGGTTGTGCTTTTTTTAACGGTATCAGGTTTTTTTTCACCAACAAACTCTAACCAAGGATCTACTAACTCAATATCGCGCATTCTGGATACCTCTGCGTGAACGGGATTATATGAAAATTTAGCGCCTTTCTGATGTGTCATTATTTTAATCAAGTTGTCATCGTTACTGTAAATAATAATATCCTTAAACACATCAAGAATGTTTTCCGTGTTTTCCGCACTTAAATAGAAACGCTTTAAAAAAGGTAGGTATTTAAATTTAAAAGTTCCAAAATTATCTGTAATGGCACTATCTATAGGTTCGTAGCTATCGTTCAGTAGAATAATTTTTAATTTGCCAATAGGAGTATTGATATTGTCACCATAAATTGTCGCATTAATATCCATCTTCATTTCTTCTTCATCAATAGAAACGGCATTAAACAGTTTGTTGTAATTAGATATAATTTTCAGGCCTTTTTTTCCGCCAGCCATACTATCTAACTTTGCTATAAAATCATCCTCTTTACTCAACAAATCTACTCGCGCGCCCTGAACAACATTGGGATCAACGCCAATAAAATAACGATGATCAGGCTTAATATCTTCAAAAACAAAAGTTCCAAATAAATTGGTTATCGTTTTTTTAATAATTGTATTGTATTCATTTAAAAGATAAACTTCCTTTTTAGCATAAAACTTTTTTTCTTTAGTGGATGACCAGACTAACTTACCACCAATATTGGTTGTAAAATGATTGTCAGCCATCTTAGATAAAAGCTCTTTACTTAAAATCCATTTACAGGCACCGTTTATCAGTTGCGAGCTACTTACACTTCCGTTTTTTGCAGTAACAAGGTTTAGATAATTCTCACTATTAATGTCTTTAGCCTCCATTTGAATTGCACTAACCTGTGATGCGGCCACATCTGCAAAAACAAAAGCACCGAAACGATTAGTGTAAGTAGAACGCATAACAGCTCCATTTTTATTTAAAAGTGAGATAGCTTTATTTTTAACGATGAGTTTTGACTTTGCGTTTAGCATAACCTTTCCTGCTATAATAGTTGCTACCTCAGGAAGACTCTTTTTTCTAGGATCATTTTTAAGAGTGTCTAATGCTGCATTACCTTCAATTTCTTTAAACGTTTTTTTTAACACAGTTTTTGCAAATGCGGTATTATAGGTGGTATCCTCAACCATCTTTTTCCCACCGTTATAAAACACTCTATAAAATGGATTTTTAAAAACAGTGGTGTCAACATCGTCGTCTAATCTGAAAACAAATGGAATGTTTAACTCATACATCATCTGGTAATCAAGTTTTTCCGGTATAATATTGTTAGCGATAACTAACATGTGCATTTCTGGGCTTTTAGCGTATCGAAAGTATATTTCATATACTTTTCCGAAATCTAATTGTAATCTGAAATCTGACTTAGTTTGGGTATTCAGTGTTTTGGTAATTACGCCATTTACTTTTACAGTAACATCTACTTGTTTTATTGGCGAATTATTTATCATGGTATGCCCAATCAAATTAATTTGCCCGTTAGAACCATTATAGAAGAAAATACTTAAAAGTAGTAAGCAGATTTTTTTCATTACACTAAAGTCCTAAATGTATGTGTTTTAGCGTTTATAGCCAAAAAATTCTTTAATTGAGTTTTAAAATAGTTCACTATTTTAAAAGCCGAAAAGCTCGCTATAATTAGCTTCACGTATTTTGTCTAAAACTTACTTTTGTTACTTTTAGTTTATCGTCACAATTATTTAGTAAGTCTTTCATGTTTTTTTTAAGAACTGGATGACAAAGTGCGCTTGATAATTCGCATAATGGAATTAATACAAATTTCCTTAAATGCAGCCTAGGATGCGGAATTTCAAGCTGTTCTGAATTAATTACTGAATCATTGAAGAATAGAATGTCAATATCTACGGTTCTATCAGAGTTTTGATCACCATGTCTGTTTCTACCTAATTTTTCTTCTATTCTAAGTGTTTTTTCAAGTAATATTTCTACGTTTAAATGAGTATGTAATTCAATAACCTGATTAAAGTATCTGTTTTTTGAATCAGAGCCCCAGGCGTCAGTTTCATAAACACTACTATACTTTTCTATCTTCCCGCAAAACTCTTCCAACAGTTGTGTTGTTTTCCGAAGATTTTCAAAACGATTACCTATGTTTCCGCCTAAACCTAAAAAAGCAACATTCATAATATCTTTATAAATTCAATCATTAATAGTTTTAATTTTGCCAAGAATACAAATATATACAATAGCCTTTGTAAGGCTTATTAAAAAGATAAATTATGAAACAGTTTTTTGGTGCATTTTTCGGATCCATTCTTGGAATTATTATTTCAACACTTCTTGCAATTTTTATAACTATTGCCGTTGTGAAATCAAGCTTTAAAGAGAGTTTTAATGATAAAGAAGATGTTTCTGCAGCTAAAGCTAACTCTGTATTAAAAATTGATATTGAAGGCGAAATTCATGAAAGAGAAAAACAAAATCCTTTTAAAGATTTTGGCGACCTAGGACCCTTTGCTGGTAATACGGGTTTGGGTTTAAATACTCTTCTTAAAAAAATTGAGTCTGCTGAAAAAGATGAGAATATAAAAGGAATTTATTTAATGATTAAAAACATGCGTGTAGGTTCCGCCTCTGTACTTGAGTTAAGAAATGCCTTACAAAGTTTTAAAAAATCAGGAAAATTTATTTACGCCTATTCCGAAAATTATTCACAACAAGAATATTTTCTTGCTTCTGTGTCAACAAAAGTGTTTTTAAATCCTCAAGGAAGCCTTACTTGGAAGGGACTTGGAGCAAGCTTAATGTTTTTTAAACACAGTTTTGAAAAATTAGATATTGAAATGCAGGTATTCAGACACGGTAAATTTAAAAGTGCTGTTGAGCCTTTTTTATTGGATAAAATGAGTCAGGCTAATCGTTACCAATCAAAAACGTTTTTAATGAGTATCTGGAACACAATGTTGAACGCTATTTCTAAGGACAGGAACTTAAACATGGATGAATTAAACCGAATGGCAAATAACTTAGAAATTAAGTTTCCAGAAAACGCCTTGGGTAAATTTGTTGATGTGCTTGCGTATGAAGATGAGGTAATGGACGCCATAAAAAAGAAAATCGCATTAAAGGATACCGATAAACTCAAGTTTTTAGATTTAGATAAGTACGAACCTAAAGCTGAGATCAAATTAAAAGGTGGCAAAATTGCGGTTATTTACGCTAACGGCAGTATCAGTAGTGGAGAAGGTGATGATGATCAAATTGGAAGCGACAGATTAGCAAAAGCTATCAAGGATGCACGTTTGGATGATAAAATTAAAGCAATTGTTTTAAGAGTGAACTCGCCTGGTGGAAGCGCCTTAGCAAGTGATGTTATTTGGCGAGAAGTAGTACTAGCAAAAAAGGTAAAGCCAACAGTTGTAAGCATGGGTAATCTCGCTGCTAGTGGCGGTTACTACATTAGCTGTGCTGCCGATAGAATTTTCGCTCAACCAAACACAATTACAGGTTCCATTGGAGTTTTCGGTATTATCCCTAATCTTCAAAAAATGCTTGAGAACAAATTAGGAATTACAATGGATACTGTAAACACAAATAAACACAGTGATATGGGAACAGGTCTACGTCGCGTTTCAGAAACGGAATACACCTTCATCCAAAGTTCTGTCGAAAAAGTGTACGATACTTTTACGAAGCGTGTTGCTGAAGGTCGAAATATGAGCCAAGCGGATGTAGATAGTATTGGGCAGGGTAGGGTATGGACTGGTGCTGATGCATTAAAAATTAATTTGGTTGATGAAATTGGTGGTTTAAATGATGCAATTGCATACGCCGCAAAAAAAGCTAAACTCACGGAGTATAAATTGACGGAATTGCCAAAACAAAAAAGCCCTTTTGATGAGCTCTTTGGCAAAAAAGAAAGTGAAATGGAAACACGTATGATAAAAAGAAACCTAGGACCTGTTTACACTTACTTTAAACAACTTCAGAATGTTTTTCAATTAGAAGGTGTGCAAGCCCGCTTACCGTTTGAAATAATAATGAACTAGTTGAAGGGAAATTCAGGAACTTAATTTGGTGTAGAGTTCATCCATGTCCATACATAAGCGTGAATAACTAAATTTATTAATTACTTCACTACTTGCAGCTCCTGCTTTTGAATTGACTTCTTCAAAATGATTAACGGCATAAAGTAAATTATTTTTGTAGCCTTCAGCATCATTAGCATCTGAAAGTAGCCCGCATTCTGGATGAAGAATATCTTGAATACCGCCAACATTTGTCGTTATAATAAATTTTGACGCAGCTTGAGCCTCAATCAAACTAACCGGGGTTCCTTCGTTTTTTGAAGTCAAACAAACTAAGTCGACTCCTGCAAGTGCCACATCAACTTCTTTTATCCAACTCGTAAAAACAAATAAAGCTTTTTCATGAGGATTAATAGAATAGTGGAGGCCTTTTTCTTGGATATAAGTCATTAGTTCTTGTTTTGTTTCTCCATCACCAATGATAAACGCTTTAATTTTTTTGCTGGTATTTTTTACAACATACTCAATCGCATCTATAAATAAATAATGATTTTTAATGGGAGCAAGTCGTCCTATAATCCCAATTGCAATTTCATCTTCCCCTAAAAAATACTTTGTACGAAAAGTTAACCTCTTTTCGTTTTTACTTTCCATGAACCTGTTTAAGTCAAACCCTAATGGAATTACCACCATTTTATTCGCGTCACAAATTTTGTGCAAGTCGCACAATTCCTTTTTTTGCACAGCACTTATAGCAACAATAGCTGTACTTTTTTTTGCTAAGTAACGTTCAATGTATTTAAAAATACCAGTTTTAAAACTTCCAAAATAACCATGAAAAACATGTCCGTGAAAAGTGTGAACCAATATTGGTACTTTACAATGAAAGGCTGCCAATCTACCAATTGCCCCTGCTTTGCTAGCATGGGTATGAACAATGTCAGGCTTAAATTCTTTAATTATTTTTTTAATTTTTCTATAAGCAAAGTAATCACCAAAAGGATTTATACTTCTTCTGAGTTCGTAAATAATTTCCGGCTTAAGTTCTAACGAATGAGGTATGAATAGAGAACTTTCTTCTCCTTCTTCTTCAGGACCACCTATCAAAAGAGTTTCGTATTTGTTAGGCAAATATTTACTCAGATAAGAAACATTATAACTAATTCCACCAAGGTTAAATCGATTTATAATACGAAGAACTTTTGTCATGAAGCTATTTTTAAAACAATTTAAAGAATCAATGGCTCTATTTAATCGATGAAGAGCCGTTTTTCGGCTATTAAAATAATTAAACTACTTCAAACTTATTTTTTGTAAATATACTTTATTAGGTTGTTTAAATAATAATTAACTTAGACTTTCTTTTTTTTTGAATATGATTAAACAGATATACTTCTTACTTTTAGCTTTGATCTTAAATCCACTAGTAGCTCAGCAACTAAGATTTAAGCACATTACTAACGAAGAGGGGCTTAGCACCAACTTTGTAAGAACAATAACCCAAGATGAACTTGGATTTATGTGGTTCGGAACCCAAGATGGTTTAAACAAATATGATGGGAATCAAATAAAGGTTTTTAAAAATGATCCTACAAATGAATATGCGCTTTCTTGCTCAGATGTTACTGCGCTTAGTGTTATAAAACCAAACCTTATGCTAGTTGGTACCCGCGAGGGTCTCAATTTTTTTGATCCGGTAACTGAGAAATTCTCAAGTCTTCAAAAGGTGGATAGGCGTTTAAATTCGCATATAAACTCAATTTATAAATTAAACGAAAATAGTGCTTTAGTGGGAACTGAGGGAGGATTATTTATTCTTAATTTTTCTGATAAGTCTATCAAAAATCCTTATTTCAAAGTAGAAGAAAAAGTTAATGTCACATGCATCGAAAAAGTTAACGACGAGGTTTATGTGGGCACAATTAATCAAGGTTTATGGAAGCTCAAAAAAAATAATACTTTGGAAAGAGTAGAGTTCATTTCTCCTGATTATTTAGATGTAGATATTAAAAAGCTAGAATCTATTACACACATTGGTAGTTATGCTGGAAAAATGTATATCGGAACTAACGGACAGGGTATTTTTAAAATTGACAGACAGTTTGAGATTGAATCCAAGATTTCTTTTTCTAAACAGAATGAAGCCGCAAATCATATTAAAGATTTTGTAGTTCGTGATAATAAAATTTTCGCGTCAACAGGTTTTGGTATTATAGTCTACAATTTACTTAACGAAAGAGTAGATTTTTACACAAAACAAGATGCTCCTTTGTCATTAAACTCAAATATAACTAATTGTATTTTTAGTGATAATGAAAATAATTTTTGGATTGGTACAGATCAAGGCGGCATTAACATTTCATTTTTTAGATCACAAAAGTTTCCCAACTCAACTTACAAATACGAAACCAATTTTGATAACATATACTCTTTTTGTGAAGATCACAAGGGATCAGTATTGCTTGGCGGTGCAAAAACCTTTCATGAACTTAATCTTGAAACTGGCACCATAGTGCAACACAATAAAACATTCGAAAATTATACTATTCTATGTATAGCTAAAGAGTCAGAAAATATTTATTGGTTAGGCACATCTGGAAATGGCTTACTTCGATATGATAAGTCTACAAAAAAAGCAAAAACAATTGTAAACAGTGATGTAGCTAAAACCTTACTTTGTCTAATGATAAAAGGCGAAAATCTTTACGCAGGTTCGGCTGGTGATGGCCTCTTTATTATAAATTTAAAATCACTCGAACTGCAGCAATTTACTGAGAAGGATGGTTTACCCGGAATTAGAATCAATACAATTTTTTCAGACTCTAAAAATAATGTTTGGTTAGGTTTTACTGATGTTGGATTAGTTAAAATGAAAGGTTTTGACCAAGACGGTAAATTAACAATCCTAAAAACCTATACAAATAAAGGAAAGCTTGGCGATATTACTTCCAATATGGTTCTTGGTATTAATGAGGATAAAGGAGGGAACATATGGGCAGCTACATCAACAGGTCTAAGTAAATTATTACCGAACAATACTTTTTATAATTTTTATTCAAAAGACGGTCTTGCGAGCACATACCTCCATTCAATTTTAAAGGATAGCGTTAATAATTTTTGGATGAGTTCAAACGCCGGCATAATTCGCTTTAATCCAATGTTACCCGAAAAAGAAATCGCCTTTAAAAACTATAATATTAAAGATGGTTTACTAAATACAGAATACAACAGGGGTGCTGCCTATGTTTCGGAATCAGGATTGATGTATTTTGGAGGAAACAAAGGGTTTAATGTATTCAGACCCTCAAGCATTAAAGACAATTTGCATGTGCCGCAAGCTTATGTAATTGGATATAAAAGATCGGGTACTGATGTTATTATGGATACCCTCATTACCTACAAAAAGTACTTAAATCTAGATTGGAGAGAAAATTATTTTCAATTTGAACTTGTGGCAATGGATTATAGCGATCCAACTAAAAATAAATTTAGATATATGTTGGAAGGTTACGATAATGATTGGTCAGCGCCAACTAATGTTCGTTATGTTTCATATACGCAGCTGCCAGGCGGAGAGTATACATTTAAATTAAAAGCAGCAAACAACGATGGTATTTGGAATGATAAAGCCTTTGAGATAGGAATTAAAATTATCCCTCCATTTTGGAAAACCAAAGCGTTTTATCTCATGATACTGATTGTTAGTCTTGGATTAATTTATTTCTACACCCAGTATAGAACTCGGGCGATGAAAAAGGAAAATAAAATACTTGAAAATAAAGTCGCAGAGCGTACCAAAGAATTGGAAGAAAAAAATCGGGATATTATGGGCAGTATTCAATATGCTAAACGTATTCAAGAAGCCATTTTACCGTCAAAGGATAATATTTATAAAAAACTGAAAAAAGTGTTTATTCTCTACCAGCCTAAGGATATTGTTAGTGGTGATTTTTATTGGTTTGCTGAAGAAAATGGCTTTAAAATATTTGCAGTAGTAGATTGCACGGGTCACGGAGTGCCAGGTGCATTTATGAGCATGATCGGTCATAATCTTTTGCATCAAATCGTTTTAGAAAAAGGTGTCACAGATCCTGGAGCCATATTAGATCATCTTCATAAAGGTGTTCAGGAAGCTCTTCGTCAGGGTCATAATGAAGTTACTACCAATGATGGAATGGATGTATCCATAATAGCCATCAATGATATTAAAAGAGAAATCAGATGGGCGGGAGCTAACCGGCCATTGGTTTTGGTTAACGCGAATGGAGAACTTTCAAGATTTGAAGGAAACAAATTCCCTATCGGAGGAGCGCAATATGATGTTGATAGAAAGTTTACAACGCATTCAGTAAATCCCGAGAAAGTATCTATGGCCTATATGTTTTCAGATGGTTATGCAGATCAATTTGGAGGTGAAAAGGGTAAAAAATTCATGGTAAAACGCTTTCATGATCTTTTAGGGAATATTCATTTGAAAGATGCAGAACAACAAAGAAATGAGCTAAAAAACAATTTTGAACAATGGAGATTAAATCACGAACAAGTCGATGATGTTTTAATCGTAGGAATCGAAATTTAAATTTATTTATTATATTTGTCGATATAATTCCTACTTTAGTCTGTTAAAAAGCCCATTTGATGATAAAATCCCCTCAGATTATCTTATTTTTAGGAAGTTTAGTAACCTTAATTTTCACCAACTGTAGCAAAAAGGAAACATTGGAAGTAGATAATGAATCTCAGTCTGTTGTTGATTATGCAATTGCAGATCAGGAATTCATGGGCTTGATTTCTGCAGCCTCAATAGGTGCATTGCAATTTACAGTTACAGGTGTGCAAAATTTCACGCATATCATTAATGCCCAGTCAATGCCCGACGGAAAAGAAAGATCTGGTAGAATTAATATCAGTCGCATTACGCAGTCAAAAACACCAGGTTCACAAATGGTCTTTAAAATGGACAACTGTTGGGCTTCTGCAATTAATTATACCTGTGATAGCATCATCGTAACAACAACCGAATCGAATAATGATTTCACAAACTTTCATGTAGTATTAGTAAATGGTAGCTGTAAAACCTCCGACTTCACTATAAAGTATAAATTCGACAGAACATTTATCCTTTACGCAAATGGCGACTCTGGCGGTTCCTATCCCTTAACGTATGTATATGGAAGTGCTTCAGGAACGAATCGAAGTAATGGCGGTTTTTCTACAAGTGTTGCACAAGGCACTTGGTTGGTAAAGCGCGCAAATTGTGCATATATTAATTCGGGTACAATGGAATTAACCCCTGATGGCTTTAAAACGAGGACTATTAATTTTGGAGATGGTACTTGTGATGATCAAGCAACTTTTACTGTTAAAGAAAATACTGTGGCATTTAAATTAAAATAATATATTTACAGCAAATTAAAACTAACTATTCCATAGTGGACGTTTTCGATATATACGATAAGATGGAACGCAATAATATTTTGCTATCCTTCAAAGGAGAAATTACATCTGATTTATTAACGTCTATTCTTCAAATAATGGAGAATAAAATGGATAATATGCAGGAAGAGCCTAAGATGAAGAAAAAGGTTTACAATGTTTTAGTTGAATGCCTTCAAAATTTATATCATCACCTCGATGAGATCACTGAAGTAGACTCCGAAAAAATTAGATCAGCAATTTTCACTATAGGTAAAATCGATAATAAATATTCAATCATTACTGGAAATTATATTTTGAATGAAAATATAAATGGTCTAAGAGCCAGACTTGACGAGGTTAACTCACTAAGTAAAGAAGAACTGAAAGAATATTACAAAAGGGTTTTAAATAACGGTGAAATGTCGCTTAAAGGTGGGGGTGGTTTAGGCATGATAGATATTGCGAGAAAAACAGGAGAAAAATTAGAATATAATTTTTTGGAAATTGACAATAAAGTTTCTTTCTTTACACTTAATATAAAAGTATCAAATCAACAAAATTAAAAATTTATAATTATGGAAAAATATTCTATTGAAGGCACACCAAAAACACCAAGCATTAACTTTGACTTGAATGGTGGGGTTCTAGAAGTAAAAGGGCGTTCAATTCCAGAAAATTCGATTGAATTTTACAAGCCTTTGGTTGATGCATTAGACAAGTATGCTAGCGCTGCAAAGCCTGCAACTACTGTTAATGTTCAATTGGAATATTTTAACACCTCCTCTTCAAAATGTATTCTTGATGTTTTCAAAAAATTAGAAGGTATTAATAAAGGTGGAAGTGCTGTTACTATTAATTGGCATTATGAGGAAGATGATGAAGATATGTTGGAAGCTGGTGAAGACTATCAAGCCATTATAAATGTGCCATTCAAAATGATTATGGTTAACGAATAAAAATTTATTTTTCATATTTAAACCCTGCCTTTTGGCGGGGTTTTTTTATTATATTTGTCTCCCTTTTAAAAGTAAAAACATGTCAACCAAAATATCAGAATTATTAGGCTCTAATGCCGATAACTTATTAAATCATACTTGTAAAACAATTTCAAAAGACCTAATTCATTTGCCGGGCAACGACTTTGTAGATCGCATGTTTGCGCCTTCTAACCGCAATCCGCAGGTATTAAGAAGTTTAAATCAATTATATAATACAGGAAGATTAGCTGGTACAGGTTACATGAGTATTTTACCAGTTGATCAAGGAATAGAGCATAGTGCAGGAGCAAGCTTTGCTCCAAACCCACTTTATTTTGATAGCGAAAATATTGTTAAACTTGCTTTAGAAGGTGGTTGTAATGCAGTTGCATCTACTTTTGGAGTACTAGGATCTGTGGCAAGAAAGTATGCGCATAAAATCCCTTTTATTGTGAAAATTAATCACAACGAATTTCTTTCTTATCCAAACAAATTTGATCAAATTATGTTTGGTTCTGTTGAAGATGCCTGGAATATGGGTGCTGTTGCGATAGGAGCGACAATTTATTTTGGTTCACCTGAATCTGGAAGACAAATTGTTGAAGTAGCGCAAGCTTTTGATCGCGCCCATGAACTAGGAATGGCAACAATACTTTGGTGTTATACACGTAACAATGCCTTTAAAAAAGATGGAGTTGATTACCATACTGCGGCAGACTTATCTTCTCAAGCAAATCATTTAGGAGTAACTATACAAGCAGATATTATTAAACAAAAGCTTTCAGATAAAAATGGTGGTTACACAGCACTAAATTTTGGTAAAACTCACCCAAAAGTATATTCAGAATTAACAACCGATCACCCTATTGATCTTTGCCGTTATCAAGTAGCCAACTGCTACATGGGACGCATGGGATTAATTAATAGTGGCGGTGAAAGTAAAGGTGCAAGCGATCTTGCAGAAGCTGTAACAACAGCAGTAATTAATAAGCGTGCCGGTGGACAGGGGTTGATAAGTGGACGAAAAGCTTTTCAAAAACCAGTTAAAGAAGGCGTAACTTTACTAAATACAATTCAAGACGTTTACTTAGATAAGAAAATTACAATAGCTTAAGAAATGTTAATCCGACAGCTATCGGATGAGAAATTATAAATGTTGAATCAAAACATTTATAATTTACAATTTATAATTTATAATTTCAAAGATGGGTTGGTTTAAAAGACTTAAAGAAGGTATAACAACATCTACCAAAGAGAAGAAGGAAACACCAGAAGGCCTTTGGTATAAATGCCCTTCTTGTAAAAAAATTCACACAGTTCAAGATCATACAGCAAATAAATATGTTTGTTCTGATTGTGGATACCACGAAAAAATAGGAAGTAAAGAATATTTCGAGGTTATTTTCGACGATAATCAATTCACTGAGCTTAACGAAAATCTAGTAAGTGGCGATCCCCTTGATTTTTCAGACACTAAAAAATACACGGATAGGTTAACTGACACAATCAGAAAAACAAATTTAAAAGATGCTCTTCGTAGTGCATATGGTAAAGTAAATGGTCAGGATTTGGTTATTTGCTGTATGGATTTCGGTTTTATAGGAGGTAGCATGGGTAGTGTAGTTGGAGAAAAAATTTCGAGATCAATAGACTACTGTATAAAAACAAAAACACCCTTGCTCATTATTTCAAAAAGCGGTGGTGCACGAATGATGGAAGCTGCCTTCTCACTTATGCAAATGGCAAAAACATCCGCTAAATTAAGTCAATTAGCACAGCATAAAATACCTTACATTTCTTTATTAACTGATCCAACAACGGGTGGTGTAACTGCGAGCTATGCCATGTTAGGCGATCTTAATATAGCTGAACCAGGCTCTCTTATTGGATTTGCCGGACCGCGTGTCGTTAAAGAAACAATTGGCAAAGATCTCCCGAAAGGCTTTCAAACTGCTGAGTTTGTGCTTGAACACGGTTTTTTAGACAAAATTATTTCTCGCGGAGAACTCAAAGAAAAGCTTTCGGCTCTTCTTAAAATGTTCAAAGACTAACAACTATTTCCGGTTTTTAGTTAATTTATTGAATTTCAATAAGGTAGATCTATTTATTTACCCAACTTTTGCTTATCTTTATTCGTATAAGTTTAAAGATACTAAGTAATTATGGATATTCAGCCTAAACTCATTGCATTGTGCATTAAGCAGGACCGAAAGGCTGAGTATGAGCTGTATAAAATTACCTATAGTTATTTAATGAGTATTTGTATGCGTTATTCTAGAGACAAAGATATTGCCTCTGAATCGCTAAATATGGGCTTCCTTAAAATATTAAAAAATCTAACAAGTTATAAACCTGAAGTTCCTTTCAAATCATGGATTCGCCGGGTAATGGTGAATACACTTATTGATGAGTATAGAAAGAATAAAAAAGAACGTGAAAGAATAACCTACGTTGAGAATTATTACGATAACTCTGATTTTTCAGATGTAAACGAAGCCTTAAGTCGAATAAATTATAAGCAGATTTTAGTACAAATTAATCTGTTACCAGAGGCTACAAAAAAAGTATTTAATCTATTTGCTATTGATGGTTATTCGCATAAGGAGATAGGTGAAATGCTTGGTATTAGTGAGGGAACCTCGAAATGGCACTTAAATGCTGCGAGGCAAAAATTAAAAGAATATATTGAAAATAGTGTATTAACTAGAATATAAAAACATGAGCTTCGAAGAAGAGTTTGATAAGATAATAAGACGAAAGGCAGAGGAAGAGAACTATCCTTTTGATGAACAGAACTGGAACAAGACCAACAGTATTTTGGATGCAGAAAGAAAAGTTGCGTCTATAAATAAATTGAAAAGATTTTATTTGCCTGTTGCGTATACTGTAATTCTCAGTTCTATTGGATTTGTTGCTTATAACGTTTTTAAGACTGAAAATGCAAACACTCCAGATAATGTTGTTTCCCATAAGACTATTTTGGAGAATAAAATGGATCAACCTAAAAACTCAAACACAGAGAATGAGCAAATGATTGAAAATAGTTTAAGTTCTCTAATAATTGAATCACCAGAACGTTTAAACAATACAAAACCTATTCTAGTTGCTGAATCTGAAATTAAAACTCAATCTGCTGACTTAAAAAGTAATTCTGAAAAATTTGTTGAGTCTGGTTCTGCAAAAACGAAAACAATTCCAAACACTTCTGAAATTAGCAATTCCGGACAAGAAATAAACTTAAAAGGTGCTGAAGTAACTTCGAGTAAGAGTGATTTGTCTGGTTTAAGTGCAGAGCCAATTAACTCTGACGATCCAACTACCAGTAATTCTAAAAGCGATGTTAGTAAGGATGATGGTGAAATAACCCAAGCTAGAACTAGCACCGGTGAATTAAGCACTGCTTCGATAAATAAAGAACAATCGCTTTCAAAAAGCAAGAGTGATGTTCAAGCTAATTTTTCTGGTATAGAAGAAACTACTTTGAAAATAGAATTCCTATCAGCAGTTCACTCCTTTATTCCTCTAGAACAAAATGAGTCTGATTTAGTTTCTACTCCATTTACTTTTTTAAAGCGTTATGACGACGATTACTACGAAAAAAACATAAAACGAAAAATACATTATTTCAATCTTGAAGCAGGAGCGGCTTATCTCTTAGGTTGGAAAGCAAAAGAGGGTAGCGATGGACAAGGTTTTAATTGGTTCGCAGGCGTTAATTACGGTCGTTACCTCACAAATAAAACAAGTATTAGTTTTGGTATTCAGGCATATTCGATAACTAATATTAAACAACCATTCTATCAAATTGCTCAAAAAGAATATGGCTTCGGATCGGTTAGTATTTATACAAAAATAACTACAAGTCAATTGTATTATATTGCTGTACCTTTAAAATTTAACTATCATATTAATGCTACTAATGAAGTAGGATTGGGGCTGAACGCTGCGTATTTAATAAGCGCAAAAAGCAACAAATCAAAATATTATGTGCTTGATGGTGAAGAAAAAAGTATCGGTTCTGACAATGGTAATAGTAATTCTATATATGAAGGAACAAATACTATTAACCTTATGTTAACAGCGCAATACAAAGCAACACTTAGCAAACGTCTTGGCTTAAGTCTTGAACTTAATTATGGAATCACTGATATTTTTAAAAACATGGGTGATATAAAAACTTCTGAAACACCAGTTGGTATTCGTTTAGGATTAAACTATACCTTATTTGATAAATAAACAACAATGAAAAAAATTGTAATTTATATTTCATTTTTTCCACTAATATTTTCTTTTTGTAGAAAACAAGAAAATTTACCTGAGCCTGAAATTACAGACCCTCATTTCTTTGTTAAATGTGTTATGGATGGTCAAGCTTTAGATCTTGAGGCGGGGAATGAAGAGTATTATATGAATTCATCTTGGTACCATCAAGACTCAGATTACGTTTTTGTTTATAAGGCTAATTTGGCTAAACAAATTGGAGTTGGTTATCAAATAACTATTTTATTTAATGATAACAAATATTCAGACCCAAATGATAAGATGAGTCCCGATAGTGCATTAATAATTGGAACCCATTTATACAATGATCAAAACTTATCAGATGCTACTCAAATGATAAAATTTGAACCGGTAAAATCTGAGGTTTCTAATTCTTCATACTCTTGGTTAATTAATGATGGATCTACTATAACTACCTATGGTGTCCCTGGAATTGAGGATAGGTATTCAATTTCAGAAATTTTAAATGTGGGGAAAACATATTCTGTTACTTTTAATTATGATGATCCTTCTGGTGTTTGTAGCGCCCCACCTTTAACAAATGTGTTTAAAATGGGTAGCAGCTTACAAGCCACAGTTAATTCTGTTCGTGATATCAATACCCCTGATTTAAAGTATACATTAAGTTATTCACTACTGGATTCAAATAAAAATCTTGAATGCACATGGACCTTACCGGATGCAACAAATGAAACCACACCGACGTTTAGCAGAATATTTACTCCTGGAGTACATCTAATTAACCTGAAATTAAGGGATAAGAATTCTGGTGAGGTTTGTAGTACTGTATATCAATTAGATGCTTCTGGAAACAATTGTACTGCTAATTATAATGCTGTTTTTTCTCCAATTCATAATAAGAGATTGTACGCTTCTATAACCATCCTGTTAACTGATCCAAATGGCATTGTATATAGCTCAAAAAATCTTGTTCAACCAAATGAAAGTAATTTTGAAATTACTTCTGTTATTGATTATAAAGTCAATGAAAAAAACGAAAAAACTAAAAGTATTGGAGTTCGATTTAATTGTGTAGTAAAGAACGGTAATAATGAAATTAGTCTGAAAAACGGAACTGCTAAGGTAGCCGTCGCATACAAATAAGGAATTGAAAAGATTTTTCAAAAAGAAACCCCGCCTTTAGAAAAGGCGGGGTTTCTTTTTATTTAAAGAATAATTTACTTCTTGTTCTCTGCAATTAATTTCTGAGCTTGAGCAACATAATCATCGTTTTTAGCTTCTGTCGCTATCGTAATTACTTTTTCAGCACTTGCAACCGCGCCTTTAATGTCTTTTTGCTTTACCTGTATTTTTGCTTTCAACATAACCATCCAAAAACCTTTTGGATTAGCGGCAATTGCCTTATCAACCCATTCACCTGCTTTTACAAGGTCTTTTCCGCTTTCGTAATAATAACTTGCAGCTTGAAAGTACGGACGATTATCGTTCACGACTTTAGCTTCAATGTCTTTCATTATTTTTGAATCAATATCTGCCACAACAGCAAAAGTAACACTCGTTTTTTCCCAGTTAAGTTCAACGTTAACGGTACTTGATGTTATATCGGCAAAATTAATGGTTAACGTTTCTACTTTATCATTTAATGCCCTAGGCTTAACAGTAAAATGAGCAACATCGTTTTCCTTTTTGTAATCTGCTACATTACCACCTAGTGTTAAATCTTTATAGATAATTATTTCCCAATTATCTTTTCCTGGTACAGTATATAAAGCGTAAGTTCCTGCAGGTATTGCATTTCCTTCTACTTTTACATCATCACCAAAAGTTATTTTTGTTGAAGCATTAGCTCCTGTGCGCCACACTTTACCAAAAGGTACAACATCACCGTAAACTAGACGGCCTTTTGCGCCTGGGCGAGAATATTCGATTGAAATATCTGATAAAGCAAAAGCTTGTTTAACAGTTTGTAATGGGCTTGGCGCAGGCACTTTTAATTGTGCGTTTAAAGTGGTGCTTGATATCGCAGCAATTGCAACACCAACTGAAAATAATTTTAATTTTTGAATCATGGTTTTAGAAATTAGTTTAATATTAATTTTAAGTGGCTAAAGATAAAAATTTATGATACTATTAAGTTTAACAAATAACCATTAAACATTTTTTACCATTTGTATTTAGACAAAATGGCGTAAATACTATAAATCTTTTAAAATGATTTATTAATTCCAAGCATCCATCTGAATTGAAAATAATCTTTTTCAGCAAATGGTAATCGGCTAATAAAAAATGGACAATCAAAACGAATAGTAAGTGGTTTTATTCCATATAACTTGCCCCATCGAACAATACTCAAGGTAGTTCCAATGCCGGCATCACCCATAACGTCACTCATAGCAATGGCCCTATCTGGAGAGTTTGTATTAATGCTACCAACATCACCGAATAAATAAGGTTGAATTTTAATACTGTTTTTCAAAAATTTTGGATTAAAGCGTTTGAAAAATTCTCCAAATTCTATTTCTGTATTAATTGAAATGCCGGTTGTGCCTTTGTAATTATAGCTTAGTGATCCGTTTGAGTTTTGCTGCGCAAGTAAATACCCTGAGAAACCTCTTAAATTTAAGCCACCACCTGCAGTAAAATGATTTGTTGTAACCCCATAACCGCCCCAGTCAGGCGGTATAATACCCATTGAACGTGTGTACTTATTACCCATAAGCTCTTCGTTATTTGCTCCGGCGGCAAATAACATCGACTCAGATGGTAGTTTATTTCCAAAACCAATCTGTCCGAATACGCGTGTATTGATATTGATTTTGCCCAGATCGTTTTTGTTTACAACCGAAAGAGTTGCTGCTGAAAAATCGTAATCATTGGTAAATGCAGCTGTACGAACATTCAAGAGTATATTTCCTGTGCCTCGTCTATACCTGTAATCATGCTCTAACCCAATATGAATAGCACTGTTAAGTTTTTGATAACCCCATTCTTGCGGATTGATAAGATACACCATGTCCTGCGGAAGGTCCCGCCACATAGCCTTTAGATGTGTATACACTCTCGTTTTCTCATTATTACTTTTCTTTTCAAAACCTAGTGTTCCGCCGTCGAGTCCATCTAAAGATTTTGCTTGTAAATAAATATTAGATTTTTTTATAAAACGATTGGTTGCGGTTTTGTAATCAAACCAAAATGAAATGGTATTGTATTTATTTTTAATTGTATTGTAATCATTTGTTATTTTTTTAAGATAAGCTTGGCCTAATCCGGAGCTAAAAAATAACCCAAATTCAAAAACATGTTTTGTTCTCAAATAATCACCACTTAATACAGCACCAATTTTAGCACCGTCATAACCATTATACCAAATCCCAGGCCTTACACGCATGTCGTACCGTTTCCAGTTTGGCGGATTGTATACTTTTGAATCAAAACGTAAACTTATTCTGCCGTGTTTTGAATTATTTGTCATGTCTACATCAGCTAATCGATAAGATGGATCGATGATGACGTTCTTTATTTTAGTTCCAATATCGAGAGTTGCAGTATAAGTTGTTTTTAATTTTGGACCCCAGCCGATCCAGCGGGGTAGGGTAGTAGCTCTGGTAGGTCTTTCAAACCATGTATTTGGAATGTAAAAGTGGCGCGCAGAATCATTTGCATCGATGACAGCAAAATCAATTGGCATTTGCATACTCCCTTTACGCTTAAAAGTAATTTCATATACACCCTTTTTTTTGCGCTTAATACGACCTACTTTATAGTCAATAGTTTTTGAGGTTTCCAGCCATTCATCAAAGAACCAATTAAGATCAATGCCAGCGTACATAATAATTGAATTTCTAAAATCTTCGGGATAGGGATGGGCAAATTTCCATTGATCGAAATAATGTTGCATGGATTTGTCGAACAGGGCGCGACCTAAAACATATTCTAAATTTTTCAACATGGCTGCGGTTTTTGTGTAGGATTGTCCGTAACCACCACCATGTCTTATCGCTCCATTGAAGTCATCTGCATGAGTATTAAGTGGAGTCTCTTCACCCTTTATAACAGCGTTGTTATAAAAAGAATTATAAATTTGATCATCAAGGATTCTTGAAGGCTCTGTAAAACGCTCAATGTATTTGCTTTTTGGTTTTGGTTCTATGGTTAATGGACCATCAATAAACTGATAGGTATCTGCTGTGTAAAATTGCGTAAAACCTTCGTCCATATATGCTCTATAGTTTTCATTCGTGCCAAGCATTCCTTGAAACCAGTTGTGAGTCATTTCATGAATCAATAAAGTTCTGTAGTCTGGATCAAATCCCCCACATAGCACGAGCATTGGGTACTCCATCCCATCTTGAGCATCAGCTACAATCATTTTTGGATGATGATATGGGCCAATATTATAAGAATTAACATCAAGTGTTTTTGCAATGTACTGTGGTGCGTTATACCAGCCGGCTGCATGCGGTTCTTGCACAAGGGCAATGCAGCGCACGCCATTCCAATTTGTTTCACCAATGCGGTAATTGGGATCTGCCGTGAATGCGAAATCATGCACATTAATCGCAGAAAACTTCCATGTTTTTTTACTACCGTCTTTTTTAATAATGGTTGAAGGGGTCGAATTAAAAGGCTTTTTAAGGAAGTTAGCAAGGTTGAGCTTCCTTTTTAAAGTGTCAGGTAAAACTTCTTTTTCATTTATTAATGTTCCAGTGCCATCCGCAACATAGTCGTTAGGCATGGTCATTTCCACATAAAAAGAACCAAAGTCACCATAAAACTCATGGTCCATATGTTGATCAGTATTCCAACCAAATTTTCGATCTATAACTGTAATGCGCGGATACCAGTGCACCACATCGTAGTGTTTCTTTCCAAACGAATTAAACATCTTCATTCGGTTACGGATTGCTTCCTTATCAAAATATGTTTTAAAATTTAACTTAAATGTTGTAGACTCGCCCGACTTTAAAACTTTAGGTAGATAAACTTTTAAGATTGTATTGTCTAGTTCTGTTTTTAATTCTTGACCATTTACGGTGATCGTTTCAACTTCTGTACCGAGATTTTTTCCGCGGTATTTTCCAAATTTTAAATTGTAGTTGTTGTTTTTGTAAAGATCAGCGCTGTAGGAATCTTTTGTATTTCCGTTACTGTAAAGATGAAAATAAACGTATGAAATATCGAAAGGCGAATTGTTCCAGTAGATAAGTTCTTCAACACCACTTAAAATATCAGAGCTGTCGTTAATTTCTGCCTTAATGTTATAATGTACATCCTGCTGCCAGTATCCTTCATAAGGCTTTCTGTTTTTCCAGTAGAGTGGGTTAGTGGCAGAACGAAAGTCGAGATATTCAGTTTGAGAAGATAAACTGAAGCACTGAAAAATAAATAAAAATAGAATATACTTTAGCAACGAGATTTTTATGCTGTATTTTAAGATCATAGTTAATAATATAGAGCCTAAATATAAGAAACTGTTTGCGCTCAAGGACACTAAATTCCCCAATTTATATGCTAAATCTGAATTTTTAAATACTATTTTTATAGTATCAAACCCTATGAATTATGAGAATTAGGAATGTTTATGTCGCAGTAATCTTATCGTGTAATGTTTTTTCAAATGCACAAGATACCTTTTCAATTTTAGCATTTGATTCAATTACCGGCGAAGTTGGAGCAGCTGGAGCATCATGTGTTGACCTATTCCCGTTTCCAGCATACTCAAACCATTTTATTGCGGAAATTTTTCCAGGTGAAGGAGCAATTGCAACACAGGCAGCTTATATAGCTGCCAACCAAATTAATGCCAAAAATCGCTTTACAGCTGGTGATAGTCCAACTCAAATAATAAATTGGCTTCAGGCAAATGACGCGCAATCCACAATTGATGCACAAACGAGGCAATATGGAGTCGTGCGTATGAACACCAGCAATCCGAAATCTGCTGGTTTTACAGGAGCGAACTGCATGAATTATAAAAATCATATTACAGGACCTAATTATTCCATTCAAGGAAATATTTTATTAGGCCAGATGGTTTTGGATTCGATGGAGGCTAGGTTTAACAGGGAACCTGGTGATTTGGCCTGTAAATTAATGGCAGCAATGGAAGGCGCAAAAATGATTGGTGCTGATTCAAGATGCACTTCCAATGGATCATCGTCTTTGTTTGCTTTTTTAAAAGTTGCTCAACCTGGCGATTTGTTTGGACAACCCTCTTTGCTTGTTTCGCTTAAAACACCAGCCAATTCTGGTATTGAACCAATTGATTCATTACAAATATTATTCAATGCAGAAAGAACATGCACCTACACAGCAGTGGGATTAGAAGAACATATCGAACAGCTTATAAATTTTCAACTTTTTCCTAATCCAAGTAGCGATAAAGTTGTTTTGCGTTCCAATAACCCATACAAGGAGTATACTTGGCTTATTCGAAATATACTTGGAGCCAAAATAGAATCTGGCACAGATAAGGGACAAATAGAAATCAATACTTTAGGTTGGAAAAAAGGCTTGTATACGATTGAAATTAGAGTTGAGAAGACCAGAATTATTAAAAAATTTACTGTGAATTGATGTTTTGCCAAACTTGGACAAAAATGACTGAAAATATCTGTGCTATTATGCCTGATTTTCAACAAAATGTGTCCTTTTTTTTTGCCTTTTCAATTAATTGAGTATATTTGCACCCCTATTTAAAAAATAAACAATGGAAAAACGCTATGAGACGGTCTTCATTTTAACTCCCGTTTTGTCTGATGATCAGGCAAAGGAGGCCGCAAAAAAAATTAAAAAAACCATCACAGATCTGGGAGGCAAGATTGTGAATGAAGAGAACTGGGGCCTAAAAAAATTGGCTTACCCTATTCAAAAGAAAACAACTGGATTCTATCACTTACTTGAGTTTGCAGGTGAAGGACAAGAAATTATCAACGCGCTTGAATTAACTTTCAAACGTGATGAGCGTATTCTTCGTTTCTTAACTGTGGCTTTAGACAAGCACGCTATGGCTTATGCTGACAAACGTAAAGGTTTAGTTGCTGACGGTAAGATTAAGAAAAAAGAAACAGCAACTTCTTAATGGTTTAATTAATTAAAGTTTAAAAAAAATGGCAGCACCAAAAGATATAAGATATCTAAACCCTCCAACAGCGGAGGCAAAAAAGAAAAAATATTGCCGCTTCAAAAAAAGTGGAATTAAGTATATTGATTACAAAGACCCTGATTTTCTATTGAAATTCGTTAACGAACAAGGTAAATTGTTACCACGTCGTTTAACTGGTACTTCTTTGAAATTTCAGCGTAAAGTGGCACAAGCTGTAAAACGTGCCCGTCACTTATCATTAATGCCTTACGTGGCCGATTTAATGAAATAATAATCAACTCTAAAAAGTAAAAAATATTATTATTCGGTATGGCATTAGCATCAAATAAAAGAACACATGCCAAATAATCAATTAAGGAGGAAAACAAAATGGAAGTTATTTTAAAACAAGATATCAAAGGTTTAGGATACAAAGACGATAAAGTTACCGTTGCAAACGGATACGGACGTAACTTTTTATTACCTAAGGGCATGGCTACATTAGCCACCGAAAGCGCTAAAAAAATGCATGCTGAAATACTTAAGCAACGTGCGTTTAAAGAAGATAAATTACGCAAAGAAGCAACTGCAAACTCTGAAAAATTAGCAGATGTGAGCATTAAAGTTGGAGCAAAAGCTGGCGAAAGCGGAAAAATATTTGGTTCGGTTACTACTATCCAAATCGCAGAAGCTCTTCAAAAAGCAGGTTATGCTGTTGAACGTAAAAACATCGAAATTACTGAAGATTCAATCAAACAATTAGGTACCTATACTGCTAAAGTACGTTTGTACAAAGAAGTTGCGGCTACTGTAACGTTTGAAGTTGTATCTGAATAATTTTTCAAATTTTAAGAAACCCACATCACCAAGTGTTGTGGGTTTTTTTGTGCCCGAACAGGTCATTTCTTTAGGAATCTAAACTTTATTAAGATATTTACTTTATAGAAATGTCGCACGGTCTACTTTACATTTTTTTCCTGGCTTTTGCTGCGCTTGTGAGCGTGGCCATGTGGCTCGATTATTTTAGGCAGATAGACGTTTTTGAAAAAGAAAATGTTTTTTCACTCATTCTAGCCGTTAGTATTGGAGGCTTAACCCCTTCACTGAGTTTATACATTTATAGAGTTCTTGAAGAATTTAATTTTGCAGAAAATGGAGAATTTATAAATGACGCTCTTTTTTCAATTCTTGGAATTGGTTTAAATGAAGAACTCTGCAAATTATTAGGAGTTCTTTTTGTGTTTTTTCTTTTAAAAAAACGGATAAATGAACCCATTGATTACCTGATATATGCTGGTGTTACAGCCTTAGGCTTTTCTTTGGTTGAAAATTATAATTACTTCTATAATCACGGTGTTACCATTCTCACCTCTCGCACCTTTTATTCTGCCTTAGAACACATTATTAATTCTACCATTATTATTTACGGTTTATATCGAAAGAAAATTTTCAGAAAAGGTAATCTACTTTTGAATTCAATAACAGGCATCCTCCTTGCAGTAACGTCTCATGGACTATTTGATTTTTTTCTCACAGATGGTTTTTTAGGAATCTTTACCTCTTTACTTTCTCTTATAATTTATTTAATTGGGATTAATTTTTGGATTCAGATGTTAAACAACGCAAATAATTATTCTTCATTTTTTGATTATCACAAAGTGAATTTTACACCTAATTTAGTTTTTCGGTTGTTCTATTGGTATTTTCTCACATTGGTTATAGCATTTACAAATAATTATGTGATGACAGGTTTAAACACCTCAATAATTACATTTTTAAAAGGTCTGTTTTCAGATGGGATCTTATTTTGGATAGTGATACTAAGAGTTAGCAGGTTTAAAATTTTTAAAATGAAGTATTTCAAAGTTACACCTGCATTACCTTTTTACATTACAAAAAACAATGATGAAGATTTCTTAATACCAATTTTAAATATTGGGATCAAAATAAGAGGAGAAAATTTTCGGGAACATTTGCTTACGAAATTCTTACAACGAAAGATAGAGTTGCATCCAGTGAACGAAAAAAATAATTTGATTAAAAAAACTGTAAATGCGATAATTACTGACAAAAAATTACTGCATGATGATGTTATCGTTTATCCGGTATCAATTGAAGGATTTTCAAATACTAATTTGTATGTTTTAAAACCAAAAACGAGTGGAATAAAGGAGATAGGCAATCGTTATCCAATTGAAGGTTTGTACAGTATTGAAGGATTAAGTGAGACCCAAAAGTTAGAATTAATCAATCATAATAAGTTAAAATTTGTGGAGTGGATTTACCTAAAAATAGATTACAAATTATAAAAAGTGTCTTTTTTTTGTATCTTTATTCGATAAGTTACGTATATAGAGATTAAAACCAAACAACATGAGCGCAAAAAAAATAATTTATAGCATTGCTTTGATAAGTTTTTCTTCTATTTTGATATTTTCTGCTTGTAAGAAAAAAAAAGACCCTGAGCCAATTGCTGTTCAAACACCAGATGCCCAGGGTGGTACAGACAGTAGAGAGGCTCAGGGTGAAAATGATGCTGCTGTTAATGAAATAAATGAGGTAATAAGTAATTCGAAAAGAGCTTCAGGAAGAAGCTCATCAACCGAAGCAACTACCGGTATATGTGGATTTGATGTAGATTCTGTTAAAATAACTCAAGATACCATTTTACTTAAATATAATGGGGTAACGTGTTTAAATCGCAAACGTACAGGTGTTATCAGACTTACATGGCAACATGGGACCAAATGGAAAAATATTGGAGCAGTCATTAAAGTGGAATATCTTAATTATAAGGTTTTAAGACCTTCTGATCAGAAATCTGTTATGCTCAATGGAACTCAGAATTTAACCAATGTGTCAGGCGGAACTTGGATTGATTTAGTGTTTTTTAATCAGGCTTTAATTACTACTGTAACTGGCAGTAATTTGCAGGTTACTTTTGAAGATAGTAAAACTGCGATATATAATATCAATCGGAAACTAACCTATACTTTCCCTAATGGAATAATAACAGCAAAAGCAGAGGGCATTGGAAATAATGGAACGGCCGCTAATCTTGAAAATTATGGAACTACAAGAAATGGCGATGTTTTTATTAGCCAAGTAACCACACCGATTATTTGGAATATAACCTGTGGTGGAGCTGTTTTGCAGGGCGCTGTAACTGTTAGTAATACTACAAAAAATGTAGATCTTAAATTTTTGTACGGTGTTGACGCAAGTGGTAATATTCAAACAGTAGCAGCTAATGATTGTCCTTACGGCTGGAAATTGGAATGGACATTCAATGGGAATAGTAATTCAAAAGTGATTAGTTATAAATAAATGAGAAAACAGTTTCGAACCCGCGGTTTTTCTGCGGGTTTTTTTTGTTTAAAGGTTTAGCAATCGATTTTTAAATATTTCATTTCTTTATTTTTTATATCTTTAGCTTTAAATAGTGCTGAGATATTGCATGAGTATGGAGAAATTTTATTTAAGAATTGTGCTTATTTGCATTCCACTTTTGCTGTTTACATTGGCGTGTAAAAAGAAAAAGGCATTCGATGAGGAAAACGGGCAGGCTGCCGAGGATGTGAGACGATCACAAGAACAGAATGACGAAGCAGTGAGTGATGTTAATATTGCAATAATGGAACAATCTCTTCTTCGTGGTGGAGTTTCATCGACAACTTCAACTAAAACGGAATTGTGTGGTTTGGATATAGATAGTTTAGAGATTTATAGTGGCATATTGCAATTAAAATACAACGGAACTGTATGTAAGGGACTGAAGAAGACTGGCACTATTAGAATTACTTTACTTGATTACCCTATAAAAAAATGGAAAAATCAAGAATGTAGAATCCAATTAGAGTTTATTAATTATAAAGTAAGTCATAATGACGGAAGGACTGTGCAATTTGACGGTGCCGCAAGTTTGACCAACCAGACAGGCAATACCTGGTACGAGATGAAATATCTAAATGCCTCAAACCTTATCCAAATACAAACTGCATCAGGAGTGAAGGTAACGATTGATGAAAGTAACACTGCTATTTTCAATATTAATAGAAGCTTGACGTTTAATTATAATTCTGTGGGAAAATTTACGAGCTGTAAAATTGAGGGTTTAGGTGTATCCAATGGGATCAATAATCTTGAAAATTGGGGACAGAATAGAGATGGAAATAATTATACTTCACAAGTGAATGTTCCTATAGTATGGAAAAGTACTTGTGGAAGTGTTTCACCTTCTGAAGGCGAGGTTAGTATAAAAGTGGATGAAAAAGATTTCGCAATGATTTGCAATTATGGGGTAAATAGTGAAGGACTGAATTCAACCGCCAGTGACTGTCCTTATGGTTGGAAAGTGAGTTGGTCTTACAAGAGTGATACCAATACGAGGGTATTTGCCTACAATTAAGTCAGATTGATTTGCAGAATCAAAGTTATTTTGGTTTTGTATATTTAAATGTATAGTTTTATATTTATATCTATGTTTAAGGGTTTGCAAATGTTCCGTACTTTTTTAGTTCTAAGTATCATTTTTGTGTTAATTTCTGGCTGCGGTAAGTTGGGCGGTGTAAAGTGGCTGCATTACGACGAGACATTTTGCGCTGATAAATGGGAAAAGAATGTTAATAATGAAAAATTAAAAAATAATATTACTGAATATCTTGATAAGAAAGGAATAAAGGTTTTTGAAATAGAAATATTTAGTGACATTACGCCCGACAGCTGCACGGAATGCGCTTGTAAAACAGGACGTAGAATAAAGTGCAAGGTAAGTAGCGGAGATGTTAGCGAGCTAAAAAATGAGAAATTTTACGAGTAAATTCTTTCACTCAAAACAATTAAAAAGCCTGATTGCTTAAGCAATCAGGCTTTTTAATTGTAAAAGAATTGTCCTATCCAAAAGCGTTGAAGC
This sequence comes from Aurantibacillus circumpalustris, assembly GCF_029625215.1. Lineage (GTDB taxonomy): Bacteria > Bacteroidota > Bacteroidia > B-17B0 > Aurantibacillaceae > Aurantibacillus > Aurantibacillus circumpalustris. The sequence continues at coordinate 2,812,241 of NZ_CP121197.1, forward strand.
CCGTAACATCCATTCCTGTTATCAATAAGTGAATGTCGTGTGTACCTTCATAAGTTATTACACTTTCTAAATTCATCATGTGACGCATGATTGGATATTCACCTGTAATACCCATTCCACCATGTATTTGACGAGCCTCACGCGCAATGGTTATTGCCATATGAACGTTGTTACGCTTTGCCATACTTATTTGAGCGGGAGTAGCGCGGTGTTCGTTTTTTAAAACACCTAATCTCCAAGTTAATAACTGAGCTTTTGTAATTTCAGTTATCATTTCAGCCAATTTTTTTTGAGTTAATTGAAAAGCACCTATCGGTTTACCAAACTGAATACGTTCTTTACTATAACGCAATGCGCTATCGTAACAATCCATCGCAGCACCAATAACTCCCCATGAAATACCATATCTAGCGCTATTCAAGCAACCGAGCGGTCCTTTAAGTCCTTTTATATTTGGAAAAATATTTTCCCTCGGAACTTTTACATTATCAAAAACTAATTCTCCGGTTGCACTGGCTCTTAAACTCCATTTGCCATGGGTTTCAGGAGTAGTAAATCCTTTCATGCCACGCTCAACAACTAAACCACGAATATCTCCCGCTTCGTCTTTCGCCCAAACTACTGCAATATCAGCAAAAGGTGAATTGCTGATCCACATTTTTGCACCGTTTAAAATAACATGTTTACCGTCACCTGCATCTTTAAAATTCGTAATCATACCATTTGGATTACTACCATGATCAGGTTCAGTTAAACCAAAACATCCCATCATATCTCCACTAGCCAACTTCGGTAAATATTTTTTCTTTTGCTCTTCGCTGCCATAAGTATAAATTGGAAACATTACAAGAGAACTTTGAACAGATGCAGTAGATCTTAAACCACTATCCCCACGTTCCAATTCTTGCATAATTAAACCATAAGATATTTGATCTAATCCTGCACCTCCATATTCTGTGGGAATATATGGACCAAATGCTCCAATCTCAGCCAAACCTTTAATCCATTGTTTCGGGAACTCAGCTTTCTGACACGCATCTTCTACGATAGGAGATACTTCTTTTTTTACCCATGCTCGGGCTGTTTCACGTATTAACTTATGCTCATCACTTAAAAGTTCATCCATTAAATAATAATCGTGTGCTTGAAAATTGTCGCTTGCCATATTTTTGAAATTGAATTGCAAATTTAACAATTAAACCCCAAACAAATAAATTATGCCGCATTTTCAGAAATGCATAGATGAGAAAGACAAAATAAAAAGAAAAGAAACTCCAAAGTTATTTCTAATAGCAAGCGAATAGACCTTCTCTGCTTTTTTAAGTGAAAAAAGTAATCTATTTCTTTAACCTCAATGATTTCTATTCCTCACAACATTTTGTTATATTTGTTTATAGCACTTAATTGAGATTTGTACATTATATATTTTTTTGCATTGCTCTTGGAATGTCCTTTGAGTCTTTAGGTCAGGATATCCATTTTTCTCAATTTAATTCCTCGCTTTTAAATCTTAGTCCTGGGTATACCGGTATGTTTAATGGCGATTACCGTATTGGTGCCGTTTACAGGAGTCAATGGCAAAGTGTACCAGTTTCTTACTCAACATTTGGTATAAGCGGCGAAAAGCGCTTTAAACCCAAACAATTGGAGCGGGATATGATTGGAGTTGGCATTATGTTTAATAATGATAAAGCTGGCGATTCTCGTTATGGAACAACTCAGCTTTACGCAAGTGGTTCTTATATTTTTTTAGGAAAGCAAGATAGTACATTAATTGTAACTGTTGGAGCCAATGTTGGTTGGTGTAGGGTGGGGTTTGATTTTAGTAAAATGACTTTTGAAAATCAGTTTGATGGTTTAGCTTACAATAGTAGTTTAGAAACGGGTGAACAATTTGGTTTTACGAGTGTAAACTTTGCCGATATCAGCCTCGGTTCTGTTGTGCAATATATTCATAAAGAAAAACATCGCTTTAGTTATGGTTTAGGATTACAACATTTAACAACACCATCAATAAGTTATCAGGGAGATAATGCAAGCCGTCTTGATTTTAAATTCACCAACTGTTTGAGTTATTCAACTCCTATTTCTGAAAAGACAGATATTATTGCAGAGGCCTTATTTACTAATCAGGGAAAATACTATGAGTTAATTCCACACGTGTCATTTAAATATTTTTTCGATCGAGATGATAATAAAGCAATTTTAGCTGGTGCTTGTTTTAGAGCTAGAGACGCAGTAGTTTTTAGACTTGGCTATACTAACAAAACGCTGCAGAGTGGAATTTCTTATGACATTAATGTGAGTCGTTTTAATCGCGCATCAAATTTTAGAGGTGGATTTGAAATTTTTATAAATTATATTATTAAGGTAAAACCAGGCTTTATCGCTAGAAAACGCTATTGTCCGGTATTTATGTGATATGAAGAAAATTAAGTTATATTTTATTCTGTTAAGTTGTTTGTGCAGTTTTCTTGCAAAGTCACAAACAAATGCAATGCTTCGTTCGCAAGCCTTGCAAGCAGAGAAAAATAAAGATTGGTACAGCGCCAGTCAATATTACAATAGATTATACTCAAGTGATAGTTTAAATCTTAAATTACAATATGCCTTTGCAGAGGCTTGCAGGTTAAGTTATGATTTAGATCTTGCACTAAGACTATACTATAAAACAGCCGCAATAGATAATGGTAGAAGATTCCCACTAACATTTTTTTGGATAGGGCAGCTATTGAAAAATAAAGAACAATATAAAGAAGCAAAAAAATGGTTTGCGAAATTTTACAAACTTAAGTTTAGAAAGGACAAGTATCACTACTATACGGTTAAATCAAAAATTGAAATTGAGGCTTGTGAACTGGCGCAAATATATATGAATAACCCCATCATGGATGCGCCCGAGCATCTTAACAGTACTGTAAATAGCAAACTAAGTGAATATGGTGCATTTGAAAAAGATAGCGCACTGTATTTTTCTTCCATCAGAACTATTGATGTTAAACCCAGAGACGCAGAAGAGGCTAGGGAATATGCGAATATGGTCACTTACTCTAAGGTTTACCGTTCAGAAATTAGAAATGAAAAATTCAAAAAAATAAAAGTGTTAGATACTTTAATTAATTCGAAAGTATATCACAGCGCCAATACTTGCTTTAACGAAGATGAAACGCAAATGATTGTTTCTCGTTGCACAGCTTTGAATGCAAGTGATTACACCTGCGAATTGTATTCTAGTAATTTGATAAATAAAAAGTGGAAACAGTCTGTTCGCATGAACGAACCTGTGAATCAAGCTTCTGTGAGCACAACACAACCAAATTTTGGAATAATGAACGGGAAAACAGTTTTGTTTTTTGCAAGCAATCGCCCAGGTGGTGAAGGCGGATTAGACATCTGGTATTCTATAAAAAACGACAAAGGTGAATATGAAAAACCTATCAATGCCGGAAGAAATATAAACTCCCCAGATGATGACATTACGCCTTGGTATGTGAATAGTGAAAACACTTTGTACTTCAGTAGTACTTGGCATAAAGGTTTAGGAGGATTTGATATTTTTAAAAGTAAATTTGTAAATGGTGAATTTCAAGAACCAGTAAATGCAGGTGTTAACATTAACAGTAGTTACAACGATGTTTATTATTCAGAGAGTAAAGATGGTAAACGAATTTATTTATCCAGTAACAGAAAAGGTTCATTCTTCGAGACGAAACTTAATTGCTGCAATGATATTTATCGTTTTAGTTTAAAAGTAGACAGTATGCAAGTACAACCTGCTATTTTGCTAGATACGATGCTGATTGTAAAAGAACAATTAAAACTTCTAGTACCACTTACTTTGTACTTTCATAACGATGAACCAGACCCTAAACGTATGGATACCACAACAGTTAAAAATTATGAAACAACTTACAGTGAATACAGATTGTTAGAACCACAATACGAACTCGAATATTCTAAGGATTTAAAGGGTAAGGAGCGCTCTCTTGCTAAAAATAAAATAGCTAATTTTTTTAGTGATAGTCTGGAAGCTGGTTTAGATGATCTTAAGCGCTTCTCAAATATGCTTGAAAAAGTTTTGGAAAGCGGGGAGATTGTGAAAATTACTTTGAAAGGATATTGCAGTCCATTAGCAAGCAGTGCATACAATATTAACCTTGCAAAAAGAAGGATAAGTAGTTTAAAAATGTTTTTTAAACAGTACAATAACGGTGTATTTTATAAATACATAAATAATGGGCATTTGGGTGAGGGAAAAATTATTTTTGAATACGTTGAGGTTGGTGAATTACCAGCAAGTAAAGTGAGCGATAATTTAAAAGATAAACGAAATTCAGTTTATAGTCCTTATGCAGCATCCGAAAGGAAGATTCAAATTATTGCAATAAGTTACGGAAAGTGAGAAGTCTCAATTGCTCACACAATGACACTACTCAAAAAATTTTGTCGTTTTTCATTAAAAAAAACACTTGCCTGTTTTAACGCCAACTAAAAACTAAAGATTGAAGCCAGAATATTTGAAGCGAAGCTTCAAATCCTATGTATACTTAGATGGAATAAAAACATTTTCCTATGCAAACTATGTACCTATGTGGTTTATTTACCTATGCTCCGAGTCGATCTAACGCTCACGCTGTGTTGAGAGAAAAGATCATTCAAATCTTAAACTATCAATTGGATCTAAACGTGAAGCACGCTTTGCCGGAAGATAACCACTTAACAAACCAACAACTATACAAATGATAACGCCAGCAATTATCCAAAACCATGGAATAAAAAATCCCGTGCTTAAAGCAAAGCTAATGAGATTGCCGATTATAATCCCAAAAAGAATTCCAATTAAGCCGCCCATAACACAGATAACAACGCTTTCAATTAAAAATTGATTTTTTATTATTGCTTGTGTTGCACCCATTGCCTTGCGTATGCCGATCTCGCGAGTTCTTTCTGTAACACTCACAAGCATGATATTCATAAGCCCAATGGCCGCACCAAGCAAGGTTATTAAACCAATTATGGTTGCTCCCATAGTAACTTTCTCTAAATCATCAATTAGCATTGTTGCCAGATTATCAGATTTTACAATATCAAAATCAGAGTTTCCAGTAATCGGAATTTTTCTAATTTTTCGAAATAAACCTTCTGCTTCAAATAATAATAAATTTAAAAGTTTGATATCTTTTGTAAGAACGTTTATTGTAAAGCTCATCTCTGGACTCCCAAAATACTGCCGTGCTGTGTTAAGCGGAATGACTGAGATTTTATCTCCACCAAATCCAGAGCTATTCCCTTTTGGCTTTAACACACCAATCACTTTGTATCGACCCGAACCAATTTTAATAAATTTATGAAGTGCGTCTCCCTTAGCACCGAACAGTGCTTTCTCCACATCTTTGCCAATAAGCGTTATATGAGACCCTCCTTCAATATCTTGTAGTGTAAAATTTCTGCCTTTTTCGAGTTCGTAACCAGAGGTGAGAATGTAATTTTCATCGCCACCAAACACCTGAATATTTGGATTGGTTTTTTCATTCTCAAATTTTAATCGTGCTGAAAAGCTTGCTAGGGTTGAGACAGAGGTCAATGCTGGAAAATTAAATTCTTTTTTAAATCGCGCTGCTTCTTTGTACGTAATAGACTCGTATGTCTTAGGTCTATGACCTTTGCGACCTACACGAATATTTACATCTGCATTTCGAATAGTAAAAGTATTAGCACCCATACTCGTGAAATTATCGTTAATGCCATTCTTAATTGCGTCAATGGCTGATAAAATACCTACCAAAGCCATAATACCAATGCTAATGATAAGCATTGTGATGATAGCTCTTAAACGGTTCGCTTTGATAGAATCAATAGCGATAGAAATATTTTCTTTTAGAAAGCTCATTGTGTGCCTAAAAATAAAGAAATAGCCTTTTGGTTTTTAAGCTAACTATACAAACTGTTTTAATTGAGGTTAAACGGTAATTTGATAAGTAAAATTTTGAATTTTCTTTTTTTTCTTTATTTTAGTTTCATATTAACAAACTAAAACATTAAAAATGGAACCAAACATTCACATTAATTACATTGCGATTCTTATCGCAGTTGTTGCAAATTTTGTTCTCGGTTTTCTTTGGTACACGCCGTTATTTGGTAAAACCTGGGGTAAAGAAATGGGTTTTAATATGGAAGAGAAGCCTGATCCATCCATCATGATTAAAGGCATGGTTTTTATGGTTATTGGAAATTTTTTAATGGCTTATGTATTTGCACATAACATGGCCGTTTGGAATCCAGTGACCTGGGGCTTGGAGCCTTCGACAGCATCGCCTTCAGCGGTTGCAACAATGGCTGCAATATTTACATGGCTGGGTTTTTATTTTCCTAATGATCTTGGAAGCACTGTTTGGGAAAAGAAATCATGGAAATTATTCTGGATTAACACAGGTTACCATTTCTTTTGCCTATTTGTTGCAGCGATGATATTGGCAAATATGGCTTAATGTGTTAACAAAATATTTAAAGCCTGCAATGGATAATCTGTTGCGGGTTTTAATTTTTTGAGTCTTTCTGTTTTTCTATAATAAAATGCTTTTAAAACACTGAAAATTAGAGTTTTAGTTATATGATTGATGTTTTTAGATTTCGTACCAACCGTAGATAACTTTTTTACATACCCAGACAATAAATCAAAACTTAGAGCGTTATTCAATAAACTAAAAACAAATTAATATAAGCCTATGACACAAACATTTACTCTGGACCTTGATTTTACTGCAATAAATACTAAAAGAGAACAAAAAAATGCTTTTTTAGAGATTGCAGAACCATGTGAAAACACCTTGCAAAACATCCTTAACTTCAGTAAAAATCTTGAAGTGAAAAAGTCAAATTTGATCAAATCGATTGATTTTTTAAGAAGTTAGAGGGATTTGTTAATCACTAACATTAAAAAGCGGACTAGCGTCCGCTTTTTTTATTTAAAGTGTTGTTTATTAGTTAATTACGAGTAATTCTATAAATGCTTTGATCGTTTTATGTCTAATTTCAGTAAGAGACGCTGAATTTTAACAAAATCACTTAAAGGTGGTTTTAAGATTTTTTCCCCATGCAATTTAATTCAAATTTTTCGTAATTTTACCTTCCTATTTTTAAGAGAAAAGTTTCAAAATTTGAAAGAAAAAAATCCTTTCATAGAGGCAGTTTGAGTTAAAAAAGAGCCTTCTTAAAAATAATTACGCACAAATTCAAAAATAATTGGTAAAAATCGTTGGAGGATAAAATTATTTTCCTATCTTTGCCGTCCCGTAAAAGGAAATATAGCTGAAATACCAATAAAATCAAGTAATACAAAGGATTTAAAATGCCTACAATATCGCAATTAGTAAGAAAAGGTCGCACTAAACCGACCAACAAAAGCAAATCGGCCGCTTTGGACTCATGTCCACAACGCCGTGGTGTTTGTACCAAAGTGTACACAACAACCCCTAAGAAGCCTAACTCTGCAATGCGCAAGGTGGCTAAAGTTCGTTTAACGAACAAGCAAGAGATAATTGCCTACATTCCGGGTGAAGGTCATAATTTGCAAGAGCACTCTATCGTTTTGGTACGTGGTGGTCGTGTAAAGGATTTACCAGGTGTACGTTATCACATTGTCCGTGGAAGCCTTGACACCGCAGGTGTTGAAGGACGTAAACAACAACGTTCGAAATATGGTACTAAACGTCCTAAAGCGGGTGCTGCTGCGGCTCCGGCTAAGAAAAAATAATTGTAAATATTCGTAATTAGTAGAAATAATGAGAAAAGCCAGAGCAAAAAAGCGCGTGTTGTTACCTGATCCAATTTATAATGATACTTTGGTAACCCGTTTTTTAAATAATTTAATGTACGACGGTAAAAAGAATACCGCTTCAACTATTTTCCACGACGCTATTGGTATCGTTGCCCAACGTACTAGCGAAGATGGATTAGAAGTTTTCAAAAAAGCCCTTGCAAACGTAACCCCTCAGGTTGAGGTGCGTTCACGTCGTGTAGGTGGTTCTACTTTCCAAATTCCAACTGAAATTCGCCCTGATCGTAAAATATCAATGGCAATGAAATGGTTAATATCCTATTCACGTAAACGTAACGAAAAATCAATGGCTCAGAAATTAGCCGGTGAAATCGTGGCAGCTGCTAAAGAAGAAGGTGCTTCATTCAAAAAGAAAGAAGATATCCATAAAATGGCAGAAGCAAACAAAGCATTTTCACACTTTAGATTCTAATTTACAAAATGGACTTACGTTATACAAGAAATATTGGAATCGCAGCGCACATTGATGCTGGTAAAACTACCACCACTGAGCGTATTCTTTATTATACAGGAGTTAATCACAAAATTGGTGAAGTACACGATGGTGCTGCAACAATGGACTGGATGGCTCAGGAACAAGAGCGTGGTATTACAATTACCTCTGCAGCTACAACTTGTTTCTGGAAATATAGAGATAACCAATACAAAATTAATATCATTGACACTCCAGGTCACGTGGATTTTACGGTTGAGGTAAATCGTTCTTTACGTGTTCTTGATGGTTTAGTATTTTTATTTTCAGCTGTTGATGGTGTTGAGCCTCAATCTGAAACTAACTGGCGTTTAGCCGATAATTATAATGTTACCCGTTTAGGTTTCGTTAATAAAATGGATCGTCAAGGCGCTGACTTCTTAAACGTTGTTAAGCAAACTCGTGAAATTTTAGGTGGTAATGCCGTTCCTTTGCAATTACCAATTGGTGCTGAAGAAACTTTCGTAGGTGTAGTTGACTTGATCAATAATCGCGGAATGGTATGGAACGAGGAAGATAAAGGTATGACTTATAAAGTTGTTCCGATTCCTGAAGACATGAAAGAAGAAGTTGCAGAGTGGAGAGAGAAAATGTTAGAAGCAGTTTCAGAATTTGATGATAACATCATGCAAAAATTCTTTGATGCTCCTGAAACTATTACAGAAAGAGAAGTATTAGATGCATTGCGTAAAGCTTGCGTTGCAAATAAAATTGTTCCAATGGTATGTGGTTCATCTTTCAAAAATAAAGGTGTTCAAACAATGTTGGATTTAGTAATGGAATTAATGCCTTGTCCTTTAGATAAAGAAGTGACAAAAGGAATTAATCCTGATACTGAGCAAGAAGTTACACGTAAACCAGATGTTAAGGATCCATTTACAGCTTTAGCTTTTAAAATTGCAACTGATCCATTCGTTGGTCGTTTGTGTTTTATCCGTGCTTATTCTGGACGTTTAGATGCAGGTTCTTACGTGTTAAATACACGTTCTGGCAATAAAGAACGTATTTCTCGTATTTTCCAAATGCATGCTAACAAACAAAATCCTGTTGAATTTTTAGAGGCAGGTGATATTGGAGCTGTTGTTGGATTTAAAGATATCCGTACTGGTGATACTTTGTGTGAGGAAAAGCATCCAATTGTGTTAGAAGCAATGAATTTCCCTGAGCCTGTAATCGGTATCGCTATTGAGCCTAAAACTCAAGGTGACTTAGATCGTTTAGGGGTAGGTTTAAATAAATTAGCTGAAGAAGATCCAACTTTCCGTGTTAAAACGGACGAAGATTCTGGTCAAACTATTATCTCAGGAATGGGAGAGTTGCACTTAGAAATTATTGTTGATCGTTTAAAGCGTGAATTTAAAGTAGAGGTTAATCAAGGCGCACCTCAAGTAGCTTATAAAGAGTCAATTACTACCTCCGTTGAACACCGTGAAGTTTACAAAAAACAGTCAGGTGGTCGTGGTAAGTTTGCCGATATTAAATTTACAGTTGGTCCAATGGACGCTGATTTTGATACAACGAAAACGAATTTACAGTTTGTGAATGAAATTACTGGTGGTAACATTCCTCGTGAATTTATTCCAGCAGTTGAAAAGGGCTTTAAAGCATCTTTAAATAACGGTGTATTAGCAGGTTATCCATTAGTAGGTATGAAAGTTGTGTTAACAGATGGTTCTTACCACGCAGTTGACTCGGACGCATTATCTTTTGAGATTGCAGCTAAAACAGCGTACCGTGAGGCTTTACCAAAATGTAAGCCTGTATTACTTGAGCCAATCATGAAAGTTGAGGTTTTAACACCTGAACAAAACATGGGTGATGTAGTAGGTGACTTAAACCGTCGTCGTGGACAAATTGAAGGGATGGATTCTAAAGGTAACTCACAAGTTATCAAAGCAAAAGTTCCACTTTCTGAAATGTTTGGTTATGTAACTCAGTTACGTACTTTAACATCTGGTCGTGCTACTTCTACAATGGAATTCAGTCATTACAATGAAGCTCCGAACAACGTTGCACAAGATGTAATTTCGAAAGCAAAAGGTAAAGCAGAAAAAGTTTAATACACAACTAACTATAACAATAAAAGCCGTTCTTTTAAACATGAGCCAGAGAATCAGAATAAAACTAAAATCATACGATTTTAACCTAGTTGACAAGTCAGCAGAAAAAATCGTAAAAACTGTAAAAGCTACAGGAGCAGTGGTAAACGGACCAATTCCTTTACCTACAAACAAACGTATTTTCACGGTATTAAAATCGCCACACGTTAATAAAAAAGCGCGTGATCAGTTTCAGTTATGTGCTTATAAGCGTCTTTTAGACATTTATAGCTCATCTTCTAAAACTGTTGATGCTTTAATGAAGTTAGAATTACCTAGCGGTGTTGAAGTAGAAATTAAAGTTTAGGTTTCGGTGTTCATTGCACTTAAAATCAATGCAGAAAATAAATAGTAAAAAAAGTAATAATTAATAAAAAACAAAAATGTCAGGATTAATTGGTAAAAAAGTAGGAATGACTAGTTTCTTCGATGCCAAGGGTAAGTATTTACCATGCACAGTTATTGAAGCAGGTCCTTGCGTTGTTACGCAAGTAAAAACCAATGAAAAAGACGGTTACACAGCTGTACAGTTGTCATTTGATGAGAAAAAAGAAAAAAACACATCAGGTGCAATGAAAGGTCATTTTGAATTAGCAAAAACGACCCCAAAACGTAAAGTAGTAGAATTTCGTCATTTCGAGGAAGAAAAAAATTTAGGTGAAGTATTAACTGTAGATTTATTTGCAGAAGGTGATTTCGTAGATGTAGTAGGAACAAGCAAAGGTAAAGGTTTTCAAGGTGTTGTAAAACGTCATGGATTTGCCGGAGTTGGTCACGCTAATAAATCTCACGGACAACACGATCGTGAAAGAGCTCCTGGTTCGTTAGGTGCTTCATCTGATCCTTCACGTGTAATGCCAGGTATGCGCATGGCCGGAAGAATGGGTGGTAACCGTAAAAAAATTCAGAACATGGTGATTGTAAAAATCATGCCTGAAAAGAATTTGATTCTTGTAAAAGGATCTGTACCAGGTGCAAAAGGGTCTTACGTTTTAATTGAGAAATAATCATGCAAGTAGAAATATTAAATATAAGTGGTAAAAAAACAGCTAAAAAGGTTGATCTTGTAGATTCAATTTTTGCAGCAGAGCCAAATGATCATTGTATATACCTAGATGTTAAGCAGTTTTTAGCTAACCAACGTCAAGGTACACACAAATCAAAAGAACGTGCAGAAATCTCACGTACCACAAAGAAATTAAAGCGTCAAAAAGGAACCGGCGGTGCTCGTGCAGGTTCAATGAAATCTCCTTTGTTTATAGGAGGTGGTCGTGCTTTCGGTCCTAGACCACACGAATACGGATTTAAATTAAATAAAAAAGTAAAAGCTTTAGCTCGTGTTTCAGCCTTAACTTATAAAGCAAAAGATAACGCAATTACTGTATTGGAAGATTTTAACTTCGAAGCTCCAAAAACAAAAAGCTTTATCGATTTGATGAAAAATTTAAACCTAAGTGACAAAAAGACACTTTTGGTGTTAGGTGATACGAATAAAAACGTATATTTGTCGTCCCGTAATATACAGGGTGCTAAAGTTGTAAAAGCTTCTGATTTAAATACTTACGATATTTTAAATGCAGAGAATTTAATTTTAGCAGAAAGTTCAGTTAAGGTTATTGAAACAATATTAAATAGAGAGTAAGATGGATATTTTAATAAAGCCAATCATCACAGAAAAGATGACCGCACAAGCCGAAAAATTAAATCGCTATGGCTTCGTGGTGGCAAAAGAGGCTAACAAGTTAGAGATTAAAGCAGCAGTTGAGAAAATGTACAGCGTAAAAGTTGATTCAGTAAATACTCAACAGTATGTTGGAAAAGTTAAGACTCGTAACACTACACGTGGTGTAGCTGTTGGACGTGTTAACCGCAACAAAAAAGCTATCGTAACTTTAAAACAAGGCGAAGTAATTGATTTTTACGCAAGTATATAAATTGGAGAATTAACGATTGTTGAATTTTTAAAATCAACAAATCCGAAACTCAACAAATCAAAAAATTAGAAAAAATGGCATTAAAAAAATATAGACCACTTACACCTACGTTAAGATACAAACTTTCTTCAAGCTTCGAGGAGATAACCGCGAGCAAACCAGAAAAAAGCTTAATCGTAAAAACAAATTATTCTTCCGGAGGTCGTAATAATTCAGGTAAAATGACTATGCGCTATATTGGCGGTGGTCACAAAAAAGTTATTCGTTTAATCGACTTCAAACGTGATAAAGACGGTATTGAAGGAACTGTTAAATCGGTAGAGTATGATCCAAATCGTTCAGCTCGTATTGCGCTTATTTTTTACAAAGACGGTGAAAAACGTTACATCATTGCCCCACAAGGTATTGCTGTTGACCAAAAAATCATGTCTGGTAAAGGTGCAGCTCCAGAAATAGGAAATGCATTATTATTATCTGAGATTCCTTTAGGAACAATCATTCATAATATCGAGTTACGTCCAGGTCAAGGTGCTGTTTTAGCACGTAGTGCTGGTTCATACGCTCAGCTTTCTGCTCGTGATGGTAAATATGCAATCCTAAAAATGCCTTCAGGTGAGGTACGTATGATCCTTATTACTTGTAAAGCAACAATTGGAGCGGTATCAAATCCTGATCACAATCAAGAAGTAGCAGGTAAAGCAGGTAAAAGTCGTTGGTTAGGGATACGTCCACGTACTAGACCAGTAGTAATGAACCCGGTAGATCACCCTATGGGTGGTGGTGAAGGTCGTGCTTCAGGTGGACACCCACGTTCTCGTAAAGGTATTCCTGCTAAAGGATACAAAACACGTTACAAAGCAAAAGCGTCTAACAAACACATTATCGAAAGAAGAAAAAAATAATATAATATAAACGTTTAATGGTTCAGTCATCCTGAGCATAGTCGAAGGATGAGTGGATTTCAAAACCAAAAACAAAACAATGGCAAGATCATTAAAAAAAGGTCCCTTTATCGATTACAACCTTGAAGGTAAGGTTGAAAAGATGAACGCAAGCGGCAAGAAGTCTGCAATTAAGACTTGGGCACGTCGTTCAACAATTCCACCAGAGTTTGTAGGGCATACATTTGCTGTACACAACGGTGCAAAATTTATTCCGGTTTATGTAACTGAGAACATGGTTGGTCACAAATTAGGAGAATTTTCACCAACTCGCGTATTTAAAGGTCACGCTGGCCATAACAAGAAATAAGATAGAGCCATGGGAAAAAGAAAAAGATTAGTAGCCGAGAAACGTAAAGAAGAGAATAAAACTTCTTTCTTCGCTAAATTAAATAACTGTCCTACTTCGCCACGCAAAATGCGTCAAGTAGCTGATCTTGTTAGAGGTAAAGATGCTTACTTAGCTTTAAATATATTGAAATTCAATACTCGCGAAGCTTCAGGAAGATTAGAAAAATTATTAAAGTCTGCAATAGCTAATTACGAAGCTAAAAGCCAAACACGTGCCGAAGAGGGAACATTGTTCGTTAAAGAGGTGATGGTAGATAGCGCTTTAATGGTGAAACGTTTACGTACAGCTCCGCAAGGACGTGGATACCGTATCCGTAAACGCACAAATCATGTAACTTTAATTTTAGACACAAAAAATATTTAATAAGAAATGGGACAAAAAGTAAATCCAATTGGTATAAGATTAGGAATCATCAAAGGATGGGATTCTAACTGGTTTGGTGGTCATAAATATGCTGATAAATTAATGGAGGATGATAAAATCCGTACATATTTAAAAGCACGTTTACCTAAAGGGAGCATTTCTAAAATCGTTATTGAAAGAACTCTAAAGTTAGTTACTGTAACTATCAATACTGCTCGTCCGGGTATCATTATCGGAAAAGGTGGTAAAGAAGTTGATAAACTAAAAGAAGAATTAAAAAAATTAACAAAAAAGGAAATCCAAATTAACATTTTCGAGATTAAACGTCCTGAATTAGATGCTCGTTTAGTAGCAGATAGTATCGCTCGTCAAATCGAAGGTCGTATTTCTTTCCGTCGTGCAGCAAAAATGTCAATGGCTTCAACCATGCGTTTAGGTGCAGAAGGAATCAAAATTAAAGTATCAGGTCGTTTAGGTGGTGCTGAGATGGCTCGTACTGAAGGGTATAAAGAAGGAAGAACTCCTTTACACACTTTACGTGCAGATATCGATTACGCAATCGCTGAAGCGCATACTTCGTATGGTCGTATTGGTGTAAAAGTATGGATTTGCCGTGGTGAGGTTTTCGGTAAACGTGATCTTTCTCCTAATGCAGGATTAATGAAAGAAAAAGGTGGTCCTGGTGGTGGTGGAGATAGAGGAGATAGAAGAGAAGATCGTCCTAAATTCGCTGGTAAAAAAAGAAATACTAAAAGAGAAGACAAGTAATGAAAAACAACAATGAAGTAGAGCATAGCGCACTTCATTGCTAACAAGATAAAAAATTAAGTCATGTTACAACCAAAAAGATCAAAATATAGAAAATCACATAAAATGAAGATCAAGGGTGACGCAAAACGTGGTCACGAGTTAGCCTTTGGTTCATTTGGTATTAAGGCTATGGACGAGTGTCGTATGACTGGTCGCCAGTTAGAAGCTGCCCGTATTGCTATTACCCGTTTTATGAAACGTGAAGGTCAGGTTTGGATCCGTGTTTTCCCGGATCGTCCTGTAACTTCTAAGCCTGCAGAGGTACGTATGGGTAAGGGTAAAGGTGCTCCAGAATATTGGATGGCTCCTGTAAAACGCGGACGTATTATTTTTGAAGCTGAAGGAGTTCCTCTGGAGGTTGCAAAAGAAGCTTTACGTTTAGCGGCTCAAAAATTACCTATCGTTACTAAATTTATAGTACGTAGAGATTATGTTGAAGCAGCAGCAGTTAAGTAGTTAAAAATAAATAACATAACCGAATTTTAATTAAACCGTTACTTTAATTAAAGCGAAGTAAAATAGGTGTAAGGTACACCGTAATTAAAACAAATAAACAATGGCAACCAAAGAAATAAAAGGTTTATCTGATCAGGAATTAAATGAGAAGATAACTGCTGAAAAGGCGGATTTAAATAAGGTAACTTTAAATCATGCAATCTCTCCTGTTGAAAATCCGGCTAAGATTCGTATTGCTCGCAGAAACATTGCAGTCATGTTAACCGAAGTGAATAACCGTAAAAAGGCAGCCAAATAATTATCGCTTTAAATCATGGAAGATAGAAATTTAAGAAAAGAAAAAATCGGTATCGTAAAAAGTAACAAGATGGATAAAAGCATCGTTGTTTCTGTAATGCGTAAAGTAAAACATCCGAAATACGGAAAGTTCCTTAACAAAACTAGTCATTTCGTTGCTCATGATGAGAAAAACGAATGCAGTATTGGGGATACCGTTGTAATCGCTGAAACTCGTCCTTTGAGTAAAACAAAGAACTGGCGTTTAGTTGAAGTACTAGAAAAAGTTAAATAATTAGTGTTAATCGTATAAGAATATTACAAGATGATACAGAACGAATCCAGATTAACAGTAGCAGATAACAGTGGCGCTAAAGAGGTGTTAGTTATCCGCGTATTGGGTGGAACTAAAAAACGTTACGCTTCAATAGGCGATAAAGTGGTAGTTACAGTAAAACATGCTATGCCTAGCGGAAACGTAAAAAAAGGTACAGTACACAAGGCTGTAATTGTAAGAACAAGAAAAGAGATTAGCCGTCCAGACGGTTCATATATTCGTTTTGATGATAATGCCGCGGTATTATTAAACACAACTGACGAAATTCGTGGTACCCGTATTTTTGGGCCAGTTGCTCGTGAGTTGCGTGAAAAACAATTTATGAAGATTATTTCATTAGCACCAGAAGTGCTTTAATATTTAGAGTTAATAAACATGTCTAAGATAAAATTAAAAAAAGGCGATACCGTAAAAGTGATTTCTGGAGAAGCTAGAGGTCAGCAAGGTAAGATCATTACCATAGACGCAAAAAAAATGCGTGCTATCGTTGAAGGTGTAAACATGATTAGCAAAAGCGAAAAGCCAAATGCTAAAAACACTAACGGAGGTATTGTAAAAAAAGAAGGTGCTATTCACATTTCAAACTTAATGTTTTTAGAAGGTGGTAAAACTATTCGTATTGGTCGTAAAATAAATGAGAAAACTCAAAAACTAGAGCGCATCTCTTCAAAAACTAAGGAGGCAGTTAAATAATGGCAACAAAAACCTATCAACCTCGATTAAAAGGTAAGTACAGCGAAGAAGTTATTCCTGCGCTACAAAAGCAATTTCAGTATACCTCTGCTATGCAAGTACCTAAATTGACTAAAATATGTATCAATCAAGGAATTGGTGATGCAGTTTCTGATAAAAAAATGATTGAATCAGCAGTAAAAGAAATGTCAACCATTTCTGGACAAAAAGCTGTTCCAACATATTCAACAAAAGATATCTCTAACTTTAAATTACGTAAAGGTGTTGCTATTGGTGTACGTGTTACATTGCGTGGCGATAAAATGTATGAATTTTTAGATCGTTTGATCGCTTCTGCATTACCTCGTATTCGTGATTTTAAAGGTGTGAATGATAAAGGATTTGATGGCCGTGGTAACTACACATTAGGTGTTACTGAGCAAATCATTTTCCCTGAAATTGATATCGACAAGGTGACTAAAATACAAGGTATGGATATTACTTTTGTAACTACAGCTCCTACCGATAAAGAGGCACACGCATTATTAACTGAATTTGGTATTCCTTTCAAAAAGAAACAAGCATAACACATGGCAAAAGAATCAATGAAGGCCCGTGAGGTCAAACGTAAAAGATTAGTAGAAAAATACGCAGCTAAACGCGAAGAGCTTAAAAAAGCTGGCGATTCAGTCGGTTTGCAAAAGTTACCACGTAACTCATCAAAAGTGCGTATGCGTAACCGTTGCAACCTTACCGGTCGTCCACGTGGATATATGCGTGATTTCGGTGTTAGCCGTGTAACTTTCCGTGAAATGGTTCTTTTCGGATTGATACCAGGCTTAACAAAATCGAGCTGGTAATATTCTCTAAGATTCCAAAGAGTAGAGGGAAACAAAGAGAATACTAAAATAAAACTTGGAGGTACGGGAAATATTCGTATATTTGCCCCCTCAAAAAAATAAATAATTGTTTCATATAATTATTCTGTTTTGGCGGAATAACATATAAACTTAAAAAAATGACAGATACAGTATCAGATTATTTAACTCGTGTTAGAAACGCGATTAAAGCAAACCACCGCGTGGTAGAGGTTCCAGCCTCAAATCTCAAAAAAGAAATCACAAAAATTCTTTTCGAAAAAGGTTACATTTTAAACTACAAGTTTGAAGAAACCGAAAACAAACAAGGTTCAATTAAAATCGCCTTGAAGTATCATCCTGTAACAAAGATTTCCGCAATACGTTCATTAGACCGCGTGTCGTCACCAGGTTTACGTAAGTACACAGGTGCTACAAAAATGCCACGTGTATTAAATGGATTAGGAATCGCCATCGTTTCAACTTCTAAAGGTGTAATTACTGATAAAGAAGCTAAGAAATTAAATGTTGGTGGAGAAGTTCTATGTTATATTTCATAATTTAAAGGAGGAAAATTAACATGTCACGTATAGGAAAATCGCCAATCGCATTACCAAAAGGAGTAGAGGTAAAAATTGCTAATGGTTTAGTAACCGTTAAAGGCGCCAAAGGAGAATTAACTCAGAAAGTAGATACAGATATCACCGTTGCTGTTGAAGAAGGAAATGTTGTTGTAACACGTCCTACAGATCAAAAACGTCACAAAGCTTTACATGGCTTATACCGTTCTTTAATCTCTAATATGGTTAAAGGTGTAAGTGAAGGTTTTAAAACAGAACAAGAGCTTGTTGGTGTAGGTTACCGTGCATCTAACAAGGGGCAAATGTTGGAAATGTCTTTAGGATATTCACACAATATTAATTTTGAAATACCGAAAGAAATTAAAATTACTACCGCTACAGAAAAAGGTCAAAACCCTAAAGTAATACTTGAAAGTGCTGATAAACAGCTTATTGGAATGGTTGCTGCAAAAATACGCAGTTTGCGTAAACCTGAGCCATACAAAGGAAAAGGTATTAAGTTTGCTGGCGAACAATTAAGAAGAAAAGCTGGTAAATCTGCTTCTAAGAAATAATTAAGAAGCAAAACAATAAAGTTCAATAAATTATAAATCATCTTTAAAAAATTGCAAAGATGGCAGGAAGTAAACAAGATAGAAGAACAAAAATAAAATTAAAGCTACGTAAAACCATTAAAGGTACAACGCAAGCTCCTCGTTTAAGTGTATATCGCAGTAATGCTGAGATATACGCACAATTAATCGACGATAAGGGTGGAAAAACCTTATTAGCTGTTGGTTCAGTTGATAAATCAATTTCAACTTCTAAAGTTAACAAAATTGAAAAAGCGAAACTGGTAGGAAAATTAATCGCTGAAAAAGCTGTTGCAAGTGGAATAACTGCTGTAGTTTTTGACCGTAACGGATTTTTGTACCACGGTAGAGTAAAATCGTTGGCCGAAGGTGCCCGCGAAGGAGGTTTAAAATTCTAAAAAACGGATTAAGATGTCAAAAGAAGTAGTAAAGCGCGTTAAATCGAGCGATATAGAATTAAAAGATAAATTAGTTGCCATTCAACGTGTAACTAAAGTTACTAAAGGTGGTCGTCACTTCAGTTTTTCAGCTATTGTTGTAGTTGGAAATGAAAAAGGTGTTATTGGTCAAGGTTTAGGTAAAGCAAATGAGGTTACAGATGCTATTACTAAAGGAATCGAAGATGCTAAGAAAAGCCTTGTGAAAGTAGCTATTCTTAATGGAACGGTTCCTCACGAGCAATTAGGGAAATTTGGTGGCGCTCGCGTTTTCTTGAAACCAGCAGCTCATGGTACAGGTGTAATTGCCGGTGGTGCGATGCGTGCAGTTTTAGAAAGTGTTGGTGTTACAGATGTACTTGCTAAATCAAAAGGTTCTTCTAATCCGCACAATGTGGTTAAAGCAACTTTAGATGCGTTAATGAAAATGCGTGATCCTATCACCATTGCTCAACAACGTGGTATTAAATTAACGAATGTGTTTAACGGATAAAATTAATACAATGGGAAAAGTAAAATTAACATTAGTAAAAAGCACCGCTAAACGTTCACCTGCTCAAAAGGCTACTTTAGTTGCTTTAGGTTTAGGTAAAACTAATAGTTCAGTGGAGAAAAACACAAATCCTGCAATTGATGGCATGATTAACAAAGTGAAACACGTATTAAAAGTTGAAAATATATAACAACGATGAAATTAAATGAATTAAAACCAGCAAATGGTTCAGTAAAATCAAACTACCGTCGTGGTCGTGGACAAGGTTCAGGTGGCGGTGGTACAGCTACACGTGGACATAAAGGAGCTCAATCTCGTTCAGGTCACTCTAAAAAGCGTGGATTTGAAGGTGGTCAAATGCCTTTACAACGTCGTTTACCTAAGTTTGGTTTCAAAAACATTAACCGTATCGAGCACCATGGTATTAATTTGGATGCTATTCAAAAATTGGTTGATGCTATTAAGGTTACGGATATTACATTAGAAGTACTTGTGCAGAATGGTTTGGCTCATAAAAATGATTTAGTAAAAATTATGGGTCGTGGCGAATTAACTGCTAAAGTTAACATCACTGTTGATGCTTTTACTGCATCAGCTAAAAAAGCAATTGAAGAAAAAGGCGGTACTGTAACAAGTACTAAAATCACCGCAAAAACTGAGACTAAATAATATATGAAGCGTTTTTTTGATACCCTTCGGAATATCTGGACCATTGAGGAACTAAGACAACGAATCTTAGTGACTTTAGGCTTAATATTGATTTATCGTCTGGGATCCTATGTGGTTCTTCCAGGTGTTAATGTTGATGCTCTAGCTGCGGCAGGTAATGCCAACCAAACCGGTGGAATTGTCGGTTTAATTAATATGTTCGCGGGTGGTGCGTTTTTACGCGCTTCCATCTTCGGCTTAGGAATTATGCCATACATTACTGCATCCATTATTATTCAATTAATGGGTATGGCTGTACCTTATTTTCAAAAAATGCAAAGAGAAGGAGAAAGTGGACGTAAAAAAATTAATCAATACACGCGTTTCTTAACAATTGCTGTTACAGCAGTTCAGGCTCCGGGTTATATTGCTTCTATTAAGTCTTCAGCACCAAATGCTTTTCCTGATATGACTTCTTTCTGGTGGATTCAATCCATTTTTATTTTAGTAACCGGAACCATGTTTGTAATGTGGTTGGGTGAAAGAATTACGGATAAAGGTCTAGGAAACGGTATCTCTTTAATCATTATGATTGGAATTATCTCTCGTTTGCCTTTTGCGTTCTTATCTGAGGTAAAATCAAGAACTGCAGGAAATGGTGGTTTAATTATTTTCTTAATTGAGATTGTGATATTACTACTCGTAATTGTTGGTTCTATCTTGTTAGTTCAGGGCACACGACGAATACCAGTGCAATTTGCCAAGAAAATTGTAGGAAACAAACAATATGGTGGTGTGCGTCAGTATATCCCACTGAAAGTGAATGCTGCAGGTGTTATGCCAATTATCTTTGCTCAAGCTATCATGTTTATTCCTTATGCTATTAACAGTGCAATGGGTAATGCAGGTGGTGTGTTTCAAGAAAGATACGGTTTCTGGTACAACTTCATTTTTGCTGTAATGATTATTCTTTTTACGTATTTCTACACTGCAATTATGGTTAATCCTAACCAGTTAGCGGATGATATGAAACGTAATGGCGGTTTTATTCCAGGTGTGAAGCCAGGTAAGAAAACAGCTGAGTTTATCGATCAAGTAATGAGTAGAATTACTTTGCCGGGATCTATTTTCTTAGCAGCCGTGGCAGTTATGCCAGCATTTGCTCAGAAATTAGGAATAAACAGTGCATTTGCTGATTTCTACGGAGGAACTTCCTTGTTGATCCTTGTAGGTGTGGTTTTAGATACATTGCAACAAATAGAAACTTACTTATTGAATCGCCATTATGATGGTCTGATGAAATCGGGCAGAATTAAAGGAAGAGGCGCTAATGCCATGATGGTTCAACAAGGTTAATTTCATATATGGCGAAACAATCAAATATTGAAATTGACGGTACTATTGTTGAAGCACTAAGTAACGCAATGTTCAGGGTAGAATTAGAAAATGGACACATAGTAACGGCTCATATTTCAGGTAAAATGAGAATGCACTATATTAAAATTTTACCAGGCGATAAAGTGAAGTTGGAAATGAGTCCATATGATTTAACAAAAGCAAGAATTACATTCAGATACAAATAAGAGTTTAAAATAAAGGACATGAAAGTTAGAGCATCCATAAAAAAAAGAAGCGTTGATTGTAAGATCGTACGTCGTAAGGGTAAATTGTTCGTAATCAACAAAAAAAACCCGAAATTTAAACAAAGACAAAAGTAATTTTTATCTTTGCAAACGTTTTTTAATAATTATATTTAATAGAAATGGCACGTATAGCTGGTATTGATTTACCTAAAAACAAAAGAGGCGTAATAGGTTTAACCTATATTTACGGTATTGGAAGCAGTAGAGCTTCTAAAATCCTTAGTGAGGCTGGTATTCACGAAGACAAGAAAGTAACTGATTGGACTGACGAAGAGCAAAATGCAATTCGTAACCTTATCAATAATAACTTTAAAATTGAAGGTGCTTTACGTTCAGAAACTCAGCTAAACATTAAGCGTTTAACTGATATCAATAGCTACCGTGGAATCCGCCACCGTAACAGTCTTCCTGTTCGTGGTCAACGTTCTAAAACAAATGCACGTACACGTAAGGGTAAACGTAAGACAATTGCCAACAAGAAAATGGCAACTAAATAATAAATAAATTACAATAGATTTAGATAAAAATGGCAAAACAACCAACAGCCGCTAACAACGCAAAAGCTACTCAACGTAAACGTACTGTAAAGGTAGAAGCGATCGGTGAGGCTCACATTAGCGCTACATTTAATAACATTATTATTTCATTAACCAACATGAGCGGGCAAGTAATTTCTTGGAGCAGTGCTGGTAAAATGGGATTCCGTGGTTCTAAAAAGAACACGCCTTACGCAGCACAAATGGCAGCGCAAGATTGCAGTAAAGTTGCTCATGAGGCAGGTTTGCGCAAAGTAAAAGTTTACGTTAAAGGACCAGGTGGTGGAAGAGAAAGTGCTATCAGAACGATTGCAGCTTCTGGAATCGAAGTTTCTGAGATCATGGATATTACTCCAATTCCTCACAACGGTTGTCGTCCTCCAAAACGTCGTAGAGTTTAAACAATAAAAGCCGGTCCTTCCAGTTATGGGAGGATTTGGAGTTGATAATCTATAGGGTTTTCAACTTAAATAATAACCCGACTGAATTAGGTCCATTGATCATTTCAGTCACAATAAAAAACAATTATTTAAAATGGCAAGGTACACAGGTCCAAAATCAAAAATCGCGCGTAAATTCAGAGAGCCAATCTTTGGCCCGGATAAAGCGTTAGAAAAGAAAAATTACCCTCCGGGGCAACACGGTAACACCAAAAAACGTTCAAAACAATCTGAATACGCAATTCAGTTGATGGAAAAGCAAAAAGCTAAGTATACTTATGGTATCTTGGAAAAACAATTTGCTAGAACTTTTGATAAAGCAGCTCGTACGCACGGAATTACTGGTGAAATCTTATTACAATTAATTGAAAGTCGTTTAGACAACGTAGTTTACCGTTTAGGAATTGCTCCTTCACGTCGTGGTGCACGTCAATTAGTTTCTCACGCGCATATTACCGTTAACGGTTCTATCGTTAATATTGCTTCTTATACACTTAAACCAGGTGATGTAATTGGGGTACGTGAAAAATCACAATCAATGGAAATTATTACAAATTCTATATCTGGTGCTGTTAACAAACACGCTTGGTTAGATTTCGATAAGGCAACTTTGAGCGGAAAGTTTATTTCTCGCCCTGAGCGTTCACAGATTCCTGAAAATATCAAGGAACAGTTGATTGTGGAGTTGTACTCTAAATAATAAAATAATTTAATAAACTTAATACAAGCTAAAGATATGGCAATTTTAAATTTCGTAAAACCTGATAAGGTTATTATGATTAACTCAACCGAAACAACAGGCCAATTTGAGTTTAGACCACTTGAGCCGGGTTTTGGTATTACAATAGGAAACTCTTTACGTCGTATTTTGTTATCTTCATTAGAAGGTTACGCAATTACTTCTTTACGTGTTGAAGGTGTTGATCATGAGTTTTCAACCATCAAAGGTGTTGTTGAAGACGTTACGGAGATAGTGTTGAACTTAAAACAAGTTCGTTTCAAAAAACAATTAGATAATCACGATAACGAAAAAATTACTGTTCATTTTGCTGGTGCTGATAAATTCACAGCCGGTGATATTGGAAAATATGTAAATGGATTTCAGATTTTAAATCCAGACTTAGTAATTTTCAATTGTGATCCTTCTGTTCGTTTGAAAATGGAATTAACAGTTGAGCGTGGCCGTGGTTACGTTCCTGCTGAAGAAAACAAAAGTAACAGTGCTCCAATTGGTACAATTTTCATCGATTCAATTTACACTCCAATTAAGAATGTAAAATATACCATCGAAAACTACCGTGTTGAACAAAAAACAGATTACGAACGTCTTATTTTAGATATCGTTACTGATGGTTCTGTTCACCCTAAGGATGCATTAAAAGAAGCTGCTAAGATTCTTATTTTCCACTTCATGTTATTCTCTGACGAAAAAATTACTTTGGATGCAGAAGAAAAACGTAATGAAGAAGAATTTGACGAAACAAGCCTTCACATGCGTCAATTATTAAAAACCAAGTTAGTAGACATGGATCTTTCAGTTCGTGCTCTAAACTGCTTAAAAGCGGCTGACGTTGAAACTTTAGGAGAACTTGTTTCTTTTAACAAGAACGACTTATTGAAATTCAGAAACTTTGGTAAAAAATCATTAACAGAATTAGAAGACTTAGTACAAGCTAAAACACTTCAATTCGGTATGAATGTTGCAAAATATAAATTAGATAAAGACTAAAATTGATTGACAATTGAAAAGATTTACAATGTGCAATTTGTAAATCGTAAATTGTAAATTACAAAATCGAAAATTAAAATGAGACACGGAGATAAAATAAATAATTTAGGTAGAAAAACCGCTCACCGTCATGCTTTGCTAATGAACTTAGCTATTGCTTTGATTGAAAACAAGCGTATTTTTACTACTCTAGCAAAAGCGAAAGCCTTACGTTTATACGTTGAGCCGCTTATTACAAAAAGTAAACAAGACACTACTCATAGCCGTCGTACTGCTTTCTCTTACTTAAGAAGTAAGGAAGCTGTTAGCACTTTATTTGGTGATATTGCTACTAAAGTTGCAGAGCGTAACGGTGGTTATACCCGTATCATTAAGAC
The DNA here is from genome assembly GCF_029625215.1 of Aurantibacillus circumpalustris. Taxonomy (GTDB): domain Bacteria; phylum Bacteroidota; class Bacteroidia; order B-17B0; family Aurantibacillaceae; genus Aurantibacillus; species Aurantibacillus circumpalustris. The sequence goes on from NZ_CP121197.1 coordinate 2,837,103, forward strand.
GGGTAACCGTCAGGGTGATGCTGCTGAAATGGCAATGATTGAATTGGTAGATTTTAATGAGATCTACACAAACGGTAAAAAAGGTTCTACTACTGCTAAAGCTAAAACGACTCGTAGAAGTCGTGGTGCTAAAAAAACTGCACCAGCTAAAGGAGCTTCTGCTGACACTTCATCTGTTGAAGAAGCTACAGAAGAAAACTAATCTTTGTTAAGTATATTTAAAAACCCGTTTCAGGATTCTGAGACGGGTTTTTTATTTAGTGGTGAAAGCTAATTGTTAAATTGTAATTATGGTATTTTATTTTATTATCTTTATTTAAGCAATATCATTTCAGTGCCCATTAGACAACTCAATTAACCATCTTGGTCGAATCCCTCAGATATCTTGTTTTTTTCCTGATAGTACAACACTGTTGTCTTTTAAATGCGCAATTAGAGACAAAAAAAAGATTTGTAAATAATTCAGATGTATTTGGGACGCGCAATTTTATTGAGAATAAAGGGCAATTTTCTAATCCAGTGGGGAAAGAAAAAATTTTATTTGTGTACGATCATCTTGGAGAAAAAATTTCTTTTACCTCAAAGGGCTTGATATATGAATTTGTAAAGCCTCCTTTGCAGAAAAAAATTAATCCTAGTGAAGAAGAGGAGGAAGAAGAAAAAAATGAGGAAGAGTCTCTAGTCAAAGTTCGTGTTTTAATGAATTGGCTAGATGCAAACTCCAGTGTTGAAATAAATTCTTCAGCCAAACAAAGCCATTATTTTACTTACGGTGTAAAGGAATATAACTCTTCAACATTTAAAAAGATTACCTATAAAAATATTTATAAAAATATAGATATAGAATATTGGATTCCAACCGATAAAACACACGGCATAAAGTATAACATTATCCTTCACACTGGGGCAAAAGTGCAAGATATTAAGATGAAATACAGTGGTGCAATAAAAAACATGACTATTCTTGAGACTGGAGATTTGTTGGTTAAAACACGACTGGAAAATATCATGGAAAGAGCTCCTGTGAGTTTTTACGAGGATAAAACCCCTGTTGCCTCAAACTTTGTTCTTCATAAAAACATTGTAAGTTTCAGTTTATCAGTTGCACCTGACGATTCAAGGGATTTAATCATTGATCCTTGGATTACCGCCATTACAACGCTGAGCAATAACAACTATGGATACGATGTTGACTATGATGTGAATGGAAATACGTTTATTTATGGTGGAAATGTGGCTGGTGGATCTCGGTGCAAAGAGGCAATGTATAATTCTACTGGTACCCTTATTTGGACGTTTTCGGGTCTGCTAGTTACACCAGCACCAGTTTGGAATTCTGGAACGACTTGGTCAAGTAATTTTAAGGTACATAAATTAACTGGAAAAACATACGTTTCAAGAAACCAAGGTCTTCCAAACGTTATAAGACTTGATGTAAGTGGTAACTACGATAATTTTATAGGACCTGCTACTGGTAACATTCTCGAGGTATGGAATATGGAGATTAATTGTAATGGAGATCTCATTATTTATGGAGGAGGAGCAACATCTGGTGAAATAATAAACACCAACACTGGGGTTATTTCTTTGTTGACAGGATTTAATCCAACAGTAACTGGCTGCTGTCAGGATATTTTATCTAACGCTATTGATGATGCGGGCAATATTTTTGTTTGTTATTCGGGACACGCATCTTTAAATAATAATCTCGCGCAAATAAGTCCAACGTTTACAAACACACTATGGCTTGCGCCAAGTGGATTTAACGTGTTCACATATTTGCAAAGCAAAACTCTTTATGTGGGAGCTACGGCAGGAAATGCTGTTGCCTTTAATGCCCTTGCTGTAAATGGTAATTATTTATACTATTATGATGGATCAAATTTAGCTGCGTATAATAAAACAAACGGAAGTATACTTGGTTCAGTCACAATTACAGGGCTCACTGGGAGGGTGCAGGGTGGCATAGCGGTTGATGACTGTGATCATATTTATATTGGCGGAAACGGGTCTGTTTTATCCTATTCGTTTAGTGGTTCTACATTTAGCGTTATGCCGTCTATTTCTTTAGGAACCACGGTTACTAATCAGTATGTGTACGACGTGCAACTTGATCGTATTAATAAAGTGTTACATGTAACAGGCAGTGGATTTGTCGGCACGTATTCTGCGATTAGCAGTCTCACTTGTAATTCAAACTACTGTAACTGTATGCTACCTCTTATAACTTTGAATACAGCTTCGGTAACCTGCCCAAACATAGGAGCTTCAACTGTAAATATTGTGGGCATTCCAGGCCCTTATACCTACTCGTGGACACCAACTAGTCAGACCACTTCGATAGCCACTGGCCTTAGTCCTGGAACATACACTGTAGCAATAACAAGTTTGAGTTGTAATACAAGTTATTCGGCAGAAACAACTTTCACAGCAGCTAATACTATTTCACTAACTATTAGCAGCACATCCATTACTTGCGCTAATCTTGGATCAGCAACTTTAGTACCATTTGGGATTCTGCCTCCCTATTCCTACACGTGGATGCCCACTTCGCAAAATAGTTCTGTAGCTTCGGGTTTAAGTCCAGGAAATTATACCGTATCAGTTTTTAGTGGTGGGTGCAATTTTAACTACACTACAACAACCTACTTTAATTCATTAATACCATTAACAGGTAATTTTAGTAATTCCGATAGTGTTACCTGCTTTGGTGCTGCAACAGGTACAGGAAATATTACTGGTATCGCAGGAGGCTCGGGTAACGAATTTTACTTTTGGGGAAACGGACTTAATACATATACAACCGCATATACCAATAGTTTAACTGCCGGTATTTGGTCAGTTAGCGCTACCGATGTATTAACGGGTTGCAAGATCTTTCAAACATTTTATGTATCGCAACCGCCTCAACTTGTGTTGCAGCTTTCATCTAATACGCCGACCAATTGTGTTGGAACTACGATTGTTTTAACTGGCACTAATGCCGGCGGGAGGCAGTTTACTAGCGGGCCTGCCTATAATTACACTTGGACAGGAGGTCCGGCAATTAACACACACAGTGTAAGTGAAATTGTTGCCGGTGTACATATGTACACTTTGAGTAGTTCAGATGCAAATAATTGTTTAACGAGTAACAGTATTCCAGTGGACTTTATCCCCAACCCAACATTGAGCGTAAGTAACGTGTCTATATGTCCATTAGAAACTGCGACATTAATCGCCGGAGGGGCTAGCTCCTACACCTGGAATTCTACTTTTGTGGGTGCAAATTTTTCGGCATCGCCTCTGGCAAATCAACAATTCACTGTTGTAGGGTCTGCTCTTTCCTGCACTGCGTCTGCCACAGCAAGTGTGATTTTAAAACCGGTGCCGGTTCCGTTCATACAAAGTAATAGTCCTAGATGTAACGGTGATAATCTTACATTACTTGGTATTGGTGGTGTTTCTTATAATTGGGTTGGTCCAACAAGCTATACTTCAGTAAACCAGAGTAATACCATTGGGCTGGTAGCACCTATCAATGCAGGGGTTTATAACTTAACGGTCACTGCCGCAAACACTTGTTCAGCATCAACATCTGCAACTGTGGTTGTAAACCCTACGCCAACACTCTCTGCAACGGGAAGTACGGTATGCACTACGCAAACATTAAATTTTTCTGTAATGGCTTTAACAGGTTCTAGTTACAAATGGACAGGTCCTCAGAATTATAATTCGGTGCTTCAAAATCCATCTATTATAAATCCAGCAACAAACACAAGTGGAACTTACACTATTAAAATAACAAGTATAGAAGGTTGTACTAATACCGCTATTACTCATGCAAGTGTTGTAAGTCCACCATCACTTAGTATTTCTTTGAGCAGTGGAAGCATTTGTTCGCAAGGATTTAATGGTTCGACAACTAGTCTTACTTTAAACACTTCAGGTGCTAATACGTATACACTGATTACTCCAAGCAATGTTTCGAATTCTAATCCTGCGGGTCCTTCTGCAACACTCACAAGCGTGGCTCCTTTTCTTTCTGGTGTAATAACGTTTACTTTAGAAGGTTCAAATGGGATTTGTACTTCAATCTCTACACGTAATTTTACAATCTTACCTAATCCGACAATAACGATAAGTTCTGGTTCACCAGCTATCTGTGCGAAGCAAAATTTTACCTACACAACTACCGGCGCAACAAATTATTTTTGGGGCTCCGATGTTACAGGACTTTCTCTATTAAATCAAGGACAACTGGCCATTGCTAGCCCTAGTGTAAGCTCGATTTATTCGGTTTATGGATCAAGTGTTGGTTGCAATAGCGAAACAAGGCACTCAACCATTACAGTTAATGCCATACCAGTTTTTAGCCTCAATCCAAGTACGCCTACCATTTGTTTGACTGGAAAAATTACTTTAGAAGCACTGGGCACTGCTGATAATTATTTATGGAATCCTTTTGCTGGTTTAAATAATATTGTTGGGAGTACTGTAATTGCAAGCCCTAGTACAGAGCAAACCTATACTGTGGTGGGTTCATTAAATAGTTGTACGGCTTCAGCTGCTATTACTGTTAGTGTTTTTGCACTTCCTACGCCAATGATTAATGTTATCAAAGATAAAGTTTGTGTAAATGAAACTATCACTCTTCAAGGCACAGGGGGAGAAAGATATGATTGGTACAGTCCTTTGGGTGCTTTACCAAACAATTCTAATATTGGTCAGAATGTGAGTTTCCTTGCAAATCACGCTGAGTTTAATGGTACTTATTCTTTGGTTGTTACAGATAAGAATGGATGTAAGGCGTTAGCAACAACCTTAATTACAGTTTATAGTTTGCCAACTTCATATATAAATAGCACTATAACAAGAGTTTGTGTGCCATTTGGTGCAGACTTCAATTGGGGCTCTGTATCAGACTCTAGTTTTAATATTGATATTAAATGGCGATTGGATACAAGTACTTTTTACGGCAAAAAATTCTCCTATCCTTTTACGAAACCGGGTAGTTATGTTATTACTGGTTTTTTCAAAGATACAATTACTAGCTGCAGTAATACAGGAACGTTTTTAGTAACGGCGCATCCACAACCTAAAGCTGATTTTATTTATAATCCTGAACATCCTGTGGAAGATGCAAATGAAGTGGTTTTTACAAATACTTCTGAGGGTGAACTTCAGCAAAAATGGAACTGGTATTTTATGAATAATGATGGTTTAAAATCAGAAAAAGAAATTTGTTTTTACACCTTTAAGGAGGCCGGTATTTACCCGGTAGCGCTTGTAGTTAGTGATGTTTGGGGATGTTCCGATACGGTTGTAAAGAATATTGCGGTTGATGAAGATTTTAATTTATTTGTCCCAAATGTGTTTACTCCTAATGGTGATAACCAAAATGATATTTTCTTGCCTATAATGAGAGGCGTAAAACTATATGAACTTACTATTTTTAACCGCTGGGGAGAGTTGATGTTTACTACAACAGATACACAGAGTGGTTGGAATGGCTATTATAAAGGTCAAATTTGTCAAAACGCTGTGTACACTTGGAAAATAAGTCTGTCTACAAAGTCTGGACAAATGAAGCAGTTAAACGGACACATTACCATTAGCAAGTGATTTTAACTGATGTAGAATTTGGTTGGGCTTGCTAGAATAATCTTGATAATTTTTATTTTTTATCTGCAGTTTTAGAACTCAAAAGTTTATCTTCTTTAATATCAATTACCTCCTCTATAAATTTCATTAACAAAGCCTTTTCTTTTTTTACTATAGGAGGAAAACTATCTGCTACCTTTATAATTGTGCTTATAAAATGGCATTTCATATCAGTACTGAAATAGTGAGAATTTGCTTTAATCTCTTTAATAGCCCAATTCATAGCAGTTTGAGTATCTGTTAGATCTTTAGAGAAAAGTTTAAAAATAATTTCAGTTTCAATAATATCTTTTGAGATACTTTGGCTAAATTCTTTTTTTAAAATATCGCTTAACATGGTTCTTTCTTCAACTTGAATAGCACCATCGGCCATTGCCATGGCATAACAAGCCTCTCCCAAGGCATAATAAAGATTTTTTACAGCTGTTTCCATTATTGTTTAATTAAAGAATTATAAAAGTTATTTCACTTAAACAAAGATAAAGCTATTTAGTATTTCTGAAAGTTTTATTGTGTTAAGATGGCTTAAAAGCTGTGTTCCTTGTGTTTAGCGGGCTTGTCTGATAAAGCGTGTTTAATTAATCTTTTTTATGTGCGTTTTTAAGCGTATTTTACATGGCTTAATTAAGTTTATATGACATCAGAAGGTATGAAGAAGTACCCGCGTTTTGTTGCGGTTGATAAGACAGTTTTTTTTCCAACATTGCAAAAAAGGGTAAGTGATTATTTCAAAGAGAATAATATCTCCAGAAATGCAAATGCTGCAATGGTTATAAAAACAATTGTATTGTTATCAGGGTTTGTTGTACCTCTTATTTTGATGATCGTATTGCACCTTAAACCATGGGCAGTATTAACATTATATACGGTTATGGGTTTTGCAAAAGCCGGAATTGGTATGTCGGTAATGCATGATGCGAATCATGGGGCCTATTCAAAAAACAAACAGGTGAATACTTGGTTAGGATATAGTCTCAACTTAATTGGAGGGATGGTTTTTAATTGGAAACTTCAACATAACGTACTTCACCATACTTACACGAATATTCATGGTATGGACGATGATATTGAAGAAAAATTGGTTCTTCGTTTTTCTCCGCATTCTGCACCTCGTAAATTTCATAAGTTTCAATTTTTGTATGTGTTTTTCTTTTACGGAATTCTTACTTTTTATTGGGTTTTAGCGAAAGATATAATTCAGTATTATAAATACAGGAAAAATGGCGTTAATCGTTTTAGTACCAGTGAAAACAGATCTTATTTCTGGAGAATGATTTTTTTAAAATTATTTTATATCGCTTATGTGATTATTTTGCCTATTGTATTTCAAGATTATTCAATTGGATTAATAATAGGAGGTTTTTTACTTTCTCATTTTATTGGAGGTTTGGTATTGGGTATTGTTTTTCAACTGGCGCACTCTGTTCAGGAAGCAGAATTTCCATTACCAAATGAGTCTAACGTTATAGAAGAAGATTGGGCTGTACATCAAATGAAAACAACAGTTAATTTTGCTCGTGAGAACAAACTGTTATCTTGGTATGTGGGTGGCCTGAACTATCAGGTAGAGCATCATTTATTTCCGAATATTTGCCACGTGCATTATCCTGAAATATCCAAAATCGTTGAAGAAACCGCAAAGGAGTTTAATGTGCCTTATTTGTGTGCGGATACGCTTAAAAAGGCTCTGGGATCACATTTGAGGATGCTTAAAAAGTTTGGTTATACTTTTGAGTTGGATGTGGCGGCGATGTAAAGAAATTAATGTAAAACAAAAAAAACGAGTAAATACTTATTTACTCGTTTTTTTTGTTTCTCCAACAGACTATGTTGGTTCTGTTTTTGTATGTTTTTGAAGGCCACTGCCAACGAGGGTTTAGTCTATACAGATACCGCAGTTTTACTCACTTGTCGGTAAAGAAAAGAAGTGCAAATATGTCTTCTTGCAAAACGCGCTTGAGAATCGGCATTGATAAATTTCGCATAGGTGTTTTCAGGAACGCCGATGTATTCATAAGCGCTTCCATCAGAAAAATCAATTCTTAAACGTTTTGTTTTGTATTGAATATCGGCTATTCCAGATGTACTAAATGTTTTGGTGTAGTTTTCAAGATTGGATTCAGCGGTTTCTTTAGAGATACTAACCAAGGTATGATAAGCTTCAATAATCTGTTTGCTTTTTTCTTCTGCTAGAACTTTATTTTCGTCGTCATCTTGAAACTTATCAGGATGATATTCTTTCATGAAATTACGGTACAGGGTTTTAAGGTCATTTAATGTAATGTCCTTGTCAGCACCCATTAATTTTCGGTATTCTATTATTTTTTTCATGCCTGCTCTGTGTTCAATGTTTTGCGCTGCTTAAGCGGCCGCAAAGATACTCTATTTATAGGTTCAAGACTGTTAAAAAGCCAGATATATCCAGTTTACGAGATCCGAATAGAATAATAATTAAGAGAGACAATTAAATCCTGCCATCTAATCTTCTTTAATCACCTTAAAAGTTTGTAAATCCTTTTGAGCAATTGCTTTCACTAAATAAATGCCATTGCTAAATTCGGTCAGATTAATAACATGTATGCCGTTTTGAAAAAAATCATGCAAAACAATACTGCCAAGTGTATTGTAAATATAAATTTCAGTGTACATAACGGTTTCCACAGTGAAGTAACCATTATTTGGATTTGGATATAATTTTAGAATTCCATTGTTGTGGAACAATTCTTCAATTTCAGTACAGTTTGAAACTTGTATAGTAATTACTTTATTATTCTTACATCCAGTTGTGTTGTCTGTTCCGCTAACAGTATAAGTGGTGGTTGAACCTGGTGAAAATACGGCAAGTGATCCAGTGGTTGTAGTCGGGTTCCAATTATAAACATTCGCACCGCTTGCTGTTAAGTTTGTAGTTTCACCAGTACAGATCGTAAAGCTACCTGTTACATTTATAGTTGGATTGGAATAAATAGTGATGCTGCTTGTTGCCGTAGCAGTGCATGAATTAACATCAGATACAGTCATTGTATAAACACCGGAATTGTTTAGTGAAACCTGTGAAATTATCGGGTTCTGTAGACCCGAACTAAAACCAAACGGCCCGGTCCAAGAATAATTAATTCCACCAGTTCCGTTAATACTTAATGTTTGTCCAACACAAAGCGATGCATTGCTGCTGATGCCTGCTATGGGCTTGGCTAAGACATTGACAGAAACTGAGTTTGTGGACATACAACCTAAGGCATCAGAGCCTGTTACGCTATAAATTGCACTTGTCGTTGGACTGACGGTAAAGGTATTCCCCGCAATGTTTCCAGGCGACCAGTTATAGGAAATAGCGCCAGAGGTAGTAAGTGTCGCAATTGTCTGTGGGCAAATTGAAACGTTTGAAACAATTAGTATTGGTCCCATAACAAAATACACTGAAATTGTTGTCGTTCCCATACAGCCTTTAGAATCTGTGGCAATCACAGTGTAAATATAATTTCCTGCCTGGCTCTCATTAACAACATTAAGATAAGCCGGCTGCCCATTGACCCATGTATATTGAAGAACCGGTGTGCCGCCAGACGAATTGGCGGCCATGGAAACTGCAGTACCAACGCAGGCTGTGGGTGATGAAACGGTTATTGTAGTAGTAATGGGTAATGGTTGAAGGATCTGTAGCGTTTTTGTAACGGAGCACTGACTGGTAACATCCAGGATGCTAACTGAATAAAGCCCTGCTGCGAGGCTGTTTACTGTTGCTGAATTAAGAGGACTTCCGCTCCAGGTATAACTATAGGTTCCGGAACCGCCTGCTGGAAACACTGTTGCCCCTCCAGTAGCACTTCCGTAACAAGATGCGAGGAGTGTATTAACGGACGCTGAAATAACAGTATTACTAATTACAGTAGTTGTACTGAATATACAGCCATTACTGTTTCCATTATCTTTTATATCGACAGTATAGACCCCCTGACTTAAATTGGTTGCTGACTGCGTATTTTGCAGACCTGGACTCCATGTATAGGAATAAGGTCCAACCCCTCCGGTAACATTGGCTGTAGCAGAACTCGGTGCGCAGGTGGGTGGAGGTGAGAGAATCGAAACGGTAGGCATGTTGTTAATAACAATTGTTTGCCGCAAGGTATCTGATTTGCCGCAGAGATAATTTGAAACCAATTGAACAGTGAAAGTACCAGAACTGCTATATGAATGTGTAGGACTGGCGAGGGTAGAAGTATTAGCAGTGCCAGAAGACGGATCACCGAAATTCCAGGAACAGGTGCTAAGGGTATAGCCAGTAAATGGGCAGATAGAAGGCGTGTTATAAGCCAAGGTATTACAATTCACAAAAGGCACAAAGCTGAATGTAAAAGGAGATGGCGCCTGTTCAAAAAAATTGCTTACAAAATTTGGCAGTCCAAGCTGGCAGATATTGGTCCCCAAAGACTGGCCGTTGATAGAATAATTGCTTGCCGCACTAAAATTATTGGGATTGTTGATCACCCCAAGCGTCGTTTGGCCGGGCTTGGCTATATAAATTTTACCATCCACACCCAATTGCATGGTTCCTTTTGTTTTCGCAGTATCATTACTATTTTCACCAGGATCAAGAATTGTGCCTATGTAAACCAGTGGAGGCACACAAAAATTCATCTGAGCCACTGCTCCATTATAGTTATAATAGAACCTTTTTCCATCAGGAGAGAATTCACAGCCATACGCCCAGGCGCGGCCCAGTGTATTAGTGCAACTGGTTACACCTGATATGAAGGCCTGAGGGTTACTTAGTATGCCGCTCGAATTGTCGAAATTAAATATCTCCCAAGTAAAATAGGATATCCACCCACTTTGGCATGATTCTGTGTAAACTGCCGCCAACTTTTTTCCATTGGGAGAGAATTTAAGCGTGCCACACCTGCTAGGGCCATTATTTGGTGTTGGCGTAAACGTGTTGGTCATTGGCGATACCACAGCTGTGGTGCTAACGCCAGCGCTCGTGAGCAGGTATGCGCGAAAGTTGTCGCTGTTAATTTCATGCACCATCACCCAAACATCACTTTGATTACAAGCCTTTGTTGCGGCAATTTTTTCCTCGCAGGGTGCCGCGTATAACGTGGCATTTTTTACTGTTACTGATCCGTTGCCGGAAGCAAGGCTCATGTCAACAATTGAATAATTGAGTCCTGCATTACCGCCACCACCCTGCATTGTGAAAACATAATAGAGGTTTGCACTAGCTGGTCTTTTCGCAATAACGCTCGACTGGGCAGAATTCGTACCAGTTAACCCGCCGCCATTGGCCATCACCGAATGTGTTTGATCCCAAATGGTCATGCCATCGGTATAAAATAAAAGATTACCTGCCGCGTCAGAGATACTCGCATTCCCATACATGGCGTTTAACGCGCCATTGCTCAAGGTAGAAGGAGGTGTTGCCGAGAAAGAAAGCCCGGCATTGTTGCCAAAATACCAATTTTTGGTTTCGTTTTGAGATTGTCCCGTCTGACTTAAGTGAATTAAGAACAAGACAAAGAAATATTTTAGCGAATTACGCATAAAATCGAGCTATAAATTCAGCACTAAGCAGAATTAATATAAATAAAGTAATTGTGGTTAAACACAACTCTTTTCCAGAATGGAACGTATGAACAAAAAGGAAAAAAATTGGTAAATCAAAACTAACGATTAAAATTGTTTACGAAAGTTATTTAACACTTGAAAAATAGAAAAACGGATTGCAAATTGTTTTGCCGCCCTTAAAATTTAAAAACCCTGTAAACTTGCTGTTTACAGGGTTTTTTAGTGTTCTTCTTGCGGACTGGACGGGACTCGAACCCGCGACCTCCGCCGTGACAGGGCGGCATTCTAACCAGCTGAACTACCAATCCGTTTCCCGTGGTTAATTCGGGAGTGCAAATTTACTAGATTTATTTTATTTACCAAAATTATTTTAGCAATTAAATTGATAAAATCTGGCCAACATGATTTTTGCTTTCCACATCCTTAATAACCTTTTTTATAAGACCATTTTGATCGATAAGAAAGCTCGTTCGCACAATACCATCATATATCTTACCAAAAAGCATTTTAAGCCCCCATACATCATAAGACTGAATGATTTTCATATCAAAATCGGCCAAAAGTGGGAAGGGGAGAGCGTGTTTTTTTGCAAATTTTGCATGTGACTTTTCTGAATCAGCGCTTACACCCACAACTGCATAGTTTTTGTTAGACAGCAATGAAAATTCATCTCTTAAATTACACGCCTGTTTTGTACAAGTGGGAGTATCATCCTTGGGATAAAAATAAAGCACCAAATTTTTTCCAACGAAATCGTTTAAACGAATAGTACTTCCGTTTTGATCTTTCGCTTCAAAATCTGGTGCTTTGTCTCCAGCTTTTAATGAAGTGGAGTGGCCAATAAATTTATCTGTGCTATTCTTCTTCTTCGTTTCGTTCATTCTGGTTGTCTCTCATGCTATCCTCGCCATCATTATCATCGTCATTGAACGAAGTCTGTTGATCGTTGTTTTCTCTGGTATAACTACTTACTTCAGAGTGGTTGTAATTATTATTACTTGACTCTGCAGGTAATTCAGGACTTATCATTTCATTCTCTTTTTGATGAGTAGTAATGATAAAGTCCGAAACTGTTTCTGTAAAACTAATACTTTCAGGAGCTATTTTTTTTACGGTTTTTATCACTTTAGAAACGGTAGGTTTTTTTCTAATTACTTTTTTTGTAGGTTTAGTGACAGCTTTTGTTACCGTTTTTTTAGCCAGAGAGGTTTTCTTTTTAGCGGCTTTCTTAATTACCTTTTTCGGAGAGTTTTTTTTAACAGCCACTTTTTTAATTACCTTTTTTTTAGCCACGGGCTTTTTTTTGATTGAAGGCTTGGCCTTTGCAGCGGTTTTCTTGACAGACTTCACTGTTTTTTTTGCTGTAATTTTTTTGCCACGCACAGCTACAGGTTTCTTTTTAGCCGCTGCTTTCTTTGCAGGTTTAGTTGCTTTTTTTACTGCCTTTTTTATTGGTTTCTTGGTTGATTTTTTTGATGATTTTTTTCCGCCTTTGGCGGATGTTTTTTTTACGATCTTCTTAGCCATAGGAATTGTTTTTAGTTGTTGATATTATTTTGTTTTATATAATTCTTTTCAAAATACTTACAATGCAATTTTAGAGAACAGCCATCACACTTTGGATTACGTGCTAAGCAAACATACCGACCGTGTAAAATTAACCAATGGTGAGCTTTTGGCACAAGATGTTCTGGTATAAATTTAATTAATTGTTTTTCGGATTGCAAGGGGTTTTTAGCATTCGTTGTTAAACCTATTCGGTTACTGACTCTAAACACATGGGTGTCAACAGCCATAGTTGGCTTGTCGAATATAACCGAAGCGATTACATTCGCCGTTTTTCTTCCAACTCCAGGTAGTTTTATTAATAGGTTAACGTCTGAAGGCACCAAACTTTTAAAATCTTTCACAAGCATAGTTGCCATCCCCACAAGGTGCTTTGCTTTGTTGTTGGGGTAACTAATACTTCTAATATAAGTAAATAGTGTTTCAGGTGAAGCCAAAGACATTGCTTGAGAAGTGGGGTAGTCTTTGAATAATTTAGGTGTTGTAAGGTTTACACGTTTATCGGTACACTGTGCACTTAAAATTACAGCAACTAGAAGTTCAAAAGGATTTGAATAAGTTAATTCAGTTTGGGCGGGAGCCTCATTATTTTCGAAGTAAGCGAGTACTTTATCGTATCGTTCTTGTTTGGTCATTTTGTAGTACCTTAGATTGAATGATTGGTTTTGTCATTAGGGAGTAAATTTAATTTATTTTCTATTTAGGACTATGAAGTAATGCTTAATTTTGTTTAAAGTAAATTATGTTTCGATCTTTTTTTAATACACTTGGTTTTTTAGTTCTTCTTCAAACCTCTTGCAAAGAACCATCATCAAATACAAATGATAAAAGGGTGGATAATGCGCACACGGATAAGGTAATTAAAGAACAATTTATTAAGGCGAACCAGCAGCTTATGGTAAAGGAAAATGATGAAATGGATTATTATGCAAAAAGTCATAAAATGCCCTTTCAAAAAACCACTTCAGGCATTAGGTTTTATGTATATAAACCATCTGCAAAAGGAGATAGTATTAGAGATAGTATGCGGGTAAGTATTAATTTTGAGATTAAGTTACTTGATGGAACTCTTTGCTATTCATCAAAAACTCAGGGTCGTAGAGATTTCATGATAGGTCACGAAGATATTGAAAGTGGTATTCACAAGGGTCTACAGTATTTAAAACGTGGTGATAAAGCACTTTTATTAATTCCTTCACCACTTGCACACGGTTTATTGGGGGACTTTAATAAGATTCCTCCACAAATGCCTATTCTTTGTGATATAGAAGTTTTTTAGATTTAAACTTTAACGCCTATAATTAACACATCATCCACCTGCTCAAGGCTCCCCTTCCATTTCTCAAAGCTTTCGTCAATAATTTCTTTTTGTCTATCAACATGTTTTTCTGCAACGTCAATAAATATTTTACGTAATTGCTTGTGCATAAATTTTTTACCATCTGGTCCACCAAATTGATCGCCATATCCATCTGTAAATGTATAAATCATGTCACCTTTTTCAAGATCAATTTCGTTGAATGTAAATAGTGCGTTATCATCATGAGATTTTCCAACCGGCATTTTATCGGCTTTACAGTTGATAATCGTATTCTTACGAATTATACAAAAACTATTGTTTGCAGCGGCAAATTGAAGTTTCATATTTTTGCGGTCAAGTTTGCATAAAATGGCATCCATGCCATCTTTACTTTCCTCGAGACTACCTTCAGGATTGAGAGCTCTGATAATTCCGCTTTTTACTTCGTTTAAAACAAGGTCAGGGCGAGTGATTTTTTGATTAACTGCATCATTTAATTTACTTATGTTTAACAGACTCATAAAGGCTCCCGGAACGCCGTGTCCGGTGCAATCAGCTGTAATGTATATGAAACTATCTTGATGTTTTGATGCCCAATAAAAATCACCGGCTACAATGTCTTTAGGTTTAAATAAAATGAAATGTTCGTCTAAGTTGGCGCTCATTAGGCTGCTGTTAGCCATTAAAGCGGTTTGTATTCGCTTAGCATAATTTATACTATCAACAATTTCTTTTTGTTTTTCGTCGACCAGATGCTTTTGTTTTTCTATTTCATTTTTTTGTTCTGAAAGTAATTTATTTGCTTTTCTTCTTTGGTTATTGCTTCTAATTGAAAAGAAGAGAAGGAGGATACCAACTGCTGAAAGTACTGCAATAATAGAGATTACATTTTTTTGTTTGCCGATTGTTCCGGTTGCCTCATCAATTTCAGTCTTTTTCTTTCGGATTTCAATATCTTGACTTTCCATTAAATTCTTTTGCTCCTGAATTCTTGTACTCACCTGATCATATTCGTGTTGTTTGGACTTTAAAATTTCGAGTTTTACTTTAAGAGTATCTTCCATTTGTAAAATCATGGTTTCCTTAGCCTTTTTTTCCTCTTCTAAAGTTTTATAGCTTGTAAGAATTTTTTTAATGTCGTCTTTATCAACCCTTACTTCACCGTCTCCAGAAGAGGCAATAGCATCTAATTTATCAAAAATAGATTTCCATTCGCCTTCTTTCACAATAGCAGATTCATAAAGTTGATCCTTTACGATTAAGTTTGATTCAACTAATTTTGGCTTATTAATAATATATTTTATTCTACCACCAGTTTCTGCAAACGAGATCATAGACCTTTTAAAATCTGGTAGTTTTTCCGCAACCATTAAAATACCTTTACCTCTTATTTTAGAATAAGCAGACCATAAATTATCGTTACGTGACCCATCTACAACCAACATTTGGCAATCGGTTCTAATGTCGTTAATGCCGCGGCAATAAATCACTCTAATTGGAATTTTGTTTCTGAACTTCACAATGTTTTGAATTCCTTTTAACTGGTTATGCAAGTCTTCAGAACTCATAACACAAATAATAAACTCTGACATATTTTCTTCATTGGGCCATATTACATAATTGGTGAATTTATAAATGTATACAGCCTTGAGGCGAGCGCTTTTTTCTAAGTCTACTTTTGGTTTTGTTTGTGATGTAATAAAGAAGGGAATCAATAAGCTAATGACTAGCAGCAATGTTATCTTAATTTTAATGGTCACGTTTAAAATAATTTGATTATGATAAAGTTAATATAGTTGTGCTAATATACTTTTTCATTTTGAATAAAAATAACTTTTCAAGCTTTTTCGAATTAATATGTCTAAAAAATTTAGTTTTCTATAGTTTTTTTACCAACTAGAGTATATTGAGAAGATTTTCGATAAATAAGTTTTTTTGTTCGATAAATAGAATTTATGATACTACGAAACAGATGTTTGTTTTTTTTGACTAGTATTTAACGGAGTTGCCCTAAAAAAGGAAGGAATATAGTTTAACCGTTACTCATTATTTTGGTTATTTTTGTCATGCGCAGTGGGATTGAGTTTATTTTATGAGCGTGTTACCCAGAAGTTACTTTCGAAGAGGAAATGATGAGTCAGAGATTTACTTTATTTTACGCCGGATTCACCGTTTATGCACCTGCATTATATTTTAGTAAGTTAGAGCTTGTTAATCTTCATAAATCTGAAGAAAATGATTTATTGAAAGGAGTTATTTCTAAATTTTCAAATGATATAAGGGAGAGTGAACCTGAGAGTTTTTCCCATCTTAAAACGGCGATAAGTATTGCTAAACAATTAGAAATTGAAATTCCGCCAACCCCAATTAATTCTGAGAATTATTTTAGTTGGTTAGATTATTATATCGAGAGTATTGAGAAGGAATTTCCAATGGGGCGCATTGACCATTATTATTTTCTATATGCCAGGAAAATTTCAGAAGTTGTTTGCAATTTACAATTGTTGCGAACGTATATTAATCTCACTCAGTCTACAAATTCTTATTTTGATTTTTCAAAAAAGATTGAGAAATCTGATAAGGATATTGAGTTTATACTTTTTAAATTAATGCCTGCGGCGGCTTTGTTATCTGGTGAACCGCGACAAAATTATTTTAATATTTACTATAAAAATTTATGTACTGGGTATCAACCGATTAAGATAATGATATCTGAAAATCCTAAAGAGATTAATTTTTTGAAACTCGAAGCCTCTATTAGAGCTTACGAGACTGTAGTAATGGATGGTTTTAAGAAATGTATTTCCTTGTTGAAAGAATTGGGTGTTTAGAAAGTGTTACTTATAAATTAAACCCTATAATTAGGATATCATCAACTTGTTCATTTTCATCCTTCCATTCAAGATGCTCTTTTTTAATGTTTTTTTCTTGACTTGAAAAGTCTAATGTTGAGTTCTTAATGAGTAATTCTTTAAACTTACCCGTACTGTACTTTTTATCTTTTGTACCGCCAAATTGGTCAGCATACCCGTCAGTAAATATATAAAAAGTATCTCCCCTGTTGGTATCAATGGTGTGCGTTGTATATACAATAGTTTCGTCTCTGTCTTTTTGTTTAGTACCTATTGGAATTTTATCGGCTTTTATTTCGGTAAGTTCCCCGGATTTATTTATGATCCAAAGAGGACGCATTGCACCTGAATACTCCAATGTGTTTTTTTTGTAATTGATTTTACATATGGCAATGTCCATTCCGTCTTTAGATTCAGATTCATTTTTATGAAGAACACCTAGAACTCCGTTATTTAGTTCTAAAAGAATATTTTTAGGATCGGTAATTTTTTCTTCATTTACTATTCTATTTAATTGGTTGTGGCCAATTAGACTCATAAATGCCCCAGGAACACCATGCCCGGTGCAATCTACTGCTGCAATAATACAGGAGTCTTCAAAGTGTGTAAACCAGTAAAAGTCACCACTAACAATGTCTTTTGTCATATAAAGAACAAATGAGTTTGGAAGGTAGGTTTTAAGCAGTTCGTCGCTAGGCAAGATAGCGTGTTGTATTTTTCTGGCGTAAGAAATACTATCTGTTATATCTTTATTTTTTTGTAGGATTATTTGTTCGTGTTTTTTTCTAATGGAAACGTCGGTATCAATAATGATGATTTTTTTAAGAATTCCTTGTTCATCAAAAATTGGGGTCAGGGTAGATGATTCCCATGTTTCGGTGCCTGATTCAACTTTTTTATTGAGAGATTCGTAATTAACCGAACGTTTATTGGAGACAGCGTCTTGAATGATTTCACGAATATTAGCATTATTACTCAATTCATAAATTGTTTCACCATAGGTTTTCGTTAAATCTTCCATACTAAGCTTATTAAGCTTAGTAAAACTTTCATTCACGTATTCCAGTTTTCCGTTTGCATCAAGTATTAACACAACATTATCAGTTTTACTTGCAACCAACGAAAGCTGCTCTAACTCAATGTTTTTGCTTTCAATTATTTTTGACTGTTTTTCAATTTGAAAAGTTCTCTCTTTTACGCGACGTTCTAATAAAGCATTTTCTCTTTGAAGAGCCTCGAGTCTATATTTAACAAACAAATAAATTCCAAACGAACCAATGGATATTACAGTGAGCCAAAACCACCAGCGTTTCCAGATGGGCGTTAATATGATGATTGAGTGGGTAACTGGTTCACTCCAAATTTCCTCTTCATTTTTAACCTGAAGCATGAATGTATAATTGCCTGGGTTAAGGTTGTTGTAGTTGATTGTTTTTCCTTCATCTGCATAAAGCCAATCGTCTTCAAGACCATGAAGTTTATATCTAAAAAAAAGTTTACCTGGATTCTTCAACCAAATGCCATCAAAATTAAAGCCGATATTGTTCTGATTGTATTTAAATTCAAAAATGGAATCTATTGGAAATGGTTTATACTGTAAAAAGAATGATTTAATAAAGGCAATAGGTTTAATGGAATCAGAAGATTCAGAGTTGGTTCTAAAGGTTAAAACGCCAGAGTTTGTCCCACTATAAATCTTATTATCATAAAAGAAAATAGCATTCAAGTTAGGCTCAAGTTCACCCTCATACAGGTCGTAGTAACTTATAGAATCGTTCGAACAGTTTATCTTATCAATACCTCTTGAGTTAACAGCATAAATTGTATTCTGGGAACTCACAAGTTGCTGTGGTTGCTCATCTCTCAGACCTTTTGTAAGGTTGATACATTTAAGTGATTTGCCATCGTATTTTACAATTCCGTCTGAATTTGAACTAGCCCAAATAGTATTATTTTTATCCTTACATAAAGAGAAAACTGTATTTGAGTTTAACTTGAATTTTTTTGTTAGGTCGGTAAATTTGTTGTTTTCAAAAACTTGTAACCCTCCACCGTCGGTTGCTAAAAATAGTTTTGACGAATTATCTGTGATAGATGCATATACATAATTGCTTCCTAAACCTTCAGACTCGGTATATGTTTTTTCTATGGTGAAGATTTTCTTCATTCCTTCGAATTCAACTCTTGCTTGAACTAGACCGCCACCGAGCGTAGAAATGTAAACGGTGTTCTTATCAGAAAAATAAATATTACTGATGTTATCATTTGCTAATCCGTCTTCTTTTGAATTTATAATAACGCTGTTTTTTGTTTCTGAACTCATAATAATAATGCCATTACCGTAAGTGCCAAACCAAATATTTCCATCAGGAGCTTTTATAGCACAAGAAATAGTGTATTTATCAAGATCTTGTATTTTAGTAATGACGGTTTTTCCCTCTGCGTCATTCATTATTTTTGAAATACCTTTTGTTGTTCCAATCCAAATTGCATTGTCGTTGTCAATGGCAAGAGCGAGTATTTTATCGTCTACTAATCCTTTGGAAGCATTTATGAAGTTATAACGTCTTTCGGTTAGGTGACTAATTCCATTTTTTGAGGCTAACCAGATTTGTTTTTCTCTGTCAATAAAGGCGCACTTTATGGAGGATTCAAATATATATTGCTGATAATTGTAGACACTAATCACACCTTTGTTTATTTGTAATAAGCCTTTTTTTTCTGTGGCAATAATTAAATTGTTTTGGTTTTCACTAAAAGCGTTTATTACAGGACCAAGAGCCCAATTATTGAAAAATGGAATACGTTCTATTTTTCTTTTATCAAGATTGTAGTAACACACTCCTGAGTCTTGCATGGAGATAAGGAGTTTGTTTGATTTGTACGTGATGTCTCTTACAATGTTATCTGGTAATCCGTTTTTATCAGAAATGGCATAAAATTGAGGTGTTTCAAAGATGGATTTAATCTCGCTAATGCCAGCGTCGCCGCCAGCCCACAAGGTGTTCTTTTCATCCCCTGTTAATTTGTAAATAACATTATCACTTAAACCCTTTTCGGTTGTTAGATGAGTGAAATTACCTTTAGATAAGCAATAAATACCATTTCCATATGTGCCTATACATATGCCTGCTTTTAACTCACAAAAAGAAGTTATTTTTTCGGTATTGGGTTTAGAAGGAAAGACGAGGGAATCAACTGAATTTTTTTTAATAAAATAAATCTTTCCGTCCTTTGTTCCAACCCAAATAGTTTCTCTTGAGTCAACAAATAACGCTGATATTTCTTTTTTTAGTACTGGGAATTTTTTTGAAATTTCCGTACTAAATTTGCCATCGAATTGAAAAAGTCCTTCGTTTGTGCCGAGCCACAAATAGCCTGTGAAATCTTGGGTAATAACATTAACGGCCGTATTTTTTTTTCCGCTAAAAGAAAAATGATTTTTAATTTGTAATTGAGAGAATAGTTGAGTGCTGCATGAAAATAAAACAAGCGTTATTTTAATTAGTTTCAACACCAGATAATCTAGGATTTTGGTTTTAAGGTTGCTTTAACTTCTACCAAAATAACCGATGCGATTTTTTGGTTCACAACTTTTGGAATTTTAATATTATGATCTTCTAAGGGGACTTCAAAACTTGTTTCTATATATATTTCTTTGTCTTTGATGATGATTTTCACTTTAACTATTTTCTCTTTCTCTGTTCCGTGTATAGCGAAATCGCCTTTTGCTCTTAGAGAGTAAGTTCCGTTTTTTGTAAAATCAATGTCTTCAATAATTTTACCTTTAAAAGTAGCCTTTGGATATTTTCCTGTTTCCATGTAATTCTCGCGGAAATGCTCTTTTTGGAGGCCACTGTTAAATCCTTCAAAAGAATCTATGTCAATGGCAAAGGCAACATTTTTGGTTGAATAATCAATTACTCCAGTAGTTTTATTTGAATGTGCTTTGATTAATTCTAGCGGAGCCTCCGAAGTAAATTTGGTATCACCATCTTTGCACAGATAAATTTGTGCATCGACGAATTTGGCCGTGAAGAGTATAATTATCAGTAAGAGTTGCTTCATGTACAAATGTTTAGATTAAAGTAAATGTAAGAAATTTGTTTAAGTATTTCCAATTTTATTAGGCTAGCGCTTGCTTGAGATCTTCTAAGATGTCTTCAATATCCTCAACACCAACGCTTAAGCGAAGTAAATTATCAGTAACACCAGCTTTATCTCGCTCTGCTTTAGGAATAGAGGCATGCGTCATAGTTGCAGGATGATTTATTAGTGATTCAACGCCACCTAAACTTTCAGCAAGAGAAAACACTTTAAAGGAAGATGCAAGTTTAAATGTGTTTTCGATGCTTTTTTCCTTCAGAACAAAAGAAATCATTCCACCGAAATCGCGCATTTGCTTTTTAGCGATATCGTGATTGGGATGATCTGTGAAACCAGGCCAGTAAACCTTTTCAATTTTAGGATGTGTTTTTAAATATTCAGCCACTTGGCGTCCATTAAAACAATGGCGTTCCATACGCAAATGAAGCGTTTTAATTCCACGCATCACAAGAAAACAATCCATTGGACCAGGCGTCGCACCGCAGCTATTGTGGATGAATGCTAATTGCTCATAAATAGTATTGTCGTTTACAACCAAAGCCCCCATAACTACGTCGCTGTGTCCGCCTAAGTATTTTGTAACGCTGTGCATTACTATATCGGCTCCTAAAGCGAGAGGGTTTTGTAAATACGGAGAAGCAAAGGTATTGTCAACCGCTAAAATGAGTTTGTGTTTTTTAGCAATCTTCGCACAAGCCTCAATGTCCATTATCTGCATGGTCGGATTGGTAGGTGTTTCAACCCAAATTAATTTTGTATTGCTGTTAATGTGTTTTTCAATATTCGATGCGGTAGTCATGTTTATAAAATGGAACTTAATTCCAAAATTCGCAAACACCTTTGTAAACATGCGGTAACTGCCTCCGTATAAATCGTCACCTGTAATAACTTCGTCACCGGGACGAAGCATTTTTATAATAGCATCAATTGATCCCATACCGCTGCTGAAACATAGGCAATGCTTACCGTTTTCTAACGCGGCAATATTTTTTTGTAGAGCATCACGTGTAGGATTTTTTCCACGCGCATAAGAGTATCCTTTATTTTTGCCTGGAGATTCTTGTGTATAAGTACTTGTTTGAAAAATCGGTGTCATAATAGCACCAGTACTAGGATCAGGATCTGCACCTGCGTGAATAGCTTTGGTACCGAATTTATAATTTGAAAAATTATTAGACATAGTTTAAATTTTGAAAGATATTAAATAAGCAAATATGCTATAAATTAGTATCGCAAATATAAGTTATATAAGCATATCCTGAAATAGCCAGTGAGGAATCAGGACTATGTTTGTTATGTTAGTATTTTATTAGTTTACTACGATTTTTTATCTTTCAATTTTATTGAACTAGAATGTTTTTAAGAACAATTGCATTGTACCAAACCTTCCAACTAATCGTTATAATGCCATGCAGGCTATTGGGCTCACTAAATGAAGTTGCATTGTTTTAAAGCAATTGTAAGATTTTTCAGTCAGTAGAAATCTCTTAAAACTATATAGAATAAGGAGATTGTAGATTAAAGTTCGATAAAATATTTGGTTTAAAAATGTTATTTTAGATATTAGCTGCCAAGGATTTCTATAGATAATAAAATTCAGTTAAACAAGATTTTCAGCTTTTTTCACTATATATATGTTTGATAAATAAAGCGAATCATTATCAGGTAGCAGTTTATTAAGTATTTTACCAATAACGTTAATATTAAAAATTATAAACTTTTTGAGTATACCAATTTTTTCACTTTTATATCGCGTGTCTTTTCTTGAAAAATATAAAAAGAAAGCCTGAGTATAGGTTTCGATAAATGTGCCTCCTTTTTTATATAAAAGAACTTCAAAACCTTTGTTTTTAAACTTATGGTTTAAAGCAAAAGAAGTATATCGTGCAAAGTCGTATGGTATCTCATGTTCGTTCCATAAAAAAGGGCAGGTTACAAATAGTAGCCCATCCTTTTTAAGAACCCTGTTAAACTCAGCGATTTTATCATCCAAGTCAAACAGGTGTTCAAATACTTCGGTACACAAAATATAGTCAAATTCAGCATCCTTAAAAGGTAATTTGCCCCCATCATAAAAAATATCTATCTGTTCTTCATTATGAGGATGCCCCTCATTTTCGTAATCCAGACCAACATATTCATCTACCTTAAACAGAGATCTGTAAGGTTTAGAACCACATCCAAAATCTAATAACCTACCACCGTTTGTATGTTCAGAAAAAGAGGTTGCGGCATTAAAAAGCCCTGTTCTAACGAAATAAAAAGGCGACGATAATTTTGGATGTAAAAAATCTGACATATTTTAGAAATTAGGGAGCAAATGTAATTATAAAAAATGATTGCCATAATATAAAACTAATTTATATGTCAGTTACTTAAGTTTTTATTGAGTGCAATTGGCACCAGTTTTTAGTTTTGAATTATGAGTAAATCTTTATTAAATTTGCCCAAATGATAGAAAATACTCTAATAAAAAACGCTTCTGTTGAAGAGGTAGAATCTTTAAATGTTCAAAAAATCATAAAAGGCTATAAGGACAAATACAACATTGAAGTATCTTATCTATTTGAAAAAACTAATGAAGTAAAAATTGTAAAGTGTAGTAAAACAGGTTTTCGTTTTTATTATCCTTTATCTGTTGAAGGTGATAATAAGTTTTACATTGATTTGTATTCAAATAACACAAAAAGACTATATCAAAAAGTAAAATGGGAATTTAAGCAAGCTGCTTCTATTATTAAAAATGATTCATTGCTTATAGATGTAGGATGTGGAGGAGGAGATTTCTTTGATGAATTAGCAGGAAAAAACTGTAAATGTTATGGGCTTGATAAAAGTGATTTTGCTGGAGATTTATTAAAAAGCAAGGGAGTTGAATTTAGTAATGAGTCTATTGAAATTTTTGCTGAAAAAAACCTTGAAAAATTTGATTATGTAACAGGATTTCAAATTTTAGAGCACGTCAAACATCCTGGTAAATTTATAAGCAGTATGACAAAAATGCTTAAAAAGGGAGGTCTGTTAATAATTGCAGTACCTAATAACGAGCCCTATTTTTTGAAGTACGATAAATATCATACATTAAATTTACCACCCCATCACATGGGGCTTTGGAACAAAGAAAGCTTAACAAACATAGCACCTCATTTTGGACTTCGTGTAAAAGATTTTAAATATGAAGGATTTGACTATCTTATCCAATATTTCAAAAACAAAACCGGTATAAACAACAAAATTTCCACTGCTGTTTTAAAGTTCTTTTTAAAATTCTTTAATAATACATTAGGGAAAAGAACCGCATTAGTTGTTTATGAGAAAATATAATTTTACCACCACACTATGACTTCCAGATATAACATTGGCTGTGCTACAGATAAAAACTATGCTCAGCACTTAGGAATTATGATTTATTCGCTGATGTTAAACAGTGCATTCCCAAAACTGTTTGATATTTACATTGTTGATGGAGGGATTTTAACAGAAGATATTGAACGGTTTAAGCAAATTGAAACTGAGTTTGGATGTAAAATTTCTTTTTTAAAGCCCGATAGGAAATATTTTGAAAAACTAAAAGTTTTTGAAATTTATAGTGAAGCCACTTATTATAGATACTTTTTATTAGATACATTACAGGTTGATAAAATGTTGTTTTTAGATTGTGACATGATTGTAGAGGGTGATGTTACTGAGTTGTACAATATTAATCAGGAAGGTAATATAATTTCAGCTGTTTATGAGGTTTTGTGCCCAATTAAACATTTAGAAAAAATTAATCTCACAAAATCATTTAATGCAGGTATGATGCTTATAGACTGCAAGAGGTGGCAGGAAGATCAAATTTCTCAAAAAGCATATCAATTTCAAATTGATAATGAACATTTGTTGGAATATCCTGACCAAGATTCTTTAAACATTATATTAAAAGATACTTGGCAAATAGTGCCTTATAGATGGAATGCTATTGCGAGGTTAGGATTGGTAAGATTTGGAATTGGAAAAGCGGATTTCAGGTTTTTTTCTAAGGATGAAATTTTCAAAGAATATAACAATCCTAAAATAATACATTATGCAAATAGGTTGTTTAAGCCTTGGTTTTGGCTTGATCCATCTCCATTTAAGAAAAATTATTTACACTATAAAAAGATTTCACCTTGGAAAGATGTTCCTTTTGGCGATAAGTCATTTATAGGAGCTTTAAAAAGGATTCAATATTATTTCACATTTGTATTTAAATATTTAAAAAGAAGTTATTCTTAATATGAAATTGTGTTGAGTTCAAAAAGTTACAAAATTTTAGTTTGCAGAAAAGGTTATTGAAATCGAATAAGCTTAAATGTTTCCCAATATATTTTGCTTTAATCGATTAGCAGTTTGAGAAAAAGCTTTCTGTTTTTTTTGGTTCGCTTCAATAGCATTGTGAATAAAATGTTTTTGTTTACAAAAGTAATCGGTATAGTACAATAAATACCCTCAATTTTAAAGGAAAAACAGGTGTAAATGAGTAAAGAATGGACGATTTATATTTGTAATTTACAAGAGTTAGAATAAAAATAATAGAGTATATTAGCTATTTAAATTGATGAGTAAAAAGATTTCGATACTTGTTCCTATTTACAATTCTGTTAAGTTTATGAATTTACTGATGGAGGCTATTGATACCGAGCGCCAGCAATCAGATTGGGATTTAGAGGTTGTGTTAGTAGATGATGGTAGTCGTGATAAAAGTTACGAAAAAATAGAAGAATTAAGTAAGCAATACACCTACATAAAGGGTATAAAATTATCTAAAAATTTCGGCCACCAAATCGCTGTAAAAACCGCATTAAGTCATTGTAGCGGTGATTATATAGCTATTATTGATGACGATTTGCAAGATCCTCCATCTTTGTTACCGGGTTTTTTTAAATATTTAGATCAAGGTTACGATGTAGCATATGGCGTTCGAAAAAAGAGAAAAGAATCTTTTATTAAGCGGTTGGCGTACAGCAGTTTCTATAGAATATTAAAAGGTATGAGCGATATTCATATACCTATTGATAGTGGTGATTTTTGTGTGATGAAAAAGCACGTGGTACACAATATGCTTAAATTGCAGGAGCAAAATCCGTTTTTGAGGGGAATACGTGCCTGGGTAGGTTTTAAACAAATTGGAGTAGAGTATGAGCGTTCGGCAAGAATTGACGGACAATCTGGTTACACGTTAAAGAAATTAATGAAAATTGCTTTAGACGGAGTTTTTTCATTTTCAACAGCGCCAATTCGTTTAATTACTGTTTTAGGATTTATTGGTTTTGGTTTTGCTTGTCTATATTCATTTGTTACAATATATGGTTATTTTGTTCAAAAGATAGAAACTAAGGGATTTGCAACATTAGCTATTTTAATATCATTTTTTAGTTCGTTAATTCTTATTTGTTTAGGAATTATTGGCGAATATATTGTAAGAATTTACGATGAGGTTCGCCAACGGCCATATGTTGTAATTGAAAAAACCGTAAACATATGAGTTCTACCAATGTTGCTATAATTGGAAGCAATGGTTTTATTGGCCGGCACCTGACTAATTTTTTATCTCTAAAAAACAATATACAAGTACATTTATTCGGTAGGAGCAGTGAAAGTATTTTCGATCGTAGTTCTTTTAATTATAAAAAAATTAACTTATTAAATAGTATTCAAAACGCTGAATATTTTAAAAACATAGATATTATCTATTACCTTGTATCAGAAACTATTCCGGCAAATAGCTGGGAAAACCCTTTAATAGACGTTGAAAAAAATTTAATTCCCTTTTTAACTTTTGCAGAGTGTATATCAAAACTAAACGTAAAAAAAATAGTTTACCTAAGTAGTGCAGGAACAGTGTATGGTACAACTCATAAAAAAGTTGATGAAAATTACAATAAGAATCCTTTTTCACCTTACGGCATTACAAAATTAGCAATTGAAAATTTTTTAATGTACTATGAAAAAAAGCACAAAATAAATTGTGATATATATAGAATTTCAAACGTATATGGTGAAGGGCAGGATACGACTAAGGGTTTAGGTTTAATAAACACTTTTTTAGAAAAAAGCATAGTTGATCATAAGATTAAGATTTTTGGAGACGGTAATAATCTTCGGAATTATATTTATGTAAAGGATGTCGCGCAGTTGTTGGGATTGTCTTTAACGGCAGATGTAAACACTTCTGAAACATATAATCTTTCTTCAAACGATACATTAACAATTAATCAGATTGTTGATTTAATTAAGACAACGGTTTCAGAGCCTTTTCAGGTGGAATACGTTGATAAACGAGAGAGCGATAACACGACTATAGATCTTGATAACACGAAAATTCTTAAGGCAGTTACTAATTTTAATTTTACTCCAATCAAACAGGGTATGACTGAAACTTATAACTTTATAAAAAATAATTTTTTATGGCGAAAATAGCTACCGGTAATAAAACTCAAAAGACCTCGACCAATCTATTATCAACCAGTAGTTTTAAAATTGCTGGCAGAACATTTTCTTTTACTCAAGAGGAAAAAATATGTTCAATATTAATGACAATTTTAATTCTATTGATTTATAGTATTCGCAGTAAATTTTTATTAATTCCTTTTGAGAGAGACGAGGGCATATACAGTTATATGGGTAAGCTTGCGCTAGAAGGTAAAACCCCGTATATAGATTTTTATGAAATGAAATTCCCAGGGTTATTTTATTTTTATGCAAGTATTGTTGGCCTTTTTGGTGATACTGTAAAAGGTATGCATACTGGATTTATGTATTTAAATATCGCCACAATTTTGTTACTT
Organism: Aurantibacillus circumpalustris; assembly: GCF_029625215.1. Classification (GTDB taxonomy): domain Bacteria; phylum Bacteroidota; class Bacteroidia; order B-17B0; family Aurantibacillaceae; genus Aurantibacillus; species Aurantibacillus circumpalustris. Next base: position 2,864,945 of record NZ_CP121197.1, read on the forward strand.
TATAATGCTGGTAAAAATTTATTTTCACCTATAGCCGGTTTAATCTCAGCTATTACATTTGCTTTTGTGTCTTTAACTGCAAATTTAAGTGGCTTTACGGTTCAGGCAGAACACGGTGTTGCGTTTTTTATTAGCTTAGGATTGTTTTTTTATACCCTCACTAAAAAGAGTGGAAAGTGGTATTATTTTTTGTCAATGGGCGTTGCCTTGGGTATGGCATTTATGGTAAAAACATCAGGAGTATTTATGCCACTTTGGGGTGGGTTAATTCTAATTTTGGATTTAATCTTCTCAAAAAAGCCAAGACAATTTAAAACGTTTTTTAAAAATCTATTGGCTTATTCAGTTGGTGGGTTTAGTGTAATAGCTATCTTTTTTACTGTTATTTTTTTCAAAGGATCTTTTAATGAAATGATTTATTGGACCTACGAGTATTCAAAAGTTTACGTTGGCGGTGTGCCTTTTGAAGAGGGTATTAAATATTTTAAATATACCAGAGATGCTATTGTTCAAAATTATAAATTTTTTTGGGTACATAGTGTTTTAGCTGTTGCGGTATGTTTGTTGCGACCTATTTCATTTCAATTAAAAGCTTTTGGAATTAGTTTGTTAATTTTTTCAGGTTTAACTATTGTCCCTGGTTTTTATTTCTATGGTCATTATTGGATACAGACCCTGCCAGGTATTTCTTTATTAGCAGGTTTAACTTATCATTGTATTATCACCGTTTTTGAGCCAAAACTTAAGCTCGGAAAATTGAAATTAAGGTACATTTACCTTTCAGTATTTGCAGTGCTAACGTACAACCATATAAACGCGTTAAAATCTTATTATTTTCATCCAAACTATGATTTAATTTTAAGGCAAGTATATGGAAGCAATCCTTTTCCAGAGGCAATGGAAATAGGGAACTTTATTAATGCTAACTCGAAGCCAGAAGATAATATCGTTTTAATTGGGTCAGAGCCTCAGATTTATTTCTACACTAAAAAGAAATCACCATCTCGGCATGCTTACTTTACAGCGCTAGTAAGCAATGTGAAAACGCATAAAGAATGGCAACGTGAATTTGTAAGAGATACTGAAAAAGCTAAGCCGCGGTATGTGATTTTTTTCAATAACCCTATTTCATTGATGGTTCAACCTAATACGGATAATTACGTGTTTGAATGGGCAAATAAGTATATAACAGAAAATTACACGTTAATAGGTTTTGTTGATATGGTTGACGGTTATACAAACAGTAACTATGTATGGCGTGAACAGATAGCAACATATAAGCAGCAGGGTAAAAACTCAATACTTATTTACGAACGCAAGAGCTTGTAAGAAGTTTTTCTAGTTCGCTTGAATTTAGGGCTTACACGTACTATTGTGATCTTAAGGCCTATATTAGAAAAGATAATATTCCTAAAACAAACTTTACGGTTATTTGTCGTAAGTGATTTTTATCTTAGCTAAGTTAGTCTTTGGTTGCCAATAACTACAGGCTTGATGATAAAACCAAAGTTACAGGAGGATAAAATAATTTGTTGCCTGCTTGAGTTAAATATAAAATTTATTTAGGTAAAAGAGTTGAACTTTCTTTTATAAATTTTTCAATATGTGGAACAATAAACTCACTTTCTTTTGTAGTAGATTTTAGTGTTGTAATTTCTCCCATGTATTCTCCATGTCCTCCTGGGATAATTGCTAATTGAGAGTTGCTGATTAACTTGTGCATTTCCAAAGCGTGTTCTGGTGTGATCACATCTTTGTCTCCAATTATAATTAAGGTTGGTGCTTTTATGGATTTAATTTGCTCATCAGGAATGTCCTTAAAATTCAGCATTCTTTTTACATCTCTATCGTGCATTACTTGCAAACCATCTGGGTTTGCTGCTACTTGGTTATATGCTTCTTTTAATTGCTCTGGCATCTGGCCTATGTGCGCTTGTTTCATAAAATCCCAAAACTGTTCGGGAACACCATTACGTTTGCACAGTGCAGAACCTAAAATGAGGGCATTAACAATCTCAGGGTGACGAATCGCAATTTGCATAGAGGTTGTCCCACCATTGCTAAATCCGAAAAAATCGGCTTTAGTTATTCTAAGATTTTTAAGTAGTGCAACAACATCTTCTGCATCCTGCTCAAATGAAAGATCTGTATCTCTGTTGCCAGTTCGGCCATGCGCTTGCAATTCAACAGCGATCAGTTGTCTATGTTTCGCGAATAAAGGAATTACCTTGCCGAAACTGGTTTGTATGGTTGAACCGCCGCCGTGAATTAGTACAAGAGGATTACCTTGCCCGTATATTTCGTAATACATTTTAATTCCGTTGACTTCTGAATATCCGTTTTTAGAAATTAAGGAATCTTTTACTGTCTCAGTTGTCGAAGTGATTTTTTCGTTTGATGTGTTCATATTATTGCAGCCTGCTATCGTTAGCAGTGTTAATGTTGAAAAAAGAATTGTGGTTTTCATTTTTAGGAGTTTTGACCGAGATATTTTATACACAGGTCAACCCATCAAATATAAAATTTATTTAAAAAATGAACGCGACTTTTATTCTAAAAAAAAGAATCTTATTTTTTATTTAATAACCGTTTCTTGTCATAAAAATGGAAAGAAATTTATCTAAAAAGGTGGCACTGGCAGAGATAGCAGTTCCAAAGTTTAAAAATTTAATGGAAGATCTCAGAAAAGGGATGATGGTGACAGGTTTAACTTATAAAACCTTCATAAGTTACAGTCGTAAGTTAGCTGACTTAACTTTGTATTTTAATAAACTCCCTGAGGATCTTTCAGAAGCGGAATTAAGAGATTATTTATCCCACCTCATACAACATGCTAAAAGTTTATCTGAAAGCGAATTTAAGACAACAGTATACAGCCTTAGGTATTATTTTAAAATAAGAGGGAAGGAGACAAATATTAAAGTGCCTAAATTAAAGTTTGTAAAAAAACTTCCAGCAGTTTTAAGTAAAGAAGAGTGCAAGACTATGTTTGACTTGACAACAAATTTTAAACACCGATTAATACTTCAATTTATTTACGCGGGAGGTTTGCGACTAAGTGAATTGATTAATATAAAATGGATCCATGTGGATGCAGACAGAATGAGTATTCTGATTAAAAGATCAAAAGGCAAAAAGGATAGATATGTTCCACTTTCACCTAATTTATTAAGCGAGCTTACCAAATACATGATAAACGGGCATAGAGGCCATTACATCTTTAATGGAGGCGCGTACAATCAACGTATCTGCGATTCTTCCATTAGTTTTATCTTGAAAAGTGCGTTACGACGAGCAAATATTAAGAAGGAAGGTGTTTGTTTGCATACTTTACGTCATAGCTATGCAACTCATTTGTTGGAGGCGGGTTTGGATATATTTTCAATAAAAGAACTTTTGGGTCATACAAACATTCAAAGCACCTTAGTTTATTTACACGTTACTGATCAGAATAGAATTAATAAATTTTCACCTTTGGATAAATTGTTAGGTCAAAAAGAGGATGAAGAGATTGTTCTAATAAAAAAAAAGTACAATGAACTTTCCTTAAAACGGAACAAAGAGGAAAGTCAATTGTGTGAACAATTGGGATTATTTGATTAGAACAGAATTGGCTTTTAAGGAAATAAGCTAGTTTTCTAAAAATTCAAATCACTAACCTTAAGCGTAAGCAAGGCGATATCATCTGGAAATTCATTTTCTCCTTTAAATTCTTCAGCGAAAAACATAAGAGCTTCATTTAAAAATTCTGGTTTAGATTTATCGTTTTTTGCGATGATGTCTTTTAAAGAGTCGACACTAAGTGAATCGTTCTCAGAGTTGGAGGTATCTGTAAGCCCATCTGTATAACAAACTAAGGTAAATTCGGAGGTGTAATTAAACGTTTCAACTTGGATTTGAGCTAAATTTTCGCTTATGCCTAATATTGTACAACCTTTATTAAGTTCTCTGAATTTGTTTTCGTAATAGAAAATAGGAGGATTATGTCCGGCATTGATATAACTGAATTGCTGACTTTTAGTGTTGAGTTTTGCGAGGAATAATGACACGAATTTTTCAGACTTCGTATTGTCAATTACGCGCTTATTCAGTTCAATAATGATGTCTTTTAAATTGTGCGTGTAATTTATTAAACTGTGTAAGGTAGCTTGCATATTACTCATTAATAGCGCTGCGGCAACTCCTTTACCACTTACGTCGGCTATACAAAAGATAAATTCGTGATTATTAAGTTGAATAAAATCGTAGTAATCGCCACCAACTTGTTGATGTGGTAAATATTTAGCTGCAACTTGAAAGGCATCGGTATTTGGCAGTTCTTGTGGAAAGAGCATTTGCTGCATATTTTGGGCAAGTTCTAACTCCTTTTTTATTTCCGCTCTTTCAATATGTTCTTTATAAAGTTTTTTGTTTTCTATGGCAACAATAATAATATTGGTAAGTGTTTGCACATAGGGCAAATGTTTAATTGCTGCACTTAGTTCAAGCTTGTCTTGATTTACATCGCCTAATAAAACAAATGCAAGAGGCGTTTTTTTGTGGAAGACAGGAATCACTATTTCAAAGCTTTTACTTAACAAGCCTTTGCTAAAAGTAATGGTTTCTATTTCGTGAATAGCCAGCAATTCATCTTCAAAAATCATGTTACTGAACTCATCACCCATACCGTATTTTAGTATGCAGGTCCATTCTTTATCAAAGTGAAATAGGATTAATTTACCAACGCCTAGACGGTTTTCAAGAATTTCTTGGTAGAGGTCTAAAAGTTGAGCCGTTGACAAATTGCTATTGATAGCTTTAGTAACCTCCAACAGAGCGTTTAACTTAAGATCCTGAATCCGCTTTTGTTTTGATATTTTAGAGCCTTCTGCCAAATTATGTAAGGTAAACCGCTTCGTTATTTTTTTTTGAAAAATCTGCTTCTATATGTTCCTGTAAGGTAGTACTTAAAGTTAAGCCGACATAATCTGCTTTTACAGGAAAACGTGTATGGCTTCTGTCAACTAAAATCACCGTGTTTATTTTTTTTACGGGTTTGTCTAGAAACAGCTTAACGGCGTACATGAGGGTTTTTCCACTATTTAAGACATCGTCGACCAAAATAATTGTTTTATTTACAAATGCTTTCTCGGTAAAATCTACTGCGGGTTCACCTTCCCAAGGCATTTCTTTGTTTAATTTTATTTTGCCGATAGTTATTTTAATTGGGGAAATTTCTTTTAGTTTTTCACAAAGTTGTTGTGCGACTTTAAATCCATTTCCATCGATCCCAACAATCAAAAGCTCTTTTTCTGAAAAATTATTTTCGTATACCTGAAAGGCTAAACGATTTATTTTTTGTTTGATTTGTAAGGTGTTTAATATTTTTACTTTTCCGCCCATTGTTATTTTAATGTCAATAATCTGAATAATACTTGATGGTATCTATCCTTCTACGTAAAAATAATGAAAACCTGTCATAAACAATGAACTAATTCTTTAAAAAATTCACAACAGCCTTGTTTACTTTTTTTGAATATCTGAAATGACTGTCGTGTTTACCTTTTTTAAAAGTTAGTAGTTGTGTTGTTTTTGGAAAATATTCGTGTAGTTTTTCTCCAACAGTTAAGGGAACTACGCCGTCTTTAGCCCCCCAAATTAATAGGGTAGGGGTTTTGTCAATATTGTAGTCGTAAAACTGGTATCTGTTTTGATGTTCTATGAGGTAGTTTATTTCGAGTTGTCTGGGTTCTAAAGTTGGTGTAAAATAATAATGAATTAATTTACGTTTAAACTTTTTTGTCGTTGGAATTTTTTTGGAAAGTACAGCTTTTTCCATTGCTTTATATTCGCTTACAGTTTGCGGTATGATAATATTCGACATGCTTGGAACGCCTACAATATGCGCTAAACTATCTGCCATTTGCCCTGAGAAAAATTTTACCGGGCCATCAATGATAATCAATTTATTTACTTCGGCATTAAAAAACTCATTGTAAACAGCAGCTGTTAACCCTCCATAGCTAAAGCCCATCACGTTAATTTTAGGATTTATATTTAATTTTTTAATTAGTTCGTGAATTTGTTCAACTTGAAATTCGACTGAATAATTATTTTCTTTTGCGGTGCTTGTGCCAAAATAAATTAAATCGGGAACTAATAGATTATAGTGTTTTGATAGATTAGAAATTTGTTTGTACCAATTGGTTTTAGCATCTATTCCCATTCCATGCAATAAAAGCAAATAGGGCATGTTAGGCTTATTTGAATAATAAATATGAATATTGGCCTGCGAAGTTTCAACAAGTGTATCGTGAGACAAATACTTATGGATGTGTTTGGTGGTTTTTTCCTCCTGTTTACGAAAAAGAAAAGGAATTTTTGTTTGGGAACGCAGACCAATTAATTGGCATAAAAAAAAGGAGAACAAAAAGGTATAACGCATTTAATCCTCTTTAATTTTTAGTGTTTATGAGTTTACTCATAATATACTCTGAACTTATTTGTACTGCTTAATTAAACGAGCGAGTGTTTGTTTGACTTTATCGTTTGGTTCACATAAAGGTAAGCGTACATAGGTTTCACATTTTTTTAGCAAATTAAGCGCATACTTAATACCACCAGGATTTCCATCAGCAAATAACTGATCTGTAATATCAATTAAACCATAGTGTAATTTTTGGGCTTCTGTAAACTTATGTTTTAGTCCTAAGCGAACCATTTCACTGAAGTCGGTAGGGAAAGCATTAGCCACAACAGAAATGACACCATCGCCGCCGGCTGCCAAAATTGGTAGAGTTAAATTATCATCCCCACTAATAACCATAAAACCTTTTGGTTTGTTTTTAATAATTTTCATTATTTGTTCCATATTACCACTTGCTTCTTTTGTGGCAACAATATTTTTAAAATCGTTTGCAATTCTAACTTGTGTTTCCCAGGTTACATTACTTCCTGTACGACCGGGAACATTATAGAGTATGATGTCTTTTTTTGTAGCCTTTGAAACCGCTTTGTAATGTTGGTAATAACCTTCTTGATTTGGTTTGTTGTAAAATGGCGCTACAGATAAAATTGCTTCGAAAGGTTTTAGATCCGTATGTTGTATGGTATCAATTACCTCCTGCGTATTGTTACCGCCAATTCCTAAAACAAGTGGAAGTTTATTTCCGTTAGCTTTAATAACGGTTTCTATAACTAGTTTTTTTTCGTCTTTACTTAGTGTAACACTTTCGCCTGTAGTGCCAAGAATGACGATGTATTCCACTTTACCTCCGTGTAAATGTTTTACAATGGTTGCAAGTGATTTAGTATCGACGTTTCCTTTTTTATCGAAGGGGGTAACAATTGCTACTCCCGTTCCTCTTAGATTTTTATTACTCATGTATTATAAATTTACTTAAAAAATTATGGATTAAAAGTGACGAGTGCTTTGTTTACAGTTTTTTATGATTAAATTGATTTACTTAAGATTGAAATACTCTGTTGCCATAAGTGCAATTTCGTTACCATAGGCCAAACTTGCTGTGGCGGCTGGGCTCGGACTGTTAATCACATGCATGGCATTGCCTTTTTTCTCGATTTTAAAATCGTCGAGCATTTCACCTTCAGGACCTAAGGCCATGGCTCTTATTCCACATCGTGCAGCAACGATATCGTCCATTTGTAAACTCGGAATTAACTTACGTAAACGGTTTAAAAAATAGGTTTTGCTAAATGCCCCGCGGTATTCATCGAGTCCGAATTGCCAGTGTTTACCGAAAAATTTCCAAGTTCCTTTGTAAGTAAATGCATCAACAGTATCTTTTAAACTGAAGGCAGTCTTAGTATAACCTTCCCTGTCAAATACAAATACAGCGTTAGGACCACACTCTGTTCCACCTTTTATCATGCGTGTAAAGTGAACACCTAAAAATGGGAACTTAGGATTTGGAACAGGGTAGATCAGGTTTTTCACCTTGCTTAATCCCTTTTCGGTTAAATCATAATAATCACCTCTAAAACCAACAATAGCAGAATCTGTTTTAGTTCCTTCTTTTTTGGTAATACGATCGGCTTGTAAGCCTGCCGTGCTAATAATGTATTTACCGGTAAACTTAGCAGACTCAGTGACAACAACAGTTGAGTCTGCGTTTTTTTCGAAAGCAATTACTTTTTGTGAAGTAAGAACTTTACTTCCGTTATTTTTGCTGTGAATAAGTTCAACGTATTTTTTTGCAACGTCGGTATAATCAATAATACCGGTGCAGCCTACCCAAAGCCCTGAAATGCCTTCGCAATAAGGTTCTATTTCCTTGATGCGCTTAGAATCAATAATTTCAATGTCTTCAACGCCATTAGCAATACCATTGTTATAAACTTTGGTCATATGCGCCAATTCACTTTCGTGTGTTGCCACAATTATTTTACCGCAAATATCATGTGGAATATTATAGTCTTTTGCAAACTTAACCAGCTCACGGCGTCCTTCAACGCAGTTTTTTGCTTTATAAGAACCCGGTTTGTAGTAAATACCGCTGTGAATCACACCACTGTTATGCCCGGTTTGATGCGCAGCCACTTCTTTTTCTTTTTCTAAAACAAGAATCTTTTTGTTTGGGTGATGAAGTGTGAGTTTATATGCGGTAGCGAGACCAACAATGCCTCCACCAACAATAATAATGTCGAAATTATTTTCCATAAATGAGAGCACAAATGTACCAAATAATGATGGATTTTACTTTATATTTAATCCCTTAAAGAAGCCTTTGAACGCATTTAACTTCGGAAATAAAACAACAACAAAATAAACCATGAAAATTATCTGTATAGGGCGTAATTACGCTGAGCATGCTAAAGAACTTAAAAACGAAATTCCAACTGAACCGGTATTTTTTATGAAACCGGATACAGCTTTGTTAAAAGAAGAAGATTTCTATTTACCTGATTTTACCCAGGATTTGCATCACGAGATCGAATTGGTTCTCAAAATAAGTAAAGCGGGTAAACATATTGAAGAGCAATTTGCACACAAATATTATAACGAAATTGGGTTAGGAATTGATTTTACAGCACGTGATCTTCAAACAAAAGCAAAGGAAAAAGGACTCCCTTGGGAAAAGGCTAAAGCCTTTGATAACAGTGCTCCTATTGGGAATTTTGTAAGTAAAGAAACATTGAAATTAAACGATATTCATTTTGAGTTAAAAATAAATGACCAGTCAAAACAAATAGGCAATTCAAAAGATCTTATTTTTTCGTTCGAAAAAATAATTAGTTATGTTTCGAAATTTATAACACTTAAAGTTGGCGATTTAATTTACACCGGCACACCCGAAGGAGTAGGGCAGGTGAAGGAAGGTGATAAACTGGAAGGTTTATTGAATGGAAAAAGTTTTTTAAAATTGAATGTGAAGTAAAGAAATTATGAAACTCTAATTTTAGTTTCTTAGTAATTATAAGGAAAGAACTGATTTTGCGTCGTCCAGCAATTGAGTTAAATCGTTTTTAGGATACCATTTTTTTCCGATCATAATCCCAGAAATATTTCGGGAGTTTGAAATGTGGTTTAAAGGATTTTTTTCTAAAAGTATTAGATCAGAGTCTTTGCCTGGCTCAATAGTCGCTTTTTGATTTATGATATTTAAGTATTCTGCAGGATTTTTTGTAGCTGTCTCTAAGGCTTGGTATGGGCTTAAACCGCAGCTTACAAATGTTTCCAATTCGTCGTGTATAGAAAAGCCTTGCATAAGAAACCATTCTGGAGAATCGGACCCTGCCATTAGTTTTACCCCAGCTTGAGCCAGTTGGTAAGTGATTTTTTTTCTTATCTCGATGTACCTTTTCCTACTTGCTAGTGGTGGGGCATTTTTCCAATAGTGATTTTGAATTTTGCAGCGATCTTCTTTAATTTTTGTTGGAATGTAAGCATAATCAATCTTGTTCATGTAGTCCTGTGTGCTGTTACTATCCGCAAAAGATGAGAAGAAAAAGTAGTTGGTTGGCGTGACATAAATTCCGGCAGCACTTACTTTATTTATTAATTCTGGAATTTTGGTTTCATCCAAAAAAGGTACTGTATTCCAGGCCTTTTTTCTCCAGATATTCATATCAGAAACGCTTTCTCCATGATTATACGAAGTGTCTGGTAAAAGCAGATCTATAAATTCATCCATGTGTTCTATCTGTTGTTTCGCAGCTAAAGCTGTGGGCAGCTTAACCAAAGGACCTACATGGCCTGTTACTTTTATTTTTTCTTCTTTTGCAGTATTAATAATGGCGTCGTAAACATCTTTTTTCACCATGAACGTAATTTTTATTTCATCGTAACCTTCCCTTTTACATTGACGAACCGCTTCTACAGCTTCTTCTGGCTTTTTACAAATCTTAGCAAATACTTTGCCTGGCCATGGCCAGTTACCAACAAACTGCGGACTTGAAATAAATAATTTTGGACCGATCCATTTTTTGTCGTTAACGTTTTTCTTTGCAACCAGATAAACAGAATCGCCGCATTCTATCCTAACAGTAGTAAGACCATTGACTAGCATTAGTTTTAATTCAGCTTCACAGGTGTTTTTGTTTTCGCCCTGTTCGTATAAAAAATGGGCATGCATATCGAATAGACCGGGTATAAGATATTTTCCTCGACCATTAATAACTGTTGCGCCCGAAGGTATTTTTACTGATTCACTTGACGCAATTTGCTTTATTTTTCCATTATGAATAAGAACAGTTTGGTTTTCAACTATTCGTTCTTTATCCATAGGAATTAGGTTGACATTGATGATTGCAAAGTCAGAGGCTGTATTATAACTTGATAGAAGTAAAAGTGTTAGTGTGATTCCAAGGATACCTGATAAAATAAATCCGGTTAATCTTTTGTTTTTTTTCATCCCTTATTTTTTTAATAAAGGTATGTTGCTTAGAATGTGCGGCAATAACCCGCTTAGGGGGATATTTATTTAGGGTAAATTGTGTCGAGAATCTATTTGGCAATATTTATAGAAGATGCGCTAAACTCATCTAACTCTTTTATACGGTTTTGAATCTCTTCTTCCCATAGTTTTTGTTTGGCAGAATTTATTCCATGCTCTGTATCCTTATCGTATTTTTCCTGCTCTTTAAAGAGTTCTCCTGAAACTTTATTGTAGAGTTTTGTTGTTTCAGACTGAAGATTTTTGACATTTTTAAAATTAGTATTTGTCATTTTTTGCCTTAGCTTTCGGGCATGCAGTTCGCAAATATCAAAATGAATTTGTTCATGCCTCAAGACATATTCAGAGTACTGAGTAATGTATGATTTTGATTTAATAAAGAGCGCTTCCACGTAAAAAAGTAATTCGCCACCACTTTCACCAGGGTACATAAATATTCCAGTTGCAGCATATCCAAGGGGGCCGTTAGACTTCCCTCTGGCCTTAAAATCTTCCTTGTGTAAAAGAGAATCTTGTTTCCAAATAACAGTATCGTTTTTTAGTTTACGAATATTTGGTGCGATTGTGCGCTGTGAAAAGACGTTGAATGAGAAAAAAATAAAAAGAAAAATGGCTATATTTTTTTTCATAAAGCAGGGATATCTATCAAATATATTGCATTATATTTAAAAAAGGAAGAATAAATTGTATTTGCGCTCTAGATGTCTTAAACATTTTAAATAAGTTTAAATTTGTAGCATGGAAACAAAAGACAGTAATGGTAATATTCTTGCAGACGGTGATTCGGTTACAGTAATAAAAGACTTAAAGGTGAAAGGGTCTTCAATTGTAATAAAAAGAGGGAAAACTGTAAAAAATATCAAATTAACAGATGATCCTGCCGAGGTTGATTGTCGGGTAGACGGAAGTAGTATTGTTTTAAGAACGGAATTCTTAAAGAAAATTTAATTCGGTAAAAGACAAATAAAGGGGAGCAAAATTATTCCTTAATCACCTTTTCTTGATTAAGAACTTTATTGTTCTCAATGATTCTAACGATGTAAATTCCATTCGAATAATCGCTAAGATTTACATTAGATAGTTCGTTAATTATTTTTTCACTGTAAACTAATGATCCAACACCGTTGTATATTTCAATACGCGTACTTTCTGAAATGGTGTTTACAGAGATATTAAAATCACCATTATTTGGATTAGGGTAAACAGTAAAAAGCTTTTGATTTGTTTGAATGTCATCAATATTGGTAAATTGTTTGGATAATATTTCATTACTATGATGTGTTGAGCATGTGATAACAGATTGCATGTAAACAGCACTACTAGAGCAACCCGCCGTATTAATTCCAGTTACCTTAAACTCTTGAGACGTTGTAGGACGGATTGTTATTTTTGATGATACCGGTCCATTTTCCCATTCGTAATAGGTAGTTCCACTAACTGTAAGAGTTGCTGTTTCATTAGCACATAAGTTTCTGATATTACTTGTAATTGTAATAGTTGGATTTGGATATACCATAACCACTTCCATCGCTGTAATATCACTGGTTAATCCGTTATTTTCAGCGACCGCGTAATAAGTATAGTAACCTGCGCTCAATTCTGGAGTAACAAGGCTTGTTCCGGTGCCTACTGGATTTCCAAGGGGAGGGGGGGTGGTGTACCAATAAATTGTATTGTTACTACTGGCGGTAAGTTGCGTGCTATTACCAGCACAAATTTCAAGCGCTTGAGAGCATGTAGTAAGTAAGGGAGGTGAAAGCGCAAAATTTGAATGATTAAAATTAGTTACTGTTTCACCATGTCTCAACTGCTGGGGATTTTCAAATGGTTTGGTAGTTTGTTCAAAATATAAATTAGAAGCAAAATGACTTTTCAAGGAATTGTCTTCTCGGCTTTCTTCAAAAATAGTTTGGTTTAATGAAATGGAATTTGTTTGAGCGCAAATATTACAACTTAGAAAAATGCTTAATATGATCGTCAAACTTTTCATAATTGGGATTTATGACTCGTTTCATTTTCTTTTACAAGATGAAACCTTTTATTTTTTTTTTATTTTTAAATTAAATCAACGTAATTTCTTTGCTATTAAACAGTTTGTTGTAGGCTAAAGTAACTAAAAAAACTATAATGCCAAATAAATTTTGCTCTAAAAGGTCGATAAATGAGGGAAAACGGCATCTGAATTAGCTTTTTATGCCGATGAGGCTATATATGGAATAATGGAAAAGCCTATAAACACAAAGGTTAGCCGCGTAATGTGTCTAACAAATCGTTTAATTGTTCGATTTGTTTTTGATCAAGATTTTTAAAAATATTTATTGTAGATTCGTCAATAACGTCCAGTTCTGCTAGCATTTTAAGACCTTTTTCTGAAATAAGCAGATTTACACTCCTTCTATCATTAGGACATACGCCTCTTGTAATGTAGTCTTTGGCAACTAATTTGTCAACTATCCGCGACGCATCACTCATTCGGTCGAGCATGCGTTCTTTAATAAGTTTTAGTGAGCAATATGAAGGATACTGTCCACGTAAAATGCGAAGCACATTAAACTGTTGAATTGTCAAATCGGTTTTCTTAAAAAACTGACTGTAGTGACTGTTTAACCAATTGCTTGTATAAAGAAGATTAACCGCCAGTTTTTGGTGTGGTGATTTAAAAGATTTTTGTTGGATCTCTTCTTCAAGTTTCATTTCGTGTTTTAAAAAAGGGCACAAAGAATTTTTCTTTGTGCCCTACAAATATAAGATAGATTATGCTTTATTTAATTCAATATTTAATTGTATTTGAACTTCTTCGCTAACCGCAACACCACCAGCTTCTAGAGCCGCATTCCACGTTAAACCAAAATCTTTACGGTTAATCATACCGGTTACTCTAAATCCGTTTTTAATATTTCCATAAGGATCTTTTACTGTTTTTGCAGCGCCTATTGCCACGAATTTAACTTTTTTCGTAACACCGTGCATGGTTAAATCCCCTTCTAGAATGTAAGATGTTTTTCCTTTTCCATCCGATTTCATACTTGTGCTTTTGAATGTAATTGACGGAAATTTCTCTACATCAAAAAAATCGGCACTTTTTAAGTGACCGTCACGTTTCGGATCTTCAGTATTGATTGAAGACGCATCTGCCGTGAAGTCGATTTTAGCATCTGTAAAATCCATTTCAGATTTCGAGTTTGCTGTTCCGTCAAAAACTTTAAATTTTCCTTCCGTTTCAGATACCATCATGTGAGTTACCGAAAATCCAAGTTTCGAATGTGAACCATCCACTTTCCAATTAACTTGTGCAAATGTTGCAGACATCATTAATAAAGATGTTGCTGCGCTTGTAAATAATTTTTTCATTGTTTTAGTTTTAAGTTTATGGCACAAATGTATGTTATAACATTAAATGTTATAACATTTAATTGTTAAATTATTGCAATGTATTTGTAATTATATAATAATCAAATCGTTGTATATTTTTTTAGACTCGCCAACATCAAGATTTTGTAAAACAATTTGATCAATCCGAATTCTGACGAGTTTTAAAACCTGATAATTTAAAGTTTTACACATACGCCTTATTTGTCTGTTTTTTCCTTCTTTTAAAATAACTTTTATCTTATTATTTTCAATCGCTTCACAAATACAAGGCGATGTAAGATAGGCTCCAATTTTAACGCCGTTACGAAAATTCGTAAAAAAATCTTCGTTAGGTATTTTATCTAATGTTACAATATATTCCTTTTCTTTTTCAAATTTTGGATTGCAAATGTTTTCTACCCATTTGCCGTCGTTACTGAGTAGCATTAGTCCTTCTGAATGTTTGTCTAATCTTCCAGCAATTGCTAAGTTTTCGTAAGCATTAAAAAAAAGCCCAATATTATCAGGAATCGCTGCATTTAAGCTGCTTTCAAAACCTGCTGGTTTATTGAATTTTAAATACACAAATTCTTTTCCTTTTCGTTCAATTTTTCCATTTACTTTAATTTCCGAATGTTCTTCCAATAGACAGTTTTCATAAATCTTTATGCCATCAATCTCCACCAACCCCTGATCTATTAATTCCTGAGCCCTCTTATTGCTTAGCATAAGGGTGTGGACTAGGAAATATTTTACGCGTCTATAAAAACTCATTGTAACGATTCAAAGTTAAACTTTGTAATGGATAAACATTGGCAAGACAATGTGAATGATCGGTAAGTGTCAGAGTGAAACACAGCCACTTATTTATTAAAGTAAACCACTTCACAAAAGTCAAACACAAAAGTCATTTCCAGATCGCTATATTTATGTATTGTTTAAACCCAGCAAGCATGACAAAATTTACTTCTCTTTTTTTATCACTACTTGTATTTACTTTTTGTGTAAAAGCACAAAATTTCCCAGAGAATACAAAACTTAACAAACAGTTCTCATTTAATGAAAACAAAGGTCAAATAAGTGATCAGAACTTTAAACAGCGTCCTGATATTTTATTTTCTGGAACTTTTGGCACGCTTGATTTTTATTTAAAAGCGGATGGGATTTCGTATCAAATGAATCGCATTGATTCGTGGGTAAAAGAAAAAACACCTCTTTATAGACCTATGGACAAGGGAAAGGGCGATAGAACTATGCCTAGTCAAAGAAGTACTTACCGCATTGATATTAATTGGTTAAACTCAAATTCAAATCACGAAATCTTAAAAGGAGAACCCTTGGCTGGGTTTGAAAATTATTATGGAGAAACTTGTCCCAACGGAGCGGTGAATGTGAAAAATTATAAAAGCATTTTGTATAAGAATATCTATTCTGGTATCGATTTAAAATGGTACGAAAGCAATGGCATTTTGAAATACGATTATTATGTTGCTGCAAATACTAATTATAAGCAAATAGAATTTGAATATAATGGTGCGGAAAAAATTAGCACGAATAAAAACGGTGAATTGTTAATTCAGACGCCGTTGGGAATTATTATAGAGCAAAAGCCTTTGGTGCAGCAAGGGAATAAAGAGCTTGCGGCTAGTTGGGTGATAAAAGACAAGGTTGTTTCATTTGACATTAAAAATGTAGATTCTTCTCAGCCTTTGGTAATTGACCCTATGGTGCGTTTGTGGGGAACTTATTACGGAGGGACAAATGATGATTATCCGTATGGTATTAAAACCGACAATTTAGGAAATGTATATATCTGTGGAGAAACTAGGTCAACCACAAATATAGCTACGACAGGTGCGCATCAGACTATTTATGGAGGTACCGGGAATTATTTTGGGGATGCTTTTCTTGCGAAGTTTGATCAGAATGGTGTTCGCCAATGGGCAACTTATTATGGCGGGGCGCAAAGCGATTTCGCGAATGATTGCGACATAGATGCTAATGGAAATGTATATATGGTAGGTGGCACTTCAACTTCAAATACGGCAGTAATTGCAACCGCTGGCTCGCATCAGAGTTCGGCTCCTGGCAGCACTGTATCTGCCAATGTTAATGATACCTATATTGTGAAATTTGATTCTTCCGGCATAAGACAATGGGGAACTTACTACGGAGGCAGCGGTTACGAGTGGGCATATTTTGTGAATGCAAATGCGTCCGGCGACATAATAGTATCTGGAAATACTAATTCTACTGATGGTAATTCTATTGCAACTTTAGGTTGTCACCAAGCTGTTTATGGTGGAGGGACTTCTGATGGTTTTCTTGTAAATTTCAACACTATGGGGGTTCGGCAATGGGGAACTTACTACGGAGGCAATGCAAATAGTCCTGAAGATGCAGGTTGGTGTTCATTTGATTCCAATGGTGATATTTACCTGTCTGGTTTTACTTCTTCGACGGTTGGAATCAGCACGCCAGGATCACATCAACCTGCGTTGGGAGGTAGTCTGGACGCGTTTTTGGTTAAATTTAATTCTGCAGGCGTTAGACAATGGGGAACTTATTATGGAGGGTCTTCCAACGACTATTCCGGTGAAGGGGTTATTGATGCCTCAGGAAATATATATCTAACAGGAGATACCAGGTCTACAAACGCTATTGCAACACCCGGAAGCCATCAATTTACGTTTGGCGGTGGAATTTCTGAAGATGCTTTTCTGATTAAATTTAATTCTTCTGGAGTAGCGCAATGGGGTACCTATTATGGTGGAAACGGCGCCGACTGGGGTAGGAGTGCTTCAATTGATCCTTATGGCAATATCTATTTCAGTGGTTTTACAGGCACAAGTTCAGGAAATGCAATTGTTACAGCCTGCGCTTATCAATCGTTATATGGTGGAGGGAGTTCAGATAATTTTCTTGCCAAGTTTACACCTGTTGGAACAAGGATCTGGGGTACCTATTTTGGAGGTATATACACAGACGACAACTGGGGCTGTGCTGCTGATCTTCATGGGAATGTTTACCTCTTAGGTAGTACTTTTGCCAGTACGGGAACCCTTATGGCGACTCCAGGCGCAAATCAAACTATATATGGAGGTATGGTAGATTGTTTTCTTGAAAAATTCGACGGTTGTATTGCTGGAAGTGCAGTAAATACAACCCTTCCTTCAAATTTACTGGTTTGTTTTGGAAACAGTGTTACATTATCAGCCTCTTGTGGTAATTGGTATAGCAGTCCCACAAATACTACAATTTTAGCTACAGGAGAAACATTTACTACAGGTCTAATTACAACTGATACCACATTTTACGTTGAAGACTTCGGTTGCGGTTCTGTCTCTGGTACGCGAACCGCAATAAGTGTAACGGTAGCTCCAACCCTTTCAATTAATATTTTAAATAGTAATCCCACAGCCTGTGTTGGCGAAAGTGTAACTCTCACTGCTTCGGGAGCATCTACTTATAGTTGGACCAGCAGTTCAACAGTTGGATCTACTCTTCAAGTGCTTGTTTTTTTGAACACAACTTATACAGTGGATGGCACTGATGCTAATGGTTGTAAAGCCACCGCAAGCATTGCTATTGATCCAAATCTTTGCATTGGAATTAGTGAGCAAGAAAAAATAAATATTTCGTTACACGTATTTCCAAATCCTAATAATGGAACTTTTAAAATTCAATCGGGGTATGAATTAAATATACAACTCACGAATCAACTTGGACAAACCATTAGAACTTTAAACTTATCTTCTGAAAATAATTTTCAAAATAGTTTAAGTAATCTTCCAAACGGTATTTACTTTTTAAAAGATGGAAATAACAATACAATTTTAAATAAAAAAATTATTGTTATTGGGCCTCAGTAAATAAGTTGCATACTATAAAACCTTCTAAATTAGTACCAGTGGTTTTTTAATCGTTTTTAAATCACCTAATTTTACACCATTGGAAGAACTTATTTTAATACAGCATTTAAAAAAGACTTATCAAATAGGTGATGAGGTTATAGAAGCATTAAAAGATGTTTCATTAAGTATTGGTAAAAATGAGTACGTTGCGTTAATGGGGCCATCTGGTAGCGGAAAATCTACTTTAATGAATATGTTAGGATGTCTCGATAGCCCAACTTCAGGGAAATACATACTTAACGGTCTTTCTGTAGCGCAAATGACGGATAATGATTTGGCCGAAGTGCGAAACAAAGAAATAGGTTTTGTGTTTCAAACATTTAATTTATTGCCAAGAGCTACAACACTAGATAACGTTGCCTTGCCACTGGTTTACGCAGGTTTTAGTAAAACGGATAGAGACAAGCGCGCCACAGAAGTTCTTGAAAGTGTTGGTCTGGGAAACCGTGTTAATCACAAGCCAAATGAATTAAGTGGTGGTCAGCGGCAAAGAGTAGCCATTGCGCGTGCATTAGTAAATAACCCCGCTATAATTTTGGCAGACGAGCCAACTGGTAATCTGGACAGTAAAACTTCGGTGGAAATTATGGGACTTTTTGAAGAAATTCATAAAAAAGGAAATACAATTATTCTCGTTACGCATGAAGAAGACATTGCGTTGCATGCCCATCGTATTGTTCGTTTAAAAGATGGATTGGTAGAAAGTGATACACCAAATACCACTATCACTACCTATAAAAATCGCATGCAAGCCTTTGATGTTGAAGGAATCTAATTTTACCAAGTAGCTCTTAGAATAAACCATTTGTAAAGACAGTATTATTTGATTTTTTAATCCCATAATATCGCTTAATTTTAAGCCCTGAATGAGACTAACCGTATTACTTCTATTTATTTCATTGTTTGCTAAAGCGCAACTCGATTCTGCCCTAACGGTCCCTTTATTAGGAATTAATTTTGGTGGTCAAATGCCCTCAGGTGACCTGGTAGAACGCTTTGGTAATAACCTAAGGGTAGGTGGTTCTTTTTTAATTAAGACAAAGAAAAACTGGATCTACGGATTGGATGGCTTTTATATGTTTGGAAAAAACGTAAAGGAAGATGTTTTAGTGCAGTTAAAAAATGCTGAAGGAGAAGTTACTGATAACGAAGGTTACCCTGGCGATATCCGCGTAACCGAGCGAGGATTTGGGATTCATGCACAGTTTGGAAGAGTCTTCAATCTGTTTAAAAAACTTCCAAATTCAGGAATTATGGTTACAGTTGGTGTTGGTTTTTTGCAGCACAAAATTAACCTGTACGATTCTCAAAGAAGAATTGCCGCTATATTCGAAGATCGAGGGAGAGGTTACGATCATTTAAGTGGCGGACTTTCCTTTAGTCAGTTTATTGGTTATTTACATGTGAGCGAAAACCGCTTATTAAATTTTTATATTGGTTTTGAGGCCTACCAAACCCTTGCTAAAAGTTTCCGTAAACTTAATTATGACACTGGTTTATCTGATACGAAACAGCGTATAGATAACTTGTCTGGTTTTAGAGTTGGGTGGATATTGCCATTATATAAGAAGCAACCTAAAGATTTTTATTACGATTAATTAAACTGAATGTTTATTTACAACCTTATTGTTCGTTTATACGCTCTGGTTATCTTAATAGCTTCAGTTAAAAAAACAAAGGCAAAACAGTGGGTTGCTGGACGTAAAAATTGGAGAAGCGAACTTAAAAAAGAGGCCGACAAACTTCAAATGCAAAAGAGAATTTGGGTGCATTGCGCTTCTTATGGCGAGTTTGAACAAGGACGTCCATTAATAGAAGCAATTAAGAAAAAACATCCCGATTATGTTATTGTGTTGAGCTTTTTTTCTCCAAGTGGTTACGAAGCTTTTAAGAATTGGGATGGAGCTGATTTAATTTGTTATCTGCCGCTTGATACAAGAAGCAACGCAAAAGATTTTATTGAAATTATTAAGCCTAAAACAGTTGTTTTTATTAAGTATGAATTCTGGCTTAATTTTTTGTTTCGATTGCAAAAATTGAAGATTCCGACTTTTTTAGTTTCTGCAGTGTTTAAGGCGCATCATCCTTTTTTTAGATGGTATGGCAGTATTTTTAGAAGGTCCTTAAAAACGTTTACTGAATTATTTATTCAGGATGAAGCCTCAGCTAAATTGTTAGAAAGTATAGGAATTACAAATTTTGAGATTTGTGGCGATACCAGATTTGATAGGGTAGTGGAGATAAAAAATAATTTTGACTCCATTACGTTTTTCGAAGAATTTTGTAAAAACAAGAAGGTAATTGTTGCTGGCAGTACTTGGTCTAAAGATGAAGAACTTCTTATTAAGGTTTTTCAAAAATTAAATTATCCAGATCTTAAACTAATTTTTGCCCCGCATAACATTGATTCAAAATCTATTCAAAACTTGGAGCAATTACTTTCTAAAAATAAGATACCTTATCAGCTATACAGCCAACAAAAAGTGGATAATTCAAAAAACATTTTAATTGTAAATGCGATGGGTTTACTGAATAAACTCTACCATTATGCGAATGTGACTTACATTGGGGGTGGTTTTAATTCTGGCATCCACAATTGTTTAGAACCCGCTGTATATCTTAAGCCTGTGGTTTTTTATGGAGGCGATGATTTTCATAAATACAATGAAGCAATTGACCTTTTAGAAATGAAAGCTGCAAAAAATGTTTCTAACGAAAGTGAAGCCCAGCAAGCATTCTTGCATTTTTTGAATGATACAAATGAAATAAAAATAGTAGAAGAAAAACTAAAAAGTTATTTCGATAAAAATTCGGGAACTACAGAAAAAGTAATGGGTTATATAAAATGGAGTCACTAATTTTTTTGCATGTTATTTAGTTTATTCGCAATTGTTGTCCAACTTTCAAGGAAAACCTTCTCTCTACACCATTTAGTGCCATTAGTTCTTTCATGGTAAGGCCGTATTTGTGGGCCACAGCGAACCAACTGTCACCATGCTTTATTTCGTGCAGAATTTTATTTGAAGGAAAAGCGCACAAACTTTGCTGAGATTGTTTAATGATTATGCTGTGGTGAATCAACTTGTTTTCAGTAAATGAAATAAAAGTTCCTGGATTTAGCGGATGTCCTTGATAACGAAACTCAAGATGTAAATGGCTGCCACTGCTATGACCAGTGCTGCCGCCAAGCCCTATAACTTGACCACTTAACACAATGTCACCTGTTTTTACCTTGAGTCTTGATAAATGTGCATACACCGTTTCAAGTCCATTAGGGTGCATTATTATCACCACATTTCCAAAACCACCTTGCCTTTTTGCAACTCTAACTTTACCTGAAAAAGCTGCTTTAATCTTATCTCCCCTGTTTAAATCAATATCTATTCCTTTGTGCAAGCGACCATCTCGCCAACCAAAATGAGATGTAACCACACCTTCAATAGGAGGAGAATAATAACTCAAGTAACCGTTTTCTACAATTAAGTTTGTTATGGCAGGTAATTCTTTAAGATCTACAGCTGGAAAAAGTGACAATTCATCTTTCTGAGAATAAAAACTGAGTTCATTCAGGTTCAACTTTGTGATCCTGACAGAGTCTGAATTATTTGTTGTCAAAATGCTCGCGTAATAATTAAGCAACTCAAAATCTTTTGGTCCAAACTCTTTAAGATCAAAAACAGAATCAATTAAGTGTACTAGTTTTGATTTTGTAATTATCCTATATGGTTTAACCGAATCAGGAACTAATGTAGGATCGTTCCCTGCTCTCAATGAAGAGCAAAAAAATAAAACGACCAAACTACATAAACTAATTCTCATAATTTTAGGATATGCAAATTACTCAAATTGAGTAAATCGTCAAAAAATTTAACTTTTTAAACTTCAATTGATTGATAAAATGTAATCTTTTAAGCAATTTACTTACTGTTAATTGTTTTTTGGACACTGTCCCACAATAGATCAGCACTTTTATCCCAAGAAAATTTTTGTTTTTGAATTTTTCCTTTTTCAATTAAAGCTTTACGCAAATTCTCTTCACTGAAAATGCGCAGCATGGCATTTTTAATATTGTTTGTTTCTTTCGGATTAACCAACAAAGCTGCATCTCCTGCAATTTCCGGCAAACTGGTAACATTGCTAGTAATAATAGGCACTTCAGCTTCCATGGCTTCAACCAAAGGAATTCCAAACCCTTCATAGTAAGGAATAAAAGTTAAAGCGATTGCACTACCCAATACACAAGCAAGATCAGCATCATTCAGCCTTCCAGTAAAAATAATATCTTCTTTGCAGTGACTCTCATTAATTGCAGAATGTATGTCTGATAAACCCCAAAAAGAAGGTCCAGCAAGCACGAGTTTAAAATCAGATTGGCTTTCTTTTTTAAAAGCCGAAAACGCATTAATAAGTGTGGGGATATTTTTTCTTGGATGCAATGATCCAATATTTACAAAATAATTTTTACCATTTGTATAACGTTCTCTTGTTTTTTGTTGAGTGGCTTTATCTATGGGTTTAAAAAAAGAATTAATGCCATTGTATACAACATCAATTTTGGTTGGATTAATTTTGTATTGTTCAATAAGTTCGTTTTTACTAAATTCAGAAACAGTGGCTATTCTGGTTGCCTCCTTTGTAAATTTAGGAAAGTAGTAATTGTAGTATTTTGATGTTAACCATTTGTTATCTTTTGGATAATGAACAAAGTTGATATCGTGTATGACAGGTAATTGTTTGCACTTCGCTCCTAAAGCAAGAAACCCATCAGGAGAAAGAAAGAGATCTGGCTGCATTCTATTTAGAAGACCTTTAACAGAATATTGTAGCCAAGCATAGTACAAAAAAGGATGGCGTGCCTGCGGAGATAGCACTACAGGAGTAATATTATCTGAAAAAATGAATTCCTCATCAAAGTAACGATCGAACAAAAAAACAAAGTGAATCTGGGGGTTATTTAGAGTAATTCTTTTAAGAGTTTGGTAGCTAAACCAGCCAATACCTTCTAGTCTATCCTTTAACAATAATCGGGTATTAACAACAATTTGCACCGGGCAAATCTATGAATTTTTGGTTAGTAAAAGTGATAAAAAAAACTATCTTTGTCACCGCTTAATGCAAAAGAAGAAATTTATATTTGATCTCGCTATTTTACTGGTTCTAAATCTTTTAATTAAGCCCTTTTGGACAGTAATTATTGAGCCCAAAGTACAAGGACAAATTGGTAACATTAGTTTTGGAGAGTATTCGGTAATTTTTTATTATTCGATGCTTTTGAATATTTTTTTAGACTTTGGTCTTACCAATTTTAATAACCGAAACATTGCTCAAAATAGTCATTTATTGAGTAAGCATTTTAGTAAAATGCTCAGCTTTAAATTTGCCTTGGGTTTTTTCTATATGGCTGTTTCGTTTATTATTGGTTTCTTTTTACTGGGTTATGACATCAAATTATTACTCATACTTTGTTTTAACACCTTTGTTCTAAGCTTTATTGCATTTCTGCGATCAAATTTGCAAGCCTTGCATTTATTCCGTCTTGACAGCGTTCTGTCGGTTCTTGATAGAATAATTATGATTGCTATAGTTGTAGCAATGCTATTTAACTTATTTGGCATGGAAGTTACCGCAGTTAATTTTGTTTATGCTCAAACATTCGGATACATCTCTACAGCTATCATTTGTTTCATAGTTGTGCTCAATAAAACGCACACCTTTAAATTAAATTGGGACTCAGCTTTTAATAAGATGATTCTTAAGAAGAGCCTTCCTTATGCTGTATTGGTTTTGTTAATGACAATTTACAATCGTCTCGATATGGTTATGATCGAGCAAATTTTAGGAGGCGATTACGGTAAAAGAGAAAGTGGAATTTATGTAAAATCGTTTCGTCTGTTAGATGCGGCAAATCAGATAGCTACTTTATTTGCTATTCAACTTATACCACTTTTTAGTCGCATGCTAAAGCATAAAGAAAATATAGAGAACATTGTAAAGCTTTCGTTTACTTTGTTGCTAACACCAGCATTAATAGTTTCGGTAAGCACAATTTTTTATGCCCAACATTTTTTTGAGAAAATTTATACAGGAGATACGGAAGGTTGGTTGATTCTTTCGGTAATTATGAGTTGTTTCACGGGAGTATGTTTAACCTGCATTTTTGGAACTCTGCTTACCGCTAGTGGTAATCTGAAAAAGCAGAATTACGTTGCTCTAGGTGCAATAGCGATTAACGTTATATTAAATTTTATACTTATTCCTTCTTATCAAGCTATGGGCAGTGCTATATCTAGTCTGGTTACACAAATGGTGGCTGGAACTTTACAAGTTTATCTTTGTTACAAAATCTTCAATTTTCATGTTAACAAACGCCTATTGAGATCGGTTTTTTTATTTATTGCAGGTTTGTTTTTTATTAATTACTTCACTTGGGATCTTCTTGGAAAAAATGGTGATGCCTGGATGTTTAATTTTGTAATTATGCTTATATTTAGCGGCTTATTAGCGTTTGCTACAGGAATGGTAAATCCTAAATCTGTTCTCCGCTTTATAAAATATAAATAGTAAATAAAAATATATGATAGAAAATATTTCAGCTAAAGATTTAATCCTGAAAGTTATTAAATGGAGAAGAACATTTATGTGGATTACCATTATTTCGACCCTTATCGCAGGTGTTTTGGTCTTTCTAATGCCAAAACAGTATAAGTCAACCACTATCTTATTTCCGGTTAGACAGTTTTCTGTTTCAAAATTGGTAATTGAGGCCAACGCTGGTAACCAAGAAGATTACATGAATATTGGGGATGCTGACGATTGTGAAAGACTTATACAAACACTCAGTTCTGATGGCTTAAAGCTTAAGGTTGCCGATGCTTTTAATTTATGGAAGCGTTGGAAAATAACAGACACCATGTATGCTTATCATTATTTAAAATTAAAATGGGAAGAAATGGTTACCATTAAGCGCACAGAGTATAATAGTATAAGGGTTGAAGTATATGATTATACTGCCAATGGTGCTGCCGAATTAGCGAATGCTATTGCCGATTATAGTGATACAATAAGAGCTGAGATGAACCATAGAATTTCATCGCATATACTTAAGATAGTTAAGATAGAATTAGACAGCACCCTTGCCCGAATGAAAGTATTGGAAGATAGCTTACATACATTAAGGCAGCATGGAGTATTGCAATTTAAGGAGCAAGTAAAAGCATATTCTAAAAGTTATGCCCGCGCTATAGAAAAAAATGATGTAGGCGCCATGAAACGCTTAGAAAGTAAATTAGATACTTTAAAAAAATACGGAAGCGCTTATCAAAACATACATGATAATTTGGATAAATACAGCTCTAAATATCCGGATATTAAAATGAAATATGACGAAGCTATGGTTAATAACACTTCGAGTATACCAAATAAATTTGTTATTGAGAAGGCTATGCCAAACGAGTATAAAGCAAAGCCCCAAAGACTTACACTTTTAGCAATTACAATTCTTACAGCGAATTTAATGGGACTTTTCTATCTTTTATTTAGGGAGAAGTTTAGCGAGCCAAAGGGCTAAATATCTGAATCTTTTTAATAAATTAAAATAAAAGCAATTGGTCAAGTACCTTAAGTTATATTTATTTCCTGCTTTTATGATGGCTTACATGCTAGGCAATGCCTATATTATGTCATTTGATCGGGGATATTTTTTTCCTTATAATGTTTTGCCTCTTGCTCTTTTTATTATTTATACGGCCACCTTCCACCTTCAATATCTTGTTTTTTTTCTCGCTTTTTGTACCCCATTAGCGGTTACTCTCAAAGAAATGGGGCTCACCGAAGGCCCTGATTTGAGTTTGCCTACCGAACCAGTAATGTTTGGTGTTATGTTGGTTTACATCTTAAACTATTTACAAAAAGATTTTTCAGATAAAAGATTTTTTAATCATCCTGTTACTATTATTATTACTATTCAACTTGCCTGGATGTTTATTACAACCTGTACAAGCGTTGAGTTTATCATATCATTTAAATACTTGGTTTCTAGGCTGTGGTTCATTTTTAGTTGTTATCTTATTATACCGCATTTGTTTCAAAACAAAAAGAATATATTAAATTTTGTATTTGCTTATTCAATTGCCCTCACCATTGTGGTAATTTATGCAACCATTATCCATGCTCAGTTTAATTTTAATGACAAGGCGGCCGACTGGGCAGCTTCACCTTTCTACAACGATCATACAGCTTATGCGGCTGCATTGGCAATGTTTGTGCCTGTTTTGTTTTCTTTTTTATTTTTAAAATCAGTTTCAAAATATTTAAAAATAGTTTGCATTATTCTTTTTTTTATGTTTTTAGGGGCTATTGTTCTATCATTTACCCGTGCAGCCTGGTTAAGTCTTGTAGTTGCCCTATTTATTTTTATAACGTTAATACTCAAAATTAAATTTAAAACATTAGTGGCAACCTTTTTAATATTAGGAGGCCTCATATTCGCTTTTCAAACAGAAATTCTAATGGCGTTAGGTAGGAATAATACGGATGCTAAAGATGGTTTTGAAAATAATATTGAATCTGTTTCAAACATTTCTACCGACGCTTCAAATCTTGAGCGTTTAAATCGCTGGAGTTGTGCTTTTCGTATGTGGCGGGATAAACCTGTTTTTGGGTATGGCCCAGGAACCTATATGTTTAAATATGCGCCTTATCAAAAGAGTGGTGATCGTACGAGTATTAGTACAAATTTTGGAACCAAT
The DNA here is from genome assembly GCF_029625215.1 of Aurantibacillus circumpalustris. GTDB lineage: Bacteria > Bacteroidota > Bacteroidia > B-17B0 > Aurantibacillaceae > Aurantibacillus > Aurantibacillus circumpalustris. Next base: position 2,891,852 of record NZ_CP121197.1, read on the forward strand.
GGTAATGCGCATAGTGAATACTTTGGCCCCTTAGCTGAACAAGGAACCTTAGGTATGTTAATAATGCTCGCATTGCTACTTTATTCAACTTCTTTGGGTTACCGTTTGGTATATTCATTGAGTGAAAGAGAGGATAGAGTACTATGTATAGGTCTTTTTCTTGGACTAATGACTTATTTCATTCATGGATTTATAAATAATTTTCTTGATACAGATAAACTCTCTTTGCCTTTCTGGGCTTTCTTAGCAGCTCTGGTTTGTTTCGATATTTATTATCCTACAACAGATAAAAAAAGAATTACCTGAGTTTCCTTTCCGAAAATAGTTCATTAAATTTATTGTGATTGCGTTGAAATATTTTACAATCTATTTCAATTTAGTACTTCTATGGCCTTTAAAACTGCTGTGTCATTTTCGTAAAGAATAGGGTAATAAGCATCTTTATCGAATAGATTACGACCTATTAGGGCTTTTAGTATTTGTTTAAAACCAACTTCTTTGCCAGTAAAATTGAGTGAGGTTATTTTTTTAAGAATTAGATAACTTTTAAGTGCTGACACTTCTTTATCACTAATGTTATACTTCGAAATAAACTCGCTAGCTTTTTTATAACTGTTTAAAAGTTGTTGTCTGTTATGATCGGTGTACTCAAAAGCAAAGGTATTTAGCGTTCCGGTGTTATATAACCGGTTTAATGAATGACTGTATTTTAATGTATCAAGAGGAACAAAAATATCAGGAACAATGCCACCACCACCATACACCGTTTTTCCAGCTGGGGTATGATAAACCTGTGATTTATCTATTTTAATACTATCAGCATTATAAAGTTCTCCGTGTTCATATCGCTCGTACTCTTCATTATAATAGGCGTCTAAACTTTTATCATACGGTTTTTGTATACAACGACCAGTAGGCGTATAGTAACGTGCAATTGTAAGTCTTACAGCTGATCCATCTGGAAGATCTATTTGATCTTGCACCAAACCTTTACCGAAACTGCGACGTCCGATAATTGTAGCTCGATCGTTGTCTTGCAATGCGCCCGCAACAATTTCACTGGCACTTGCGCTACCTTCATCAATTAATACAACTAAGTCATTCTTCTCAAATCCGCCACGTGTAGAAGAGTTGTATATTTTTTTAGGATGCGCTTTTCCTTCTGTGTAAACAATTTGTAAGCCGTTCATTAAAAATTCATCTGCAAGTTCAACAGCTGTCTTCAGAAACCCCCCGCCATTTCCTCGCAAATCAAGCACTAATTTTTTCATTCCAGACTTTGACAAATCGTTAAATGCGTTTAGGTATTCCTCGTATGTTGTTCCAGCAAAACGACTTATTTTTATGAAGCCAATGTCAGAGTTAAGCATATAGGCAACATCAATACTATAGATTGGAATCTTACCACGTATAATTTTAAAATCAATAGCATTTTTAAGGCTTCCTCTCAAAATACTAACGGTTACTGAACTACCGTTTTTACCTCTCAACTTTTCAAAAACTTGTTTGTTTGTTACTTTAACACCAGCAATATTTTTACCATTTACTTTAATTATTTTATCGCCAGCTTTAATGCCTAATTTTTCAGATGGCCCGCCAATAATGGGATTTACCACACGTATGGTATCATTAATGATATTAAACTCAACCCCAATGCCATCAAAATTACCTTCTAATGGCTCATTTACGGCACTAAAGTCTGAAGCAGGTATAAAGTCGCTATGCGGATCAAGGCTTTTTAGCATCGATAGAATGGTCTTATTTTCGAGTTGCTCCCTATTAACTGTATCTACATATTGCATCTCAATGTAATCAAGTAGGTTATTAATTTTATTGCCACTTGATTTGGTATGAAAAGTAGAACTACTAGTTGATAAGCCTGAATGAAACGTAAGGTAATACCCTATTGCAACCCCCGCTGCTAGCACAAGCGCGAAGTATAGCGGCATAAATGAATTTGATTGTTTTACTCTATTTGATTCTGACGGGTTTTCTGATTTTTCTGGCACAATTTCCACTCTAAATTATTTAAGCTTTAAAGTTAATTAAATACTGTTTTGAATGGTACTTCTCTATCAGTTTTTATGTTTATTAACGTTAATAATTAAAAGGAAATAATAAATTAGCGTATTAATTTAAGATTCAAATTCTAAAGAGAATAAGAATGATAAAAAAAATCACCATAATACTTGTCGTCTGCCTATTTTTTTCGTGTAACAAAAATTCTAATCAGAAAAATATAACCAATAACCCTGTTCCAAGCGTTTTAGTAAATTATACAACATACCCTGGAGACCCTCTAAATTCTAGAATTCAATCTATTGGAGGTTGGATGTACGTTGACCATATTGGCATAAATGGAATAATTATTTATAGAAAATCGCAGGAAGAATTTGTTGCCATTGAAAGAACTTCTTCCTATTTGCCTGATAACTCTGCGGCCAAGGTTCAAGTGTTAATTGATAATTTTACATTAAGAGATACGGTTAGCAATTCGCAGTGGAGACTTTTTGATGGAACAGTTACTCAAGGTCCAGCAGAATGGCCATTGCGAATTTATGGCACTAGTTTCAATGGAAATGCACTCACTATAAAAAATTAGTTATTAAATCCTCTTTTATATGCATTGGATTGTAAACCCAGAATTTAAATTCTAATAAATATAATTAGTTATTCTTCCAATGAGTTGTGTTAATCATGTGTAGCACATCTTCCCTAATAAAATCTACTACTATCTTAAGTGAATCAATATTTGGAACGCTATTAAAATAAAGTGCACCACGTAAAAAATGTTTTGCGCTATCTGTTAGATAAAACTGTAAGGTTGACGCGGTATTGCCACCAATGTCAAAAAGTAAGCCATACACTTTTGTACTATCTTTAAGAATAACAACTTCATCCAATCCTGTAGCTTTTACCTGATGCTTATTAGCAAAATAATGAGAATTTTCTAAGTGCTGAGCTAAATCATTGTTCACGTCTTTATAACTTAAATGAATAGTAGCATTGAATTTCGGAAATTCTAAGTTGAGCCAGCAGGGATCGGCGCCACTATGCCGATCTTGTTCAATGTGAGCGTACGTGGGTATTTCAAATTCATATGGGCAAATACTATCATAAATTCTGTAATTTTTTTCGGGAAAGTCGATACGGCAGTAACCACGGGGTCTTGGCGAATATACTTGATCATCTTCTTCTTCACAAGAAATAAAGAAAATTGAAATGAAGAACACAGCAATCAGTAGTAGTTTGTATTTCATTGTATAAATATAAATAGCTGTGAGAGTTTTTCGTTTGTAACGATTTGTAATTTTACAATTATGCTGTTAATAAGGCAATCCTTTGTTGTCAGAGTTTATATCAAGTTTAGACTCAAAACTGGTTTTTGTATCGGCACTTGAATTTTCTTTTCTTTGAAGTACTAAAAAACTTTCCCCAATAATTTCGGTAATGTTCTTTTTGAGTCCCTGTTTGTCGATCCAGTGCCGTGTTTGAAGTTTCCCCTCAACATAAATTTGTGTACCTTTTTTTAATAGTTTTGCCGCATTTTCTGCTTGAAACCTCCAAAGTACAACGTTGTGCCACTCCGTGTGTTCAACTTGATTTCCAGCGTTATCTTTATAAAATTCGCTTGTAGCAAGACTGAAGCTTAGTTTTGCTATGTTTCCATCAAGGTATTTTAGTTCGGGGTCTTTCCCCAAATTTCCTATGAGTATTACTTTGTTTACGCCTGGCATTTTATGTTAAAAATAATGTTCATGTAGTAGAGTTCCCTTTCGATCTCACTAGATACAGGGACCAACCTCAAATTTACATTTAAAAAGAGACTTAATTTTAAGACAAAACTCTTTTTAACATTAAAACTAGTTATCAACAATTTCTCCCAAAACATTTGGAAAATGCAAAAAGGCTGTGTACTTTTGGCGTCCCGTTTTTTGAGTAATTGAGGATGCAACAATATATAGACTAGGAATTTATTCCTAGGGAATGCGTGGAATTGATTCCACGGGAATAGAGGAGAGAAAATATTTTTAAAAAAGATTAAAAAATATTTGGTGGTTGAGAAAAAGATATGTAATTTTGCACCCCCGAAACGAACAAGGAAAGAAAAAGAGGTAGAAAGGAAGTCGGGAACACGTTCAGAGTTTGACATTTTGAGATTAGCAGTAAGGGTTTAGGGATTAGGAAACTAATCACTAATAACTTATCACTAGTCACTAAATATAGACGTTCATTGAAAAGATTGATAAACAATAATGGTAAGTGATTCACTTTTTAAATAAAGTAGTATTACGAACAAACACAAAAGCTTTAATTTTTATATAGCGATATATAATAACTAGCCCTTGAGGGATGTTGCAAAAGACAACATTACGTCCTTAAGATATGAAATGAGCATTTAGCGAGTTGAAGTTCACAGCGATGTGGATGGATCTTAAAGGACAAACTTTTTTTACAATGGAGAGTTTGATCCTGGCTCAGGATGAACGCTAGCGGCAGGCCTAATACATGCAAGTCGAGGGGCAGCAGGGATAGCAATATTCGCTGGCGACCGGCGCACGGGTGCGTAACACGTATACAATCTGCCTTTAACAGGGGAATAGCCCGGAGAAATCCGGATTAATGCCCCATAATAGTCTGAATGGCATCATTTAGATTTGAAAGCTCCGGCGGTTAAAGATGAGTATGCGCCTGATTAGCTAGTTGGTGAGGTAACGGCTCACCAAGGCGACGATCAGTAGGGGATCTGAGAGGATTAACCCCCACACGGATACTGAGACACGGATCCGACTCCTACGGGAGGCAGCAGTAAGGAATATTGGACAATGCCCGCAAGGGTGATCCAGCCATGCCGCGTGCAGGAAGACGGCCCTATGGGTTGTAAACTGCTTTTACACCGGAGAAAACCCCCCTACGTGTAGGGGGCTGATAGTATGGTGAGAATAAGCATCGGCTAACTTCGTGCCAGCAGCCGCGGTAAGACGAAGGATGCAAGCGTTATCCGGATTCATTGGGTTTAAAGGGAGCGTAGGTGGCCTTATAAGTCAGTGGTGAAATCTCTGGGCTTAACCCAGAAATTGCCATTGATACTGTAGGGCTTGAGTATAGTTGCCGTTGGCGGAATATGACATGTAGTGGTGAAATACATAGAGATGTCATAGAACACCGATTGCGAAGGCAGCTGACGAAACTATAACTGACACTGAGGCTCGAAAGTGTGGGGATCAAACAGGATTAGATACCCTGGTAGTCCACACTGTAAACGATGATTACTCGCTGCTAGGGGGCAACCTTTAGTGGCTTAGCGAAAGCGATAAGTAATCCACCTGGGGAGTACGCCGGCAACGGTGAAACTCAAAGGAATTGACGGGGGCCCGCACAAGCGGAGGAGCATGTGGTTTAATTCGATGATACGCGAGGAACCTTACCAGGGCTTGAAAGTTAGGGAATGATTCTGAAAGGAGTCAGTCAGCAATGACCCGAAACTAGGTGCTGCATGGCTGTCGTCAGCTCGTGCCGTGAGGTGTTGGGTTAAGTCCCGCAACGAGCGCAACCCCTACCAATAGTTGCCAGCGAGTCATGTCGGGGACTCTATTGGAACTGCCCGCGCAAGCGGTGAGGAAGGTGGGGATGACGTCAAGTCATCACGGCCCTTACGTCCTGGGCTACACACGTGCTACAATGGCTATTACAGAGGGCAGCTACATGGCAACATGATGCAAATCTTCAAAAATAGTCTCAGTTCGGATTGGGGTCTGCAACTCGACCCCATGAAGCTGGATTCGCTAGTAATCGCGCATCAGCAATGGCGCGGTGAATACGTTCCCGGGCCTTGTACACACCGCCCGTCAAGCCATGAAAGTTGGGAGTATTTAAAGTCGGTAGCCGTAAGGCGCCGCCTAGAGTAAAACCGATAATTGGGGCTAAGTCGTAACAAGGTAGCCGTACCGGAAGGTGCGGCTGGAACACCTCCTTTCTGGAGCCATCCCTCAAACAAGGGTGTTATGCAAGTAATATATAATTACTTACTATTAAAGTTTATCAATCTTTTTTTAAAATCTTGAAAGAGAAACCCAAGACAAGAGCTGGGTGAAAGGCTAAAGCGAACTGCTTTACGCGGATTGACAATTTACAAATTGACAATTTACGATTGAAGAAATTGAAAAAAATCGTCAATTGTAAATTTAAAGATTGTAAATCTAAAACAGTCCCGTAGCTCAGTTGGTTAGAGCACTACACTGATAATGTAGGGGTCAGCGGTTCAAATCCGCTCGGGACTACAAAGCTTGAATTTTGGGAAGCTGAATAAACTCCCTAAGATAATGGGGGATTAGCTCAGCTGGCTAGAGCGCCTGCCTTGCACGCAGGAGGTCATCGGTTCGACTCCGATATTCTCCACAAAAATTACTTCTTTACAACGGTAAAGATTTTAGATTGAAATAAGAACACCAGGGTAACTAGCTCAATGGAAGAGCGTCCCGAGTTTCACTCGGGAAGGTCATCGGTTCGACTCCGATATTCTCCACCAATTCAGTTGTTGAATTACTGAATTTTAGAATTTTTGATTTATTCAAAAATTCTAAAAATTAAAAAATCAACAAATGAAATACGTTCATTGACATATTGATAAAGACACGAGAGCCAATTTTATTGCAAAATAATTTTGGTGAACAACAGATAGACTTTTTTAAATAAAAGATCTATTTTAAATCATGAAGTTAAACACATGATAAATGGACAGAAACCATTAAAAAAAACGAAATTCTTTGGTAAGCGGAGCAAAAGCTGCTTACCGTGTTGCTTGAGGTATTTAATTACATTGAGATAACAAAAGAAGAAAGTAAATAAGGGCGCATGGAGGATGCCTTGGGTCTTAGAGGCGAAGAAAGACGTGATAAGCTGCGATAAGCTTCGGGGATTGGCAAATACGAATTGATCCGAAGATTTCTGAATGGGGCAACCCGGCATGTTGAAGACATGTCACCTAGCAATAGGAGCAAACGCTGTGAACTGAAACATCTAAGTAACAGCAGGAGAAGAAAATAAATAATGATTGCGCAAGTAGTGGCGAGCGAACGCGCAAGAGCCTAAACCAGAGTAATTACGGTTACGCTGGGGTTATAGGACTACAATGTGGACTTAAAAGTCATAGTGGAATAGGTTTGGAAAGGCCAATCATAGAGGGTGATAATCCCGTACACGAAATGATTTTTATACCTAGTAGTATCCTGAGTACTGCGGGGTCGGAGACGCCCTGTAGGAATTTGCCGGCACCATCCGGTAAGGCTAAATACTCCTAAGACACCGATAGTGAACTAGTACTGTGAAGGAAAGGTGAAAAGAACCGCGAACAGCGGAGTGAAATAGAACCTGAAACCATGCGCTTACAAGCGGTTGGAGCCCTTAAGTGGGGTGACAGCGTGCCTTTTGCATAATGAGCCTACGAGTTGCTCTTTACTGGCAAGGTTAAGTCCTTCAGGGACGTAAACCGCAGCGAAAGCGAGTCTGAATAGGGCGTATAGTCAGTAGAGGCAGACGCGAAACCTTGTGATCTACCCATGGTCAGGATGAAGTTCCGTTAACCCGGAATGGAGGTCCGAACCGATAAGCGTTGAAAAGCTTCCGGATGAACTGTGGGTAGGGGTGAAAGGCTAATCAAACTGGGAAATAGCTCGTACTCCCCGAAATGTCTTTAGGGACAGCGTAGAGGTTAAGTCTTATAGAGGTAGAGCTACTGATTGGATGCGGGGGAAGCGATTCCTACCAAGTCCTGACAAACTCCGAATGCTATAAGATATACTCTGCAGTGAGCCCGTGGGTGCTAAGGCCCACGGACGAGAGAGGGAGAACTCAGACCAACAGCTAAGGTCCCAAAATCTATACTAAGTTGATATAACGTGGTCCGATTGCATTGACAGCCAGGATGTTTGCTTGGAAGCAGCCATTCATTTAAAGAGTGCGTAACAGCTCACTGGTCGAGCGATTGGGCGTGGATGATACTCGGGCATCAAGTATAGTACCGAAGCTTTGGATTCAATACGTCAAGTATTGTCTGGTAGGGGAGCATTCTAACTGCGTTGAAGAAGTTGCGTAAGCGCTATTGGAGCGGTTAGAAAAGCAAATGTAGGCATAAGTAACGATAAAATAGGCGAGAAACCTATTCGCCGATAGACTAAGGTTTCCTGAACAACGATAATCGGTTCAGGGTTAGTCGGGTCCTAAGGTGAAGCCGAACGGCGTAATCGATGGACAACTGGTTAATATTCCAGTACTAATACCACTGCGATGGAGAGACGAAAAAACGTAAATGCGACGAACTGACGGAATAGTTCGTTTAAGACCGTAGGGTTTTTCTTGGTAGGTAAATCCGCCAGGATTCTGAAAGTCGAAAGTACCTTAACTCGTCAGAGGAGAGGATATGCATCCAAGTATGTTTCCGAGAAAAACTTCTAAGCTTCAGGTGAGTATTACCCGTACCGCAAACCGACACAGGTAGTCAAGTAGAATATACTAAGGCGCTCGAGTGATCCGTGGCTAAGGAACTAGGCAAATTAACCCCGTAACTTCGGGAGAAGGGGTGCCAGCAGCAATGCTGGCCGCAGAGAAATGGCGGTGGCGACTGTTTAACAAAAACACAGGGCTTTGCAAAAACGAAAGTTGAAGTATAAGGCCTGACACCTGCCCGGTGCTGGAAGGTTAAGAGGAGAGGTCATCGCAAGAGAAGCTTTGAATCGAAGCCCCAGTAAACGGCGGCCGTAACTATAACGGTCCTAAGGTAGCGAAATTCCTTGTCGGGTAAGTTCCGACCTGCACGAATGGTGTAACGATCTCCGCTCTGTCTCAGCCACGAGCTCGGTGAAATTGTGGTATCAGTGAAGACGCTGATTACCCGCAACGGGACGGAAAGACCCCATGCACCTTTACTATAGCTTAACATTGAGTTCGGGTAAGTGATGTGTAGAATAGGTAGGAGGCTTTGAAGCAGTGGCGCTAGCCATTGTGGAGCCGAAATGTGAAATACTACCCTTTACTTACTAGAATTCTAACTCTGCAAAGAGGACATTGTTTGGTGGGTAGTTTGACTGGGGTGGTCGCCTCCGAAAGGGTATCGGAGGCTTTCAAAGGTCCGCTCAGTACGCTTGGTAACCGTACGTAGAGCGCAATAGCATAAGCGGGCTTGACTGTGAGGCCGACAAGCCAAGCAGGTACGAAAGTAGGATATAGTGATCCGGTGGTTCCGCATGGAAGGGCCATCGCTCATAGGATAAAAGGTACGCTGGGGATAACAGGCTGATCCCTCCCAAGAGCTCATATCGACGGGGGGGTTTGGCACCTCGATGTCGGCTCGTCACATCCTGGGGCTGGAGAAGGTCCCAAGGGTTCGGCTGTTCGCCGATTAAAGTGGCACGCGAGCTGGGTTCAGAACGTCGTGAGACAGTTCGGTCCCTATCTGTTGTGGGCGTTAGAAAATTGAGGGGCCCTGACTCTAGTACGAGAGGACCGAGTCGGACAAACCGCTAGTGTACCTGTTGTTTCGCCAGAAGCACCGCAGGGTAGCTATGTTTGGATGAGATAAGCGCTGAAAGCATCTAAGTGCGAAACTCACCTCAAGATAAGTTTTCTTTATAAGGATCGTGGTAGACTACCACGTTGATAGGCTACAGATGTATAGGCAGTAATGTCAAAGTCGAGTAGTACTAATTGTCCGTAAGCTTTCTTAAAAAAATATTTTAAGATTGAGCCTGAAGTGAAAGTTTACTTTCTACTTCAGGCCCGATATCTTAATTAATCTCTTGTGTCTTTATTCAATATTGTTTTAATTTATTAATTATTACGAGTTGTTTTATTCCGGGTTCTAAACCCGAAATAAATAATAATCAACCCGAAATAATGATCCCTTTATGGCGTCTATTGCGGTGGGGATCACCTCTTCCCATTCCGAACAGAGAAGTTAAGCCCACCTGCGCAGATGGTACTTGGTCTAAAGCCCGGGAGAGTATGTCGATGCCAATTTTAAAAGTCAAAAAGCCTTGCTAGTAATAGCGAGGCTTTTTGCGTTTATAATAGTTTGTACTCGTGCTGAGCGAGATCGAAGAGTGTCTCACAAGGCAAGCTCCGGTTTTAAAAAAAGGGCCTCTGTGAACTGAATGAAACCACTTATAAATTTGTAAGACCTAAAATTCGGTTTTAATTGTATATTTGGTACAAATAAACCCATAGTCATGACTGCTTTATACAAATCACTCAAAATAAAGACTACAGTACTTTTTCTTTTTATTTCCAGCGTAATAGTTGCGCAGAATTTTTCGCCTTTTAACGCAAATGTTACGAAGCGTTTTTACAACTCGGCAACCGCCACTGATAACAGTTACTTTTTCTATGCGGATTCAAGCCATCATCCAGCACCAGGTAAAACTATCTTTTATCAGTATTTTACCTCGAAACAGCCAGCTTCAGCTGTAAGTGCGACAAATTGTGGTTTCTGGGGCGGAGGCGCTATGCTGATTGCCGATACCACTTGGCTTGGCGCGCAAATCATATATGACAGTCTCTCACAACACCTTCTTTTGAAAAACTATGTGGGTGATACCCTTGATTTCGATTTTTCAATCCAGCTGGGTGATTCTGCAAAATTCTATGAAAATAATACCGACAAGTATTTTATCAAGGCGACACAGACTCAAAATGAAACAATTTATTCTGTCAACGATACTGTAAAGACATTCACGATACTGCACTTTAACAGTTTGAATCAGGTAGTGAATTCAGCCTTGCAAGGTAAACAGATCAAGTTATCAAAGGAAACCGGACTAATCAGCTTTATTGATACGTATCACTTCCCTGGTGTAGAAAAACATTTTGTATTACAGGGACAATTAAATCCACTAATCGGCATCTACCAGATGCGTTTCGAAGACCTTTATCCTTTCCAGCCAGGAGACAGTTTACAATATTTTGGAAGCAATTCAATGGCATGTTATTATGTGTGGAGTTATCGCATTGTTTCAAGACAGGAAACGGCCGACTCGGTAACGATCACCTTTAATAAGTCTATATTTAATACTGGCAATGCACCACTTAATGCCTGTTTGGTTGTCGATGCTTACCCTAACACGCTGACGTTTCAAAAAAACTCCGACATTATTGGATTTCCATATAACAGGCTGGATCACAAATCTTACCCTTTAGCTAAATTGGGCTCGTACGGAGAGGGTTTTGAAACGCGGACTGAAGGTTATTCTACGACCAATTGCGGAAATCGCCTCGTATATATGGGTAAAGCTTTAGCAGCAAGATATTGCAGCAGCTGTGCCTGTATCGGAAATAGTGATGCATATAATATGACTCTTCCGACTAAATATTATGCCAATGGCATAGGAATGTACTACATGAATGTAGCAACTTTCAAGAACATGGGCCAGAGCAATAGCTATTTGAGCCTAGGGTACTCGAGCATTGGCGGTAATGTTTGCGGTACTTATTATGCTGTGGGATTACCAAAATATGAATTAAGCGATTTTTCCGTATATCCCAACCCGGCAAAAGACGAGCTGACTATAAGCGCTCCGATAGATGAGATAAGTATAATTTCGGCTGACGGAACCACTGTCCAAAGTATTTTTCAACCCGCCTCAACCATTGCTATCGGACATCTTCCGCCAGGCCTATATATTCTAAAACTCAGGAAAGGGGACAGTATTGCGTATACCAAGATTATAAAGCTATGACCGTTTAATTTCATTTAGTGTGAGTTTGCCCGAAATGGACAAGGATTAACATTCAAAGATAGGTTAAGCGAATGAATGGATATGGAATGCCGCTGATACAGCTCAGTAATCTTAATTTTATTTTTTTCCCTCACAGATTGCCTACAGCAGACCATACCTAATCTAGTCCGTATAACTATGGGGAAATGCTTCATAGAAATATAAAAGGCTTTTACGTTGTTGTTAGTTCAGGATCCAAAACTGATGAATTAATCCAAAGATTTGTTTTTACAAACTAAGATTGCCTATTTTACGTTTTAATTAAACATTCCATTCTTATTATTTCTTACCTGTTACCAAATAGTGTTATAGTTAATAGCTGGTAAATGAGCACTGCTATAAAACAAATAGATATTTATATTGACTCACAAAAGGTAATACAGGAGCTTTATGTGGTATATGCGGCGAAATTGATGGCGTATACGCGTAAAAATTATAACGTACCTGAAGATGATTCAATGAATCTCGTTTATAAAACGATTTATAGGATTGCCGACGTTTACGATAGATATAGTTTCGAAAATGAATCAAAACGAAATGCATTTGTTTTTAAAACATACATAAATTATTTGAGAAACTACTTCAGGGATAATAAGTCTTTCGAAAGTAGAAACTTCGAGATAGAATTGAAAGATTTTGAATGTGTTAACGAAGAGCTTGCAACGGAGACAAATCCTAAATTAAATTTGTTACAAACCCTGTTGGACAAGATGGAAGATTGGGAGAGAGTATTACTCTTGATGCGGGGACAAGACATTCCTTACAGTGAAATCAGCAAATTTGTGAATAAGCCAGAGAAACAATTAAAGGTTTATTACGCGCGACTTAAAAGGAAATTATTTGATGATATGAATGAAACTTTAAACAAGATTAACGGTGGAAAATAATAGATTCGGACATATATCACAAAAAGAGTTGGATAGCTTGTTGAATGAAGCTTTTCTAAATCTTGATTTTGAGAACAATTCTAAAAATAAGGAAGTTTTGGCGATTGTAACTAAACAGACTATGAGTAAAAAACCGCACTCCACTTTTATTTATGCTCGCTGGCTCAATTTGGGATTTTTTCTTTTGTCTTTCTTCGTATGTGTAAACAGTTTTTACAGGCACATTGATCCATTATTTGACATGATCAGTAAAGAAGAAAATTCGGATCCTATGATGAAAACAGAGGAACAAAAGAAGTTGATGTTTAGATTGCCAACAACAACATATTCTGTAAAAAATGCACCGGCAGATCAGTTAGAAAATAGATCCGCCTCTCCTAAATTTGCGAATAGGCATTCAGTGAAAAACAAATTTCAAGTAGTAAATAAAAAAAATCGAAAAAAAGCTTTGGCAACTACTTTATCTAAAAGAAATTCAACCGATAGTATTTTAAAATATGAAGTATCAGATTCTGAGGCAAAAAACATGAATATGCCTTTAACCATAGCTAATGTTGATTCTTTAGATACTATTTCTCAAAAGAAAACAACAGCATCTGTACTCGTCTCAAACAGCAACCAAAGCAAATCTTCAAAAAGAGTAAAACCAATTCAACCTGAAAATAAAACCAAGGTTGCAAAGAGGAAAAAGGGTAAGCTTTTTTTTCGAAACGGAACATTTAAATTGAGAAAAGGAAAGTACGGAAAAAGCCGATAGACAAAGATATTCCACATTGGCTGGATAATTATTTCTAATTAAAGTATTAAAACAAATCAAATTATGATAAGGTTTATTACCCTTGCATGGCTTCTTTTATCGTGCTATAAACTTTCTTCACAGTCAGTAGCCGGAAGGGTTTTAGATTCCTTGAACGCACCTGTAGCATTCGTTCCAGTCGCCATGTTAAATGCAAAAGATAGTGCAATTTATAAAGTTACTGTTACTACTGAAAATGGGTACTTTTCTTTTGAGAATTTAAATCCAGGAAGTTATATGTTGAAATTTTCTGCAATGGGATTTGAAGAAAAGATTGAATCTACTTTTCAATTAGATTCAAATGTAAATATGGAAACAGGGTTCATTCGTTTAAAAAACCTTAAGGGTGTTGATCTAGCTGAAGTTTCGGTAAGTACTCTTAAACGCGCCTTTGAATTTAAAAATGGAAACATTATCGTTAATGTTGAGAATAGTGCTTTGGCGGCTGGTAATTCAGCATACGATTTAATTATAAAATTGCCAGGTGTTGCGGTTAACGAAGATGGAATTTCTATCCAAGGGAGAAATGGTGTGAAGGTAATGATCAATGATCGTATACAGCAAGTGTCGTACCGTCAACTGGTAAATATATTAAAAGGTATTAGTGGCTCTTCTATTGAAAAAATTGAGGTCTTAAAAAATCCACCTGTAAAATATGACGCAGCTGGTACTGCAGGATTAATTAATATTAAGACTAAAAAGATAAGAGTTGTGGGGTTTAACGGAAACGCTTCCCTATCAGGTTCACAGGGGTTTTATCCTGGTGGCGAGGCCAACCTTTCACTCAATTATAAAACAAAACGGTTTGTTTTATTTGGTGATGTTTCTACTGGGTATGGTAAATTTTTCTCGGCAAATAATTTCAATAGGATCATTACTTACGATTCTATTACAAGCGACCTGAATCAAAAACAATTAGAAACTGAACTTGATTTTGAGTTTATGATAAACGCAGGAGTTGACTGGCAGTTAAATGAAAAAAACATTATTGGTGCAAAAATAACAATTGAACCTGGTAACGAAGCATCAAGGTCCGTTGGACAAACTTTTTTTAATGATGGAAGCATATATGATAGAATGAATTATGATAATACGATGCTAAATGTGTGGAATTATATAAACTATAATGTGAATGCCGAACATTTATTCGACACGCTTGGAAGTAAACTAATTTTTTCAGTGGATTATAGTCCAAACTGGGATGACTATAAAGGAGGTTTTGATCACCGCTTTTTAAATGGTAATGATGAAGTAAGTGACCCACGTGTTTTCAAAACTTTTTTGCGCGAGGATTTGAATCTTTTATCAGCTAAACTTGATTTTGAATCTCCTTTGTCAGAATCGACGGAAATACAAGCAGGAATAAAGGTGGGAAGTCAGGAACTCAGAAAGAAATACGTGTTTGAAAATAATGATATAACAAGTGGAGAATACATCTTAGATACCAATTATTCGAATCAATTTAATTACAAGGAACAGATTTTAGCGGCCTATTTCAACATTGAAAAAGATTTTGATATATTGGAATTATCTCTTGGGGTTCGTGCTGAAAACACGCGTATTACTATGAATAGTCCAGATAAAAATTTCAAAAAATCTCAGGACTATTTTAATCTTTTTCCTGTAATAAGTATTGAAGCTGAGTTGAATAAAAATAATAATATTGAACTGAGTTATAATAAACGAATTAACAGACCTGAGAGTTATGCTTTTTATCCTTATAAATTTGTTTGGGGTAATTTACTCACGGGGTCAAAGGGAAATCCAAATGTTCTTCCCGAGAACAGTCATGGTTTTGAATTAACCCATGTATACAAACAAGTTGTGTCTAACGCTCTGGCGTATTCCCACGTAAATAATTATCTGTTAAATTATACGCTACAGAATGATTCCAGTAAAGAAATTATAGAATACATCTCAAATATAAAGAATAGTCAAACACTTGGTTATACCTTGTTCTGTGAACTTAAACTTAAGAACTGGTGGGTGTTAAGTGGAAATATTACTTTATCGTATCTTAGTTTTAAAGGTAAGGTAAATGACATTGACTATAGCACTTCGGGTTATTCTTCATCTGCCATGCTAAGAAATGAATTAATTCTTAGTAAGAAATCGAAGATCGAAATAATTGGACAATATGTTGGCGCGCAGCCTTTGGGGGTATTTGTTGTTCAGCCCAGATGGTCAATAAATTTGGCCTACAAAATTAAAGTTCTAAAAGAAAAATTAGATGTTGTTGTGGGATTAGATGATATTTTTTATACGTTTATTAATAGAAATCGGGTTAGTTTTCAAAATCAACATTGGACAATAAGCCAAAGAAATGATTCGAGGAGATTTAGAATAAGTTTAAGTTATAATTTTGGCAAAATAAAGGTGGAGCGCAGGGATCTAAGTAGTAACGAGGATGAGAAAGATAGGATGAAACATTAGAAGAAGAGAAGTGAAAGTATATTTGTAAAGCTATTAATTTGAAGATTTTATTTAGGAAATGAAATTAAAATTGGAACAAACATCAATAAAAAAGACATCAAAACTACTTTGAAGGTCTTTTTCTTTTTCTTGTAATATTTTCACGGATTCATCTAACCTTACATTGTGTTTAATTCGGTGTGAAAGATGGAACAAAACTGTTTCAATGCCTTTTAGTGAAGCGTACGAGAGGTAAACGTTGTTTTTAATTACGTATTCCAGAAAACGAGAACTGCTTTCAGGTAATAGATGTTCGCTTTCTAAATACACTTTGTAAACGTTTTTTGAAAATTCATCAAGTGGAATAGAAGAATGTTTTTGGAAGTTCTTTGCTAAAAAATAATCGAAATAAATATCAATTAAAATTCCACTATACTTTTCAAAACCTTTATAAAAAAAACGTTTACTTTTTTTAAACTCTGGGTGTGCGTCCGTAAAACTATCTATTTGTCTGTGCAATTGAATTCCTTTAACAACTTCGGGACTATATTTGCTGAAGTCATTCCCGCGAATATGATCAGCAATGAAGTTGCCTATTAAAAGATCTTTGTTGTTATTAGAGAGGAAAGCGTGAGCCAGGTAGTTCATAGCACTAAATTTAGGAATAAAATATGCTAAAAAAACCTAATTCGAGCTACTTTGATTCCTTTAACGAACAGACAATAAAAATAATCGCGAATTTGAACCTTATTTCTTCCTGCGCATATAAATTAAAACGACTTATATGAAAAAAGTAACACTCTTCTTATTTATCACAAGTTTATCTTTTGTAGTTAGTGCACAAAAGCCGGAAAAGATATATGGAAACGCTCATCAGCAAAAACCTTTGTCCTATTATCAGGAACAATCTGCCGCGTGGAAAAAAGTTGTGGATCAAAACCCAAAAAATGCCGGTGCATGGTACAATTATTATTATGCCAACCGTAACATGATGTTTAATGATACCATTGCTAAAAAAAGGGAGGAAAGATGGGAGCTGGTTAAAAAAATAGTGAATGAAATGGAAAAAGCAATACCAGATAGCTATGAATACAATATTTGTAAATGGCAGATGGGGAATCACGATCAAAAACAAATTCAGTATTTAAAAAAAGCGGCAGAGTTAGGGCCTGATAGAACTGAACATATAGATTACATGATAAATCAGGGAGAACTGAACAGGAACATATCTGATCGTGATACGTACTCAATAAAAAAGTTTGAGGCAGGTTTGTTTTCCATTGGAATTATCTATTACAATTATAATGTATTGGTTGGACTTGAGAAAGATGCCATTTTGCTCACACTGGGCGACAATGATACCTATCCTATTTGGTACCTTCAGGCGAAAGGCATTCGTAAAGATGTACACGTTGTAAATCTTAGTTTGATTCTACTGGATTATTATCGGGAAAAAGTTTTTCAAGAACTTGGTATAGAAAAAATTGATCACGTATCAGATCTAGAAAAATCAGATTTTGAATTTTTTAAGAGTCATGTTGTGAAAAATGTCGCCTCTAATATGAAAAATTATCCAACCTATTTAGCGTTAACATTAGCATGTGAAGACAAATACACAAAAAACATTCAAGAAAATCTTTACTTAACTGGTTTAGCCTACGTTTATGAAAAGCAAGCAATTGATAATGTTGCGTTTCTTAAAAAAAATTTTGAATACAATTTTGCTTTCGATTATTTAGACAAGGTTTTTTATAATGAAATATCTCCAGATATGGTTACCATGATTAATGGTAATTACATTATACCAATGCTAACTTTATACGACCATTACAAGTTAGCAGGGGATAATTTAAAATGTGATTGGATTAAAGCTAAACTTAAATTAGTTAGCAAAGGAACAGAAAATGAAGCCGAAGTTATAAAGCATATTCAATCGTATTAGATGTTTCGAATAAGTAGGACTGATTATCTTTCTTTAACGGATGAACAATTAATGGAAAGAATCTCAAAAGCTGAAAGAAATGCTTTTGAGATTCTTTATGATCGTTACTTTAATAAGTTGGTTTGGTTTGCCCGTGGGTTCGTTGAAGATGTTCAGTGCGCTGAAGATATTGTACAGGAAGTGTTTATTAAACTCATAGATAATCACAATCGCTTTGATCTGGATAAAAAATTTTCAACATGGATTTATGTAATCACCTCTAACCGTTGTAAACATTATCTAAGAGATGAAAAAAATCGCCTAAGAATATTACGAGAAAATGTTATTCCGTTCAAAGACGAAAAAGCAGAATTAAATAGTACATCTGATTTTAAACTCCTAAAAGAAAGAATACAATTAATCTATGTTGGATTAAGTGAAAAAGAAAAAAACATATACAGTTTGCGGTTTGAGCAAGAACTTGGAATTAAAGAAATATCAGTAATAATGAATATACCTGAAGGCTCTGTTAAATCTGGTATTTATTATCTCCTTAAAAAATTAGCACAACAATTAAAAGATTTTAGCCATGAATATTAATTTTGAAAAAGTACCTGTAATTACTTTCGATTGGATTGAAAAATTTTCTTTTGCAGAACTTAGCATTTCTCAAAAAGAAGAAGTTTTAAAACATTTTTCGGAATCAGATTACGAACAAATGCATCAAGCAAGCGTAAGTGTAAAGTTGGTTTCTCATGTTGATTCTAATTTTAAATCAGCGAGAAAAGACATGGTGATGGGAGAATTTGACTCTTACCACTTAAAGAAATTGCACACTTCTAAAAAATGGCGTATGGCTAATTTATGGCAAGCAGCAGCTATTTTTCTATTTCTGATTTCGGGCTGGTTGTTTTACCAGATTTTTGATTTGAAAAAGGAACGCACATTAAATGTAATTGCTAGCGTTGACACCGTTTACATAGAAAGAGAAATAGCCTCAAACCCTGAAATAATTCATGATACGGTTTACCGTTATAAAGAGGCAAAAACTGCGTCTAAGAAAGAACCAATGCATTCTGATAATTTATTTAGAAATGATGCCAATCAAATATTAGGTAAATTGGAATCGCCACCACTACTAGAACTCGAATCCTTAAATAACTCCACAAGAGGAAATAGCATGAAAGACGATAGCCTTTTGCGAAAATTTAGTTTCGTTTCGATGTAATGAAAAAAAGTAAATTATAGATATGACTTAAAACAAGATTTAGTTCTCTGAAAATCTTTTCTATTTTAGGAGGGAGATAGATTCTGCGCCAACCCGTTAAAATCAACTCCATCAAAATTTCCACTGCTCATCATTAATAAAACAGAGTCTTTCCATTTTTTTGATTTTAAATAATCGGTTACTTCTGAGCTTTTTGTAAATACCCTTAAATCTTTGCGGTTAAAACAGGCATGCACTTGTTCAGGAGTAATCTCTTTTAGTTTTTTATGAGCGATAGTGTGCGGATTAAAATAAACAATTGCTTCATCTGCAAGATTCATAGAATCTTTGTACTGTGCCAGAAACTCTTCGTTTAAACTGCTAAAAGTGTGCAATTCCATACAAGCAATTATTTTACGTTTGGTGAATTGTTTTTTAACAGCATCAGTTGTTGCCTTTAGTTTGGAAGGCGAGTGCGCAAAGTCTTTGTAAAAATTGAAATTATCTTTTTTGTACACTAATTCTAGTCGTTTAGCGGCACCTTTAAAGGACTGAATTGCTTCGTAAAATTGCGTGTTTAATATTCCTATTTTATTACAAACCAAGCGTGCACCATTTAGGTTCATTAAATTGTGATTGCCGAAAATTTGTAATGGAATTTTTTGGTCATTAACCAATAAATAAGTTGTTCCATTTTCAATTTGATGTTTTGGAACAGAGTAGGGCATCTTATCAATTTTAGTGTTGCTAGTTGTTCTACAAACTTCATCTAACACCTTATCTTCCGAACAATAAATTAAACTTCCGTTAGGTTCAATTAAATTGATAAACTTTTTAAACTGATCCACATAAATTTCAAAGGTTGGAAATACATTGATGTGATCCCAGGCAATGCCGCTAATAATAGCAATGTTTGGTTTGTATAAATGAAATTTCGGACGTTTATCAATTGGGGATGCTAAATATTCGTCTCCTTCTATTACTGCATACTGTGCGGTATTGGTAAGACTCACCATCGTATTAAAACCTTCCAATTGAGCGCCTACTAAATAATCCGTTTCTATTTTCAAGAAGTTCATAACGTGAAGAATCATAGCAGTGATTGTAGTTTTGCCATGACTTCCGCCTATTACAATACGTGTTTTTTCTTTGGTGGCTTCGTAAATGTATTCGGGGTAAGAGTATATTTTTAAACCCATTTGTCGGGCACGAATTAATTCAGGATTGTCTTCACGGGCATGCATGCCAAGGATTACTGCACTTAAATCGCCTTTAATTTTATCGGGAAACCAGCCAATTTCTTCGGGCAGTAAACCTGCTTTTGCTAAACGACTTTTACTTGGTTCGTTTATTTCGTCGTCGCTCCCCGTAACAATAAATCCCTTTTCGTGTAAAGCCAAAGCCATGTTGTGCATAGCACTGCCCCCAATGGCAATTAAATGTAGTTTTTGCATGGTATAAAGAAAAGCTTTTTGTAAGGTTCCGGCTTTTTTTTCTTTTATTATTATCCACAAAAAGCTGTTATTAGCTGTCAAACAAACTTATTGCCCGAAAAGCCCGTGTGATTAAATACAAACGAAAGGATTTGTAATTCTTCGGTATCCTGAGTGGTCTTACAGAATTTAGATTTTATCCTTATGATTTATCATTTTATTGGTACCATTATCTTATTCGAAAGCACCCTTTTGCTTATTGTATTATTCAATGACTTTGTACAAGGCACCTTTTTAATTTTGGCATCTCACTGTACATTTGTACATTTATGACATTACTAAATACAGCACTAAAATCTGCTTGTAAAACGTGAGTAGTCATGATAAAAAGACAGAGAGAAGCAATATATAACAAGCATGTTTCGTTAAGACAAACACCTAAAAATCTGAAAAAAGAAGATTTTGAATTATTTGCTCACGAGCTCTCTAAGGAAATTAATGCAACCACGGTTACCCAATTAAGTCATGTCTTTGTTCTTAAAGACACTATTTTTAGTTTAAGGAAATTTCAGTTTTATCTTTCGTATTCTCACATACATAAACTCTCTAAGAAATCAGTATTAAAAAGATTCTTATTACTTTTTAGTGTTGGACAAAAAATTAACAAAGCTGTATGGATTATTGATAATTGGAGTAACGGCTATTTTCATTGGTTTACTGATGCCTTACCGCGACTCATTGCCTCTGAAAAAATCAAACACACTAGCACCGTAATTCTACCAAAAGAATTTGAACAAAATAGCTACATAAATGATTCGCTGAAATTATTGAATTACAAGGTTCATTTCTACGATCAAAAAATAGTGGTGAAAGAACTTGTTTTGCCAAGCCATACTGCGCCAACAGGAAATTATAATAAAAATATTATAACTAGTATAAGAGATCGGTTTTATAAAAACAATAAAACCATTCCTCATCGGAATATTTTTATCAGTAGACAAAAAGCTAGTAAAAGAAAAATAATCAATGAAATTGAAGTAGTAGAGTTATTGAAGTTGTATGATTACGAGATCCATTTTTTTGAAGATTATACTTTAAATGAACAAATAGAAATAATGTCTCAAACGAAATCACTCATAGGTGTTCATGGTGCGGGTCTTACTAATATGTTATTTATGTCTGAAAACGGTCAAGTGCTTGAGTTGAGAAATAAAAATGATGCACTTAATAACTGTTATTTTTCTTTAGCGTCAGACTTAAATCATTCTTACTATTATCAATTAAATGATGGAAACTCAAAGGATACTCACATAGTTGATTTAACTGTAAATTTAGGAGAATTAAAAGTGAATCTTGAAATGATGAAAAATGAAGCATCGAAGGTGGATTTAAGAAATTCTGGAGCTCCAACTAGCTAAACTTCTCAATACTAACAGGGTTTTACGCTTTTATACAATCTAATTAATTTACTACTTTTATGACAACATGAAGAAGCCTAGTGAAATTCTAACCGAGTTTGAAAATAAACTGAAGACCATTAAGGATCCTAAAGAACGTATTAAAGAAATAGTTGATTTTTCTGTCATATATGGCGATAATTATAGTACAGAAATCCTTCCGCTCCTTGAAGAAGGAATAGAACTTGCTCGAGAAATTGGTGATAAAGTGGGCGAAACTCTTTGTTTTTGTAACCTTTCTTTCTTAATTAGAGTAACTGGCGTAAAATTGGATTCAAAATATTCAACGACTTTGGAAGAACTTACTCAGATGGTTCAGGATATAAAGCCATACACCGAGGATTATGCTATGGGACTTAATATGCTTGCGTATTTCCATTGGTTTAGAGGTGAGTTTGAAAAAGCTTTCAATCTTTCTTTTGAATGCCTAAAATTAGTGCAAAAAAAAGTTATTGGCGTTGCTTGGAATCATTTTGGCTTAGCAGTTTTTTATTTTGACACCAAAGATTTTGAGAATTCGAAAATTCATTACCAGAAAGCACTTGAAACGTTTATCGAATTAGATCATGAATATGGAAAAGCCAGGGCTTCAAATGGATTAGGATCGATAGCAATAATTCAAAACCATGTTACAGAAGCACTTTCTCTTTTAGAATACGCTGCTTCGATATATAGAAAATTGGGACACAATTCTGGGCTAAGCAGAGCAGCAAATGATTTGGGTCTTTTAGAGAATAGAAATAAAAACCACACTAAAGCAATCGCTTATCTGCAAGAAAGTATTGAGTTACGGAAAGAGATCAATCATGTGCAAGGCTTGATAACTAGTTATACAGAACTAGGTGAAACTTATCAAATGATTCAAGATCATCCTTTAGCCCTCATACAGCTTGAAAAAGGTTTGTCCTTTGCTGTTACAATAAAAAATCATCAAAAAGAAATGCGCATACATAAATTATTTTATGATTCGTATAAGGCTTTAAATAAAACCGATTTAGCACTTTACCATTTTGAAAAATACTTTGAAGTAAAATCACAAATATTAAGCGATGAGGCTGCTAATAGTATTAAGAAAGTTCAGACACGTTATGAAAAAGAAAAATCTGAAAAGGAAGCTGAACTGGAGCGTTTTAAAAATGTAGAATTAAAAAAAGCGAATACAATTATTGAACAAAAAAATAAAGACATCACAGATAGTATCAATTATGCGAAAAGAATTCAATTAGGAATTCTTCCACAAAAAGAGATTTTGGATAAATGTTTTGATAATTATTTTGTACTCTATAAACCAAAAGATATTGTTAGTGGAGATTTTTACTGGGCTTCTGAATCAACCAACCACTTGCCTGAAAAAAATTTACCTGTAATTGCTGCAATAGATTGCACTGGCCATGGTGTTCCTGGTGCGTTTATGAGTATGTTGGGTAATACATTGCTTAATCAAACAGTTGCGAATCCGGAAATTCGGACCGCAGCCGACATATTAAATTATCTCAACTATAAATTACCTGAAAATATAAAATCAACAGGCGGTGAACAAAGTATTAGAGATGGCATGGATATGGGGCTGAGTATTTTTGATTTCAAAAAATCGAAAATGCAATATGCTGGAGCGAATAATCCATGTTGGGTTATTAGGAATAATCAAATTATTGAATTAAAAGGCGATAAGCAAGCAATTACTGCAAGCACGGATTCTGTAAAGCGTGCTTTTGTGAATCAGGTGTTTGACTTAAAGAAAGACGATATGGTTTATTTGTTTACCGATGGTTTTGCAGATCAATTTGGTGGACCGAATGAAAAAAAATTCAGTTATAAACGGTTGAGAGAGTTGCTAATTGCTATCAGCACTGAGTCGTGCGAGCAACAAAAGGACCAATTATATTTAGCTTTTGAGAACTGGCGCGGTGATCTTGAACAAATTGATGATGTTTGTGTGATAGGAATAAAAATTTAAATTATTGCGTTGCAAGGCTAATCATATTCTGATTTGCTTAATTCGTGTTTTTTTGTTTAAAAATTTTCTGCTCGATAAAAAGTATTTGGACAGAAGTTTAGTAGAAGATGAAAAGTTATAATAAAACCTTGTACCTTATTCATTCTAATTTGTACCTTGTATCTTCGAAATATATAAACAAATGAAAAGAACACTTAAACAATCTGTTACGGGTTTAATACTCGGCTTGATGTTAGTGGGATGTCAAAAATCAACCACAACTCCTAATGGTAATAATGGAAACAATGGTGGAAATTCTGGAACTGTAGCCAGTTTCAACACTATTCCATTGCCAAACGCCTCAATAGCGAACGGGATTATACCAGTATTGAATGAGTTTTATGTAACCAACAGGGGGGTATATGTAATGATGCAAAACTCCTCGATGTTAAGTAGAAGTTTCCATAAGTATAATGGAGGTTCGGGTAGTGCTGCATGGTCAAAGTATGAACCGGATTTTTTTCCGGTGAGTTTTATGCCTGTTAATTTTACCAGTGAATTTGATAGGGAGTTTAGCATACATTGGTGTAATGGTGCTGAAGGAAAGTACGGTATGTATAACATGAATAATGGTGCACCTCCTTTTGAGTATGACGTTCCGACTACGCCACTTGGTCCTGGTTATTTTACGAAAGTAGCCTCAGCAAAAAAGGGAATGCATCATCTTTGGGGCGTTGCAGGTCAGGAGATATGGTCTGAATCAGTTGTGGTCTTTCCTAAGACGTTTGATTCGATTGCTACAATTCCTGGTGATCTTGGATCTATTAGTTGTATATTTGCTGATCCCGACGATGAGACAGTGCTTTGGTGTGGTACACAAACAGGCCTTTATAAGGTTGGCACAGTTAGTCCAAATGCCGGAGGTGATCCTGGAATACTTCAGCAATGGAATTTAGGTAGCAACGGGACTTTTGGTGTAACAGCAATTATCAAAACAGACGGGCATTTAGTATTTCAATTCGGTAATTCAATATTTGAGCTTGTAGCGGGGCAGCCTAAGGAGATTGGTTCATTAATCGTTTCATCAGGCACCAGCGCAAATATTTGCACGGATGGTACCCGAATTTATGCTTCTAATGGAACATATTATAATTTTAACACAAAGACATGGAAATCCTTCATTGGTGATGGAGTTAATCTCAGCCAAGATCAGCAAACAAAGTATAATCTGTTAAAAGGCTATTGTAGCGGAGCGTTCCCTATAGGAGCTACAACAGGAGGAGGTCCGGTCTATCTACTGATGTTAGGTGAGCTTCTCTCAATCACACCCTCAACGCTTTGAATTGATGTAAACCCGGATTTTAGCGTTAAATGATTTACATTACTCAACTTATTTATATTCTTCCGGGTCAGGAAAAGGTTTTTGATGAGTTCGAAAACATAGCAATTCCTACCATATTAAAATATAATGGAAGATTACTTTTGCGTGTGCGTCCAAATGAGAATTCCTTTATTGAATGCTATGCTGAAAAGCCTTACGAAATTCATCTCGTAGAGTTTAATTCCGAACAAGATTTTGATAATTTTAAACAAGATGAAGAACGCAAAAAATTCCTGCACCTGAAAGAACAATCAATAAAGGCCTCTGTTTTAATACAGGGGGTAAAACTATAACAAGCTTATGTACAAAAGCCTTTACAGCAAGCAAGGTTTTATTATGCGTAGACAAAATATCTAAACAAAACTAAAAAAGCAGACAGTCTTTTAAACTATCTGCTTTTTTATCCAAGTCAGCTTCTTTAAAAATTAATTTACAGTTAGCACAATTGTTTTTTGTGTGATATTTCCGTCTCTGTCAGTAATAGAGAAAATCCAATTTTCAGTTCCTGCCTGATCTCTAGCGGTAATATCGATATCTTTACTGAATGAATCGTACTCACTTTTTACGAGTTCATAATTGTAAAAGGTTGTAGGGGAGCCGGCACCATCAAAAGTATAAGAGACGTTGAAAGTCTTAAGTTCATCTTCTGTTTTTGTGGCTTTTATTCCAACGGTTATTTTTTCTTTTTTATTTAGCGTTTTATCACCAGAAGTGTATGAACCACCTGTTTTAAATTCAACATTTGGTTTTACGCGTTCGTCTTCAGATTTTTTACACGAAAAGTTTAACAGGACTAGTCCTAAGCATAACAGGGTAATTGTGATTTGATTTTTCATAGATAGATTTTGTTGTTTTAATTAAATTGAAATTTTAGATTAAGATTGATTGATCTCCCAATATTATAAATGCCGAAGTATTTGAATCGTGATAAATGATCGTAATATACTTCGTTCAAAATATTATTACAGGATAGAGAAATTAAAAATTTATTTTTTTCGTTTGAAAGTTCTGTTCCTATGCTTGCATTTACAAGTTGATAAGACTTCGTTTTTGTTTCGAACTGATTGGGTGAGTTCTGATTAAATACATAGATATACACTAAACTAACAAAGGTGTTTTTAAATTTTTTTAGCTGATCTTTTTGTATCCTCAGTTCGTTGCTTATTTTTTGTGCGGGTATAAATGGCAGGTACTCATGGTCTTTTGTTTCACCCACAATACCAGAATAACTGGAGTTTAGTTGAAGCATTTTTAAACCTGGAGGATGTAATTTTATTCCCGCTTCAACACCTTGAATAGTGGCGTCTTTTTGAACATACTCGTAAATTTTAAAACCAAAATAATCTGCGCTATCAGGCTGCAGATAAATATAATTCAGAAATTTATTTACATAGGCAGAAGCAAAAAGGTTCATCCATTTATTATAGTACTCTACATAGACATCAGCACAGAGATTTTGTTCAATTTTTAAATTGACATTTCCAATTTCATAACGCAAACTCCCTTCATGTAAACCATTAGAAGAAAGTTCGGCTAGATTCGGTCCTCTGTAACCTGTAGTGAAATTCAACTTTAAATTAAACCGTTTACGATCAAAGGCACTTATACCAAGGGCTCCGTTTACTGTATTATAGGTTTTGTTTACTGGAACAACTTCAGAACCGGGATTGCTGAGACTACCGCTATTCAAATTATTGGTTGGTAGTGTATGAATATTTTTTAAGTCATACCTCAATCCACCTTCAGCTACTAGAAACTTTGCTTTCTTTTTTAAGTAAGCGAAAATAGAAAACTCTCCAAGATTTGCATCGGGAACAATGGAACGTGATCCTAAATTTTTATTGCTTTGAAACTGATCTTGCGAACCTATTGAAAGTTCAGTACTCGGATTAAAGTTTTTGATCCATAAAAACATCGCACTATAAGTTTGAAGTAACATGTTTAAACTTATTCCTCCTGAGCCTTCTTGTTCCTGTCGGTTATTGATGTGAGCACCAATGTTTATTTTGAATTTTGAAGACCTCAGAAAAAAAGTGTTTTGCGAGGTCAACATATTCATTAAAACACTGTGATGCGGTCTTTCAAAACTTCTGGAAAAGCGATTATCTTGCTTGTCGTACAATTGATAAGCATCCATCAAAAAACCAAAATTATTTTGTGAAATAAGGTAGTTGGTCTCGCTCACCCAATGTTTGCGCTTAAAACCTAAGAATGCTTTCGCTAGTGTTCCTCCAAAGCGTGAATTTAAAATCCTTGTGCCGTTCCCATCGCTGTAATCCGCGTGAGATTCTGTGCCAATGCGGATTCCCCAATTTGTTTTGTTAGTTGTTTTTCTAATCCCTGCATCAATAGCATAGCCGTATGTATTTGAAAAAACCTGAGTCGAAAAATCGGAAATAGTTTTATTCAATGGAGCAGCCTTTTCATTTATAATATTTAGCACTCCGCCCATTGCTTCACTACCGTAAAAAAGAGATGAAGCTCCTTTTATTATTTCGATACGATCTACACCAACATCCGAGAGACCAAGTCCATGTTCATCTTGCCATTGCTGATTGTCAAAGCGCATCCCGAGTAAAACAGTTTGAATTCTATTACCAAATAAACCACGAATAACTGGTTTGGATATTCCTGCACCGGTGCTCAACTGATTTACACCGGGCAATTTGGCAATTCCATCACTTAAATTCATCGCACCCATTTCACGCATTGTTTTGGAGTCGAGAACATCAATGCTATTAGAGGTCTCAGATCGTTTGTCCTGCTGGTTGCCATACACGACAATCTCATCTAATTTATTAATACCGGGTTTTAAATAAATTATTTTACCGCTCACGGAATCATTAATAAATACAACCGTGCTATACGTTCTGAATTCAAACTTATCAACTTGTAAAAAATAGTAACCCTTAGGTATTTTATCTATTCGGAATTCTCCATTTTTATCAGTGCGCGTTTCAATAGCAAGTTCCGGAATGTAAATAGCAGCAGAGCTCAAGAGACTGCTGTCAGACTCCGATTTTATACTACCATTAAAAGTAGTCTGCCCGAAATTGATGTACGGACAAATGACAAGTGCCAGTAAAAATATTACTATGTTGCGAAGCATTGTTGCATCATCTGGTTTCGAGTGTTTTAAGATTTTACAAACGAAAAGAGTTTCGTTCACGAAGATCAAACACAGGCAAAACCAGTTCTAAATTGATAGAAATGTTTAAATAAATAATTTACCCCAAGATGAATTAAGGCAAGAGATTAGAAATACAAGGACAGTATTTCTGGCGGTTTTATGGTTTTTAAAACATAGACCAGAGGGCTAAAAAGAATTTTAGCTTCTATGTAAGTTATCTTTTTGTACTCAACATTGTTTTGGGCTAGCGTATTTGGGGCAAGGTAGTTAAGATTGAGGATTTGTTTCAATAGAGTAGTGCCATCTTTCTGAATATCTTCATTTAAAGAAAAATATGTTTGAAATAATGAGTTTTCGGCCTTGTCTTCAATAGCATAAACGATGGCTCCAGTAGCTGTTTTTATTATTTTCACCACTTCATGATAAACTCCATTCACAACAAGTTCTTTATTATTTTTCTCCCATTGAAAGCCATTTTTGTTTTGAAAAAGATCATTTTTTTCAAACGAAAACTTTATAACTTCTGCAGATTTGTTTTCTAATAACTGTTGACGAAATTCTACTTTTTTTATATGAACATAGGATACAAAGAATAAAAACCTGAATGAAATAAAACAGGTTAATACAATGAGAAAAAATGGTAAAAAGTAATGGTTCTTCTTCATTCATACCAAAACTAGTGCTTTTTTTGGACTTTAGAAAGTAGCTTGATAGTTAAACCAAGCTACTTTTCTACTATTTTTTAAAATTTATACCTCAAACTCACAATAAAATTTCGTCCGGGAGCATTAATACCGCTGGCAAAAACTCTGTACCTGTTATCTGTAATGTTTTCACAAGACGCATTTACTCTTAATTTCTTCGTGAGATTATAACCTAATCGAATGTTCAAGGTAAACCATCCCGGCATGTAACCAGATTTTGTATTGGCACTATACTGAGCATTGTCTTCGCCTGAAGCACTATAATCTGCAGTTGATTTTTTGCCATTGTACCGCACAAAAAATTCAGCGTCTGCATTTTTCTCTTTAAAAATGATGCTTGTTTGACCAAAAACCGGTGGTATATGATCTAAGGCAACAACGGTATCCTTCCTTACATCCATGTACCGGCCGTAGGTGTAGTTGATGATACTTTTAAAGGATACATTTTTATTAAAATCAAATTGCACTCCAGCGCTTATTCCATAAATGTAAGCACGGTCTTTATTTTGAACCGCCTGCACTTTTCGGTTTGTGCCGTCAATTAGAATAGTGTCCTGATTGTTGAACGTGTAGTCTGCCGTTACCAAAGCATTTTCAAGAATGGTGTAAAACGCTGTGAAATCAAACTTATATTTTTTATCGAATATTTTACTGATCGTCATTTCGAAATTGTAAGCGTATTCCGGTTTTAGTTTTGTGTTTGGAACAATCAAAATATTACTAGTGCTTTCAAATACTTTACTCATATCATCGATATTGGGTGTTCTGAATCCCGTGTTGGCGAGCAGACTTATTTTATAGTCGTTCTCTTCTTTCCAAGTAAAACCGAGGCTACCGGTAAGTGCTTGGTTGTTTTGTTTCGCTGAAGTAAAAGGGAATTTTATGAAAGTGGTATCTTTGAATTTTGATTCCAAGGAATTTGCAGTAGCACGAATTCCGTCTGTGATTACAAAATTCTCACTGACTTCCCAAGAATGCGATAGATAAATGCCGGCTGTGTTCATACTGTTTCCACCATCGCCATAGCGGGTAGCGGCAGGATTTACCACGTCGGTTGTAATATCTAAACTCTCTGCGGTGGAAGTAACTGCGTTTGATTGCACTTCGAGTCCATAACGCAATTCGTGTTTTTCTTTTACGCGTTTGTATGCATCCAAATTAAGAGAAAGTACAGTAACGTCTTCCATTTGTGTGACGCGATTTTTATTTTGAAAACGACGTGAAATCCTATCTTGATCTATTTTTTGATAAGCAGCGATTATTTTAAAATTATCGCTGAGCGCAGTTGATTTGTCAAAATTGAAAGAGTAGGAGGCAAGTAAGCGTTTTTGCGGACCGTAATTCCATTCTGCGAAACGCATGTTGGCTCCCACCATTTCGGTTAATCTATCGTAGCGAGGAATATCAGAAGATTGACTGAGCTGAAAATTAAGTCCGTGTACGATGTGTTCTCCAGACTTTATATTAAAACGTTGCATAAAATCTAACTGTGAATAAGCACTTCCAACCTGTAGATTTGAGTTTGGATTTCTTACTGTGCTATCACGGTTATCAAAACGTTTTGCATAAAAATTTCTATCCCAGTTTTTTGGTGAACCATTTAGTTTTGTGTTTCCACTTAGTAAATCACCAAAATTTGAATAAGTCACATTTGTAATCGAAGCAATTTTCTTCCAGCCAAGATTTAGATCGATATGCCCTGTCTGCTCTTTATTTGCTGATGAGTAACGTACAAACGCATTTGTTTTTACAAGCATTTTATCTGTGGAGCTAAATTCAGCTTTCTTGGTATAAAAATGCATAACGCCGCCAAGTGCGTCGCTACCATATATAGTAGAGGCAGGACCAAAAACAACTTCTGTTCTTTCTAACATATTGGCGTCAAGAGAAATAATATCTTGTAAATGTCCACCACGGTATATGGCATTATTCATGCGGATTCCGTCAACTACAATGAGTACTTTGTTCGCTTCAAAACCTCTCAAAACAGGACTTCCACCACCCATCTGACTTTTTTGAACGAACACCGCGCCGGTGTTTTGTAAAAGGTCAGCGCTGGTTTGTTGATTTACAAACTCGATTTCTTTTTGTTGAATCACATCTATTTTATAGGGCACATCAATTTTATGTTCTTGCTGACGGTTGGCTGACAAAACAATTTCGTCAAGAGTAACGGTTTTAAATGTTAAGCGAATATCAACGGAATTTTCTGTTTTTTCTTTTTCATTAAGAAGGTAAATAGAATAGGAGGGATGGTAAAGGTAAATGTCTCCACTTTTTTCAAGTTCACTGATATCGGCTTTTCCGGAGTTGTCTGAACTAACTGATTTGTTGTTTTTGTCTGTAATAATAACGTTAACTAACTTTTCGCGTGAAGAGTTATCGCTAATGCTAAGCGTTTGCGTTCTTGCTGTAATGCAAGACAATAAAATAAAAGAAAGTAAAATCTTTTTCATTTTTCATAGTTTAAGTAAATAGTAATGGAATGTTGAGGCAAAGGCCTCGGAAACTAAATGAAAAAGGGCTTTGGTGGTTTGATGATTTCTGAATGAAAATCACATAAGATTAATTGATGAAAAACGCTAAGAGTTTTAAAATAAGAAACAATCTCAGTGAGTTTAATTGGTGCTTGATCGAGGAAGATAAGTTGACAGAGGATTTTAATAAAATCAGTGACGAATCCAGTTTTACTTTTATCAGACGAAAAAAAAGAAAAGAATAAACGATTTTCTTCTTTATCCTCAAGAAGAGACACTAGGACGTTATTACCCATTTGTTTAATGCAAATGACTTCATGATAAACGCCATCAATTAAAAGTTCTTTATTGTTCTCTTTCCAAACTAAACCGTTTTTATCTTGAAAGAGGTCAGTTGCGCTTACTTCAATCGTTCTAGCTTCTTTGAAGCTATGTTGAATAAGCTCACTTCTAAAAGCAGTTTTTTGAGTAGCGATGTAAGAAATAAAAAAGAGGAAGCGCCCTGCAATTAACAAGGTGATTAAAATAAGGAAAAAAGAAAATAAAGTAGTTTTAAGTTTCATAACTCAACTATAACAAATATAAGATGTTTTACTTTATTTCCAATCTAGGTGCCTTAACGCTTCTTATTCTTTAATTAAATAAGGTTTATAGCCTATTTATTTTTATTATTTGTCTTTATAGTCTAATTTTACCCTGTGTCTAGCAAGTTTAATGTAAGAGTGTACGGTATTTTAATTGAGAACAACGCTCTTTTAGTGTCTGATGAGTACATAAAGAAAAATAAAATAACAAAATTGCCAGGTGGCGGCTTGGAATTTGGCGAAGGAATTAAAGATTGTTTGATCAGAGAATTTCAGGAAGAACTTAATCTAAAAATTGAAGTCACAGAACATTTTTACACCACCGATTTTTTTGTAACGTCTTCTTTTGATACAAATAGTCAGGTCATTAGTATTTACTACATCGTAGAACCATTGGAGAGCCTTGATTTTAAAGTGAGTTCAAAAAGCCATGATTATGAAAAGAAGGACGGGGCACAATCGCTGCGTTGGATAAACTTAAAAGAGTTAAAAGAAACTGATTTCACATTAATTATCGATAGAAAAGTAGGTGAGATGTTGGTGAAGAGGTTTGGGGGTTAGTCGATAGTCGATACCTCAAGCTGCCGACTAATTTATTTCTCGCAAAGACGCAAAGCTTTAAATGCCAATAGCTTCCTTATATGCTCTTATATTTCTTATGTGGTTCAATCTTGCTATGGTTTATTTATTTTGGTTAATTTCGTACCCTAATCATGCTGAAAAAAATCGCGATACTTTTTGTAAAATTTTATCAGGCTGCTATTCGTCCGCTGCTACCAAATGCATGCCGTTATACACCTTCTTGTAGCCAGTATTCTATCGAAGCCATTAATAAGTATGGCGCTATTAAAGGAAGTTGGTTGGGTTTAAAGCGAATTCTGCGTTGCCATCCTTGGGGTGGACATGGGTATGATCCTGTACCGTAAATCCCTTTCCAATCTAACCGCAGAGTTTACGGAGTAATGCACAGAGATTTCACAGAGGTTTTGTATTTAACTTCTTTTGACAAACTCTTTGTGTTCTGTTGTTTCTAATCTTTTAACCATTAAGGCAAGAAATTTCCATGCAGCCACGCGCCGACAGCCAACTGCCTACTGCTTGCTGTTCACTGCGTTCTTCATTCCTCCTCCGTGCTACTCTGCGCTTCCTCTGTGCAACTCTGTGGTTAAAAACCACTGGCAATTTTAATATTTTTAAACAGTGACTAAAAAGGATTTACCGTATCTTTCCACTTAAATTTTATTATAAAAGAGATTCGTTTAGCGCTCACATATTTTATTGTACTACTTGGCTTTACCAATGTTTTTTCTCAAAACATTCTTATTAAAGGCAGAGCGCATCCTTCCTATGCAGGTAAATTAATTCAACTGTATTCGGAAACAGATGGCATAACCCATAACCGTCAGAAAGAAAGCACTGATACAATTGAATCGGATGGTTATTTTGAATTGAATTTTCAGTCACTACGCACGCAACCCGTTTTCTTTAAAATTGATAATGTCGTTGCGCAACTGTACGTACAACCTGATTATACATATGGGATTACCATTCCTGAACTGGACAAGAATTTTGATTACAACAATGATACTGAACTACACGTTAATATTGGTGTCATCGGAGCCGATAGCACAGAACTTAATGCCTTGATTTTTGACTATCAACAACAATACAATAACCTTTTTTTAATGCACGATAATCGTTATCTCGGAAGACCTGCTATGTTACGTCGCGCAGATTCTTTAGAGAAACTTTGTTACAGCCGATATGCAAACATTAAAAACGAATATTTTAGAAGTTATGTGATTTATTCCATCGCTTGTATTAATGCTAGTGTTTCGCGCGGAGAAAATTATTTAATCAATTCTTACATTCTTAATCGCCCTATTCAATACAAACAGTATGAATACATGCAGTTTTTTAATGCCTGTTTTACAGGCTATTTAAATACCATTGCTGCTAGACAAAAAGGACAATCGCTTTATCATATCATCAATGTTAAAGCAGACTATTCCAGCCTCTTAGATTTTGTTCGTCAGGATAAATTTTTACAGAGTGATAGTCTACGTGAATTAGTGATTTTAAAAAATTTATGGAATTTTTATTACAGCAACGATTTTCAACCAGAGGCGGTAGAAAATATTGTAACCCAATTGCAGTTGCAAACAAAAATTAAAGAACATAAAGCCATAGCTTCAACCATGTTGGCTTTTTTTAATAAGATGCAGGTGGGTTCTGCTGCACCAGGTTTTTCGGCAAGAAACAAGGATAACACTGTTTCTAGTTTTAGTGCTTATAAAGGAAGATGGGTATATTTAAATTTTTTCTCTACAAATAATGTCGAAAGTTTAAAGGAGATGCCAAAGATTGCTTCCCTTAAAAAAAAGTTTGGCGATAAGATTGTGTTTTTAAGCATTTGTTTGGATGACAGCGTGAATACTTATAAAAATTATTTGCGAATGAATCCAAAATTTGATTGGCCAATTTGGTTTAGCAATGATAAATCGTTTACCAAAACAGCTAAGGAGAATTATTACGTTACAGGAAACGAAGCCTATTTTTTAATTAATAATTCCGGTTATCTTGCTCAATCACCAGCTTTATCGCCTTCTCAAGGGATTGAATTTAATTTGAATATTATTTTTAAAGTGCGACAACAAAATACCAAAACAGGAATCCGTTAATGTATGTCAGTGAAAATAAATAAAGATTCTATCTGGAAAGAACAAATTGTTTATGAGGACAATCACATAATGGTTGTAAATAAATTGCCTTCTGAAATTGTACAGGGAGATAAAACAGGTGATTTACCTTTGAGTGAAAAAATAAAAACCTTTATCAAACAAAGAGATAATAAACCTGGAAATGTTTTTTGCGGTGTAATACATCGTTTAGACAGACCTGTGAGCGGTTTAATTATTTTTGCAAAAACAAGCAAAGCTCTTTCACGCTTTAATGAATTATTTCGTGAAAAAACAATTCAGAAAAATTATCTGGCGGTAGTTAAAAACAAACCACCAAAACAAAATGATCGTTTGGTTCATTATCTTATTAAGAATGAAAAAACCAACATGTCTAAGGCATTTGCTAAGCCCACTGGTGAAGCCTTGAAGGCAGAATTAGAATATGAGCTTTTAGCATCTTCAGATAATTATCATTTATTAAAAATAAAATTGTTTACTGGTCGTCATCATCAAATCCGTTGTCAGCTTTCAGCAATTGGCTCTCCTATTAAGGGAGATTTAAAATATGGGTTTAACCGAAGCAATGAAGGAGGTTTTATTCATTTGCACAGTTATGAGTTAAGTTTTGTGCATCCTATCAAACAAGAAGAAATAAATCTTCAAGCGTTTCCTGTCAGTGATGATGCGGTGTGGAAGTATTTTCGTGAAGTGCTTTCGTAAAAAAATTAAATGTTTTCTACTTTATAGAGACTGCCCCGCATGTAAAAGCTACCCAAATTTTATTTATTGACTTAGTTAAAATAATAGTGAAATAATTTTTGAGTAATTTCGCGGCATCATGATCAAACACATAAAACCCTGCACAAGGGAAGAGATAGAAAAAATTACCAGAAGAAGAAGTACTGAAGAGAAAATTGGTGATAAGGTTAGCACTGTTAAGGGAGACTGGCAAGAAGATCTAAAGAAAAGTAGTGCAAGATTCGTAGTTTTTGGAATCGCAGAAGATATTGGTGTTCGTGCAAACTATGGTAGGGAAGGTGCTGCAACAGCATTTATACCTGCCTTAGATAGTTTTTTGAGTCAACAAAGTAACAGTTTTTTAGATGGTAGTTCTGTTTTTATTTTAGGTGAAGTTGTTGTGGATGACCTGATGGATTCTGCATTGAATCTAAAGAAAAAAGACAAACAGGATATGTCAAAGCTTAGGGAGTTAGTTTCTGAAATTGACGCCCGTGTTGTAGATGTAATGAGGTTTTTAATTGATTTAAATAAAATCCCAATTATTATTGGCGGGGGACATAACAATGCCTACGGTAATATTAAAGGCTGTTCACAGGCACTTGGTAAAAAAATAAATGTAATTAATTGTGACCCACATCTTGATTTTAGGCCCTTGGAAGGCAGGCATAGTGGTAATGGTTTTAGTTATGCCTATGAAGAAGGTTATGTAAATAAATATGCGGTAGTCGCCATGCACGAACAATACAATAATACGTTTGCACTAAATAAATTTAAAGAACATACTTCAGATTTATTTTATAACACATACGAATCTATTTTTGTTAGGGAAGATCTTGATTTTAAAATCGCCTTAAAACAATGTATCGGATTTGTGAAAAATGAAGTCTGCGGTTTAGAAATTGATTTGGATGCTATTACCAATGTTCCTTCGAGCGCTAAAACAAGTAGTGGAATTTCACCCATACAAGCAAGACAGTATATTCACGAATCAGCCTTAAATTTAAATACACTTTATTTTCATATTGCTGAGGGTGCACCTGTACTATCTCACATAAAAGCAGATAATAAAACTGGAAAATTGATTGCCTACTTAATGGCTGATTACATTAAGGCTGTTGAAACGAAAAATCTTTCTGTTATATAAATAGAAAAGGCTGCCTATACTCTGGCAGCCTTTTTCGTTGTTTTGGGGATATAGATTATTATTTTAATAACGCAATATTGCCTGCTTTTTCGTAAAGATTTCCTTCTGCATCTTTGTATTTGATTTTGAATACATAAGTATCTTCTTTCATTGCCTCGCCTTTATTTTCTAGTGATCCGTCCCATCCCTTGGTTATGTCTTTTGATTGATAAACCAAATGACCCCAGCGATCGAATATTTGCATTTCAAAATATTTTGTATCCAATCCTTCTTTAGTGAAAACAGGAGCAAACACATCATTTAAGCCATCAAAATTTGGTGAAAAGGAATTTGGAATAAACACATTGAAGTTGTTTTTTACTTCAATCGTTTTGGTGATTTCATCTTTACATCCAAAAGCAGACGTCGCGGTGAGTGTTATCTGGTATTTTCCAAGCGTTGAAAATTCTACACTTGGTGCTAGTTCATTTGATTTTAATAGGTTTTTAATTTCCCAGTAATAACTATTGTTTTCCAAGGCCTTACTTAAATTACTTAGTTGAATACGCGGTTCTGAAATATAAATTTCTTCTGGAAATGTAAAATTGGCTTTTGGAGAATCATGAATTTCTAGATCAGCTATTTTTACAGGTAGTGCTTCACATCCAATATCGTCTTTGTAATTATACTGTACTTGGTAAATACCTGGATTCATAAATAAATGAACTGCACTCAGCCCTTTTGTAACTTCAGATCCATCGTTAAAACTCCAGGTGCCGTCGCCCGTATTTACACTCGATGTGTAAAATTCAAATTCTGCAGGTGCACAACTACTTTTTCCGTTTTTGGTAACTTTTATGATAGGATTATTTCTTACCTCGATTGTAACTTCTGTTTTATCTGGACAAAGATCACGTGTAGGTTCAGAAAAGGTTGTGTAAATTAAGGTTGTTTTATTGTCAGGAATTGCTTGGTCAGGATGAAACATGTTTCCTTGTAGTCCGCTTTGTCCTGCATCTTTCATGCTCCATTCACCGCCAGTATTTAATACGTAACTATTTAAATTGATGGCGTAACTTGTTTTGCAAAAAGGACCAGGTTTTTTATCTAGACTTGATGAAATAAATTTTTCAACTTGTATCATCATTTTAGCATAAGCTATACAAGGGCCAGAAGTAATGCTATAAGTCACTTGATTATTTCCTATTAAAGCAGAAGCTGGATTAAATTTACCACTATTAGAAACTGCATTTGCATCTGATCCACCAAAAACACCGCCAATAGGACTTACTTGTAATTGCACTGGTAAACTTGATGTGCAGTAAGGTCCGGCTTTTGTTAAAGATGGAACAGCTAAAGAAAACACTTTGATAGTTACGAGAGCTTCATCGGGACATAAACCGCTTGGTGAGGAAGCTGTGTGATAGGTAAGAATGAAATTTCCAGAACCAGTTGTGTTTGGATTAAAGTTTGTACCCGTAATACCCGCTCCGCCCCATGTACCTTGGTTATTCGCTGTAAAAGGCGTAAGATTCATAACAGGACTATTATTACACAGATCTGGTAGTTTACTTGTTATAGTTGCTGGAACAAAAGCTTCAACACTAATTTGTTTGGTTTGTTGTCTGTTGCAGATCGCTGTTCCAATAACATATTTTACAGCATTGTTTCCAACAGAACTTAGTGATGGTGTAAACACCCCGCCGGATGATAGGTAAGAAGTTCCCGTCCAATTTCCAGTCAAGGGCGTTACTTGTAGTTGAATAGGATTAGCATTGTTACAGATAGGTGCAACTTGTGTAATACTTGGCATTGGTGGATTTAGTAAAGAAACCGCTATCGTTTTGGTATCAGGACACAAGGTTGCATTCGGCGCTGACGGGTGTTTATAACTTAATGTGTAAACATTTGTTGTCAATCCCGAAGGAAAAAATGAATTGGTTAACACACCAGTTGTGTCTTTCCATGTTCCCGCAGTGTTTTGTACAATACTCATTAAATTAACAACGCCACTATTATAACAGAGATTACTCAAGCTATTAGTTAATGTAGCGGGAATAAATTGAGAAACGTTTAAAAGACTGGTTTTGATATTAAGACATGGACCCACATTAACAGAATAGGTAACCGTAAGGTTAGGAACAGTAATATTAGAGGGCGTTACCGCTCCGTTGCTATTTATACCGCTACTTGGAAACCAACTACCACCTGATGGTGTAACAGTCATTGTAAACGGTAGTTTGTTTGAGCAAAATTCTGGTACTTCTATTATTGTTGGAGTAATTGTTTTTGTTACTGCTACATTTATTAATGTTGTTGATGGACATGCCAGTGGATTTGGAAAAGATGGAACGTTATAACTTATTGGATAAGTATTGGTGTTCAGTGTAGTTGGCACGAATTGATTATTCGAAACACCTTGCCCAGTCCAGCTTCCATTAACTGTGTATTGCACAATGTTCATTAAATTAAAAGGAGAATTTGTAACGCATAAAGGCGGAACAGCTGATGTGAGTGCAGCAGTGTTGTATTGTGAAACGTTGTATGTTCCTGATTTTGTCGCTACGCAGGTATTGATAGAAATGGAATATACAAAACTGTTTGTTCCAATAGCGATGTTAGAATGGGAAGGTGTGATGAGTCCACTTGTTTGACTTACAGGACTGTTTGCTCCCGTGTAAGAAGTGCTATATGTTCCACCCGGTGCACTGGTAAGAATTTGAACTGGCGAAGAATTATTACATAGTTCTGGGATAGCCAGTATTATTGGAGTAGCAGGATTAGCTGCTGTAATTGAAATTGTTTTTGTTACCGGACAATTAACAGTGCTTGGAGTAACCACAACCGTATAAACAAGTGTACTTTGAGTTCCCGCCGCAAGAGTAGGGGAAATAATTGTTGACATAAAACTACCATTGTTACCTGCAAGCCACGTGGTTGGTGACCAAGAATAAGAGTACTGCGTTAATGATGGGTTGTTTGTAAATGTAACGCCCGCAGCAATGCTATTTCCAGGGCATAAAGTTGATGGGTTTGGACTTAAAGTATAATTAAAAGTAAATGCATTCACATTAAAAGTTGTGCCATAGTGGCACGATCCGTCGAATGAATGCACGCTGTATGTTCCAGCAGATAAAGCACTTAAAGGAAGTGAAGTTTGATTTGAGGGACCTGAACTAATGTTGTAAACAGGTGTGTTGCCAATTGAATTTATATTAAAAGTATTTAAACCTGCTGGTCCACCAAGCGCGGGAATTAAATTAATAACTGCAGTACCATTGTTGCCGCCAGGGCAAATCCAAGGAATACTGTTTGCTGATAAAAATCCTGGATTAGTAGCTGCTAAAGTGTATCTAACGGAATCGAGACAACCGAAAGAACTCAGATAAGTCAGCGTTACAACACTTCCTGTTGTTGGATTTGTAATAGTTAAACTTGACGAGGTACCCCCAAGATTTGACGGAATTGCCGTACTCCCATTGTACCATTGAAAGTTGGTGCCACCACCCGTTACAATGTAAGCTATGTTACCACAGAATGGTTTTAATTGATTAATAACTCCGGGTGGTTGCACACCAATGGTAACCGTAGTAATGGCGGATCCGCAACCCGCAGAACCGAATCCTGTTATTCCTATTGAGTATATTCCTGCAGCCAAGCCTGTTACTATGGAAGAAGTACCCACTACACTGTTGGTTGAATTGAGCCATGTGTAATTGTAACCCGTTCCACTACCATTTCCAATAACAGTGGCACTTCCACTAGCACCACCTGCGCATGACGATCCCGAAGCAATACCGCTAATGTTTACAGTGGTATAGGACAGGGTATTTACTGATACATATTGACAGCCTGATGGAGAAGTTAAATAAACTGAATACGTTAAACCTGGAGTCGGAGAGTTAATTGATAGTGTTTGTAAAGTAGCTTGCGATACTGGAATAACGGGAGTAAATGGCGGAGCAACCCAAGAATAGGTTGCATAACCTGTTGGAGCACTAATTTGTGCAGAACCGCTTCCGGCACAAAAACTTACAGGCCCACTAATTACTGTAACGGATCCCAATGGTGGAGTACAGGTTGAACAAAGTAAAGTGCCGCCGCATTTTGAATCAAAATAAAGCGAACCGTGGTGCGCTCCTCCGTTGCAGTCACCGTTCGTTATTCTTATAGTAACGCATGATCCAATATAGGGTGTTAAGTCAATGTACTTTAATTGCCAGTTTGTCCACGAAACGCCATTTGGCGAGAATGAGTATCCCGTAGCACCATTCATACAGCTGCTGCCCGGAGGAGTTAAACTTATAGATGAACACGCTAAAGGTGCACCTGAACAATCAAACATGTTAATCGTAAAAAAGGGTTGGTCGCAGCATTGGTGTCCTGAACCATCCCAGGAACCTGCATATGCAAATTGAAAAAGAGAATTAGATGTTGTTACAGGAAAAGTTGTACTTAATCGTGTGGAAACAAATCCTGGTGTTGTGTTATTTAACACGGCGACACGATTTCCTCCAAGTGGTGAGTTAAGAATATTTCCAATGTACGGATGCCCAAGAATAGGCGTTGTTACAATAGAAAACTCTGGACTTCCACCTACCCAAACTGCATTTGTCGGTGTTCCGCAGGCAAGTTGTTTGCCGTTTGTATTCGTAGTTTCAAGAGACCAACCAGTAATAGCGTTTAATGAATTGTATGTTCCCGCTGGAGTGGCTTCAAAATCTTCGTTTACACAAGGTGCTACATTTATAAAATTTTGACCGCCAATTTGTTTTGTATTTACTATAGGTTGACTTGCAACTATTGGCTTAGCCGCGTATTCCCCTAGTTTATATTTTTGATCAATATAATCTCTTTTTCTAAAAGCCATTACGCTTATAAATTCCTGACCATAATAGAGACGTGAAATAAGTTCGGCTTTAACAGCCGCTTCATCAAAGCCTTTTAAGGAATCTCCGTAATAATTACGGTAGTCTTTCAATGTACTTGTAGAAAGATAATTTTGTGTGTTTATATAAGTGGCTTTAGGATCTGTTGGATCAATTTTAGACTCGAATGATGAGCTGGCGTTATTCGTTTTACTCGTTTGCGCATTTAAATTTGAAATTAAAATACAAACTACGAGCGACAGGGTTTTTAGTGGGTTTTTCATGGTACTTTTATTTTTGATAAAGGTACGGCTTGAAAGCCCCAACTGACAAGCCTTTTCACTCATCCAATTCTATGACCCGCTAAATCAATTTTTGTTCACTCAATGGTTTGATAGTTTGGCTTAGTTAAATTGAGGTTGTGATTTATTAGTCAATAATGTAATAAATATTAAACGATCAAATTTAATTTTGAAGAAGGGAGAACAATAGGCAAAATGTAATTTGTTTTTTTGTTCATTTATACCGTTAAAATTACTGAAGTTGATAGTTGTTATAATAAGAAACCAACCACGCTGTAGGCTATTATATTTGCCAAGCCATGCGAAATCCAGCCAGGAATAATACTACCATTCCCAATTTTTTCATTCAGATAAACAGAAATATAGGATCCTATTGCAGGTAAAATAAAAATCAAAATTAAAAAAGGTATGTAAGTTGTGATAGCAGCCACCATAACAGCATGGATGAGTCCAAAGATAAAAGCTTGTATAAAGTTTCCTTTATTATAACCCATTAATGCGATAAGTCTTTTTGCAATAAATCCTCTAAAGAGTATTTCTTCAGCGAGAGCTGTTTTGAGCAAGGCAATTGCAAGTAGCATAATAACAGAACTTGCACTGAATCCCATAAGATGAAATTTGCCAGTAACGCTTTCGGGTGCAAGCATGAGTCCTTTGAAATCGGTACTTACTAGAACGAGAATAAGCAGCGGGGCAGCAAATAGTAAACAGGCAAGCGCTGCAAGATAATTTGCTTTTGCAGTAGATTTCTTTAAACCTATATAATTTAAAAAACCTTTTGCTGATTTATTTTTTATAATAAATACTAAAAACGGTATGAGCGTGAAAAGTAAAACCTGAAGTAGAGCTCCAATTAGTTCATTTTCCATGTTGTTTTGTTTTAATATTCTTGCAAGTGATGTATAAGTTCAAATTATTTTTAGATCTAAATACCTTGCACCTAATTTAATTATTCTTGGTGTAAAATAAGATATAAGTACCATTTATTCATTTCGCCTTCTTTTACAATTAAGTCAAAAATAAATTTACCCTCGACTGTACTTTCTATGTCTGACCCGCACTAAAACCTTTGATATCGCTGTTGCTTGTTTATTCATCTTTTAATTTCAATTCCATTATAGGTAAATACCGGTTTTTGATAGTGGTTTCAATCTGCCCGATTTTAATGAATTTAAATTTTTCATAAAATTTTTGTGTATTTGGCTCTGAATCAAGAATTATCTTTTGTGTGTCCGTCTTTTTTATTCTGTTAATAAAATCATTCATAAGGAGTGTTCCAAACCCTTTTCCAATAAATTCAGGAAGTACAAATAGATTGTCGAGTTTAACTATATTTTTATCTACATGGTTATAAGAGTAATAAGCAACAATAGTATTATCAACGACTAAATTAAATACATTATTAGTTTCAATATAGGTTCTTGTTATAGTTAATAAATCCGACCATATTTCTATTTGTTCGCTAGAATAACCCCAGTATGCTTTTGATTTTTTTGTTATAGTCGTTAAAATTTTATCATTGTCTATGTCGGATTTTAGTATTAACATATAATATTTATAACGTTTTGAGCCTAGGCGCTGTTACCAGACGTTTGTTTAGTCTACGTATGTTTCTTGAATAATAGTCTTGACTTTGTAAATTTCTTTGTCCGTGAGTGAATCAAATGATTTTACAATACGTTTTCTGTCGATTGTTCGAATTTGATCTAATACAACCCATCCTTTTGTCTTACCGTGTTTTACTTCAACTCTAGTTGGATAGGGTTTTGAATTACTTGTCATTGGAGCAACGACGATTGTCTGCAAATATTTATTCATTTCGTCAGGAGAGATAACAACGCAAGGGCGAGTCTTTTTCATTTCACTGCCAACTGTCGGGTCTAGATTAACCAAAACAATTTGATATTGCTTTATTACCATACTTCAAATGTGTCTTCGTTAAAAACATCGGTCATTAAAGGTTTGTCGTCACCGTTTTCATGCATTTTCTTAAAAGCTTTTTCCCAGCCTTTTCGCGAAGATGTCTTTGGTTTTAGGATAATGTAATCTTTTTCGAGAATCAATTCCATAGTGTCTCGAATGTGATATTTTTCAAGTACTGTTTTTGATAAACGAATTCCTTTAGAATTTCCGATTGATATTAATGAGATGTCCATGGCTATTATATGTAATTACAAAGTTATTACATTAATTTGAGATTTCCAAATTTAAGTCTGAGCGTTTTGTCTTTATAAATAACTGGTAACGGTTTGCAGCTACAAGAAGTTGGCGATTTCGAAGCACTAAACTGTCTGCCAGCACTGAATTTGATACGAAGCACAAAACTTCATTTAACCACTGAACCGCCAATTTCTTGAAGGTGCTGTTAGCAGTAGTTTTATTCATTTTTAATTCGAGTTGAGTGAAGCATTTCTAGTTTCCATCCATTCTCTGTTAAAATTGCCGTTGCGCTTTCTAACCAATTAGCTTTTCCAATGATTTTATTATCAGTTGAGAATGTCGCATAGTTTTGGTATGCAATCCATGCCGTTCGGTTTGCGATTTTAATTTCTATAATTTCAATTGTATTAATTCGTTTTGGATTCGGTTTCCGAAGTATGGCATTATCCAAATAATTTTTAATGGAATCGTTATTCCAAACTTCTCCGTTTTCCAAAAGCAGGAAGTCTTTAGTGTAGTATTTATCAATGTTTTTAGAATCTAAATTAGACCATATTTCGTCAAACGATTCAATTACTAAA
Organism: Aurantibacillus circumpalustris; assembly: GCF_029625215.1. GTDB lineage: Bacteria > Bacteroidota > Bacteroidia > B-17B0 > Aurantibacillaceae > Aurantibacillus > Aurantibacillus circumpalustris. Next base: position 2,936,401 of record NZ_CP121197.1, read on the forward strand.
TTTTTAATACGTGTTTTGTCGGTTTCATTTGAAACTTGACCGAATGATATCGTTGTTAAAAACATCATTAAAATTATGGAGTTAAGTCTTTTCATTTTTGTCGTTTTTAAATTGCTGCTATCGGTTTCGGGCTTTGCGTTGGTGGGCTTTTGAAACCGTAAACTGTCTGCCAGCACCAACGTTTATTAATTGCTCAAATGTTTCTATTCGCACTGTCTGCCCACTAACGCAAAACCCGTGTTAGGCGTAGTTATTTCTGAATGTCTTTAAAAATTTCTAATAGGTCTATCGGGATAAACTCTTGTCTGTTTAGAGCGTTCATTAAGTTGTCATAATTAACTGCTTTTTGATATTTTAATTTAAATTGAGAAAACAAATCATGTCCTCGTCTATTTAGAAACCACTTCGGATAGAGCAGAGTCATGCCGTTTATAAATTGAACACTTACCTTTATTTTTTCGTCAGGCAATAGATTATTTAATGTTGGTTCAATTTCACTTAAAATATGGTCTGCAATTTTTTGTATTTCTGTTTGTCCCAATTCTAAAATTCTATGTTCATCACGATGTGAAAGGGTAATACTTGGCACAGAAATAGTAACATTCTCATGTAATAAGGATGAATAAATTAGGATTGGGTCGAGAAGATAATTTTCCAAACTATATCTTTTAATTACGTGTAGATTTTTAGTCGAAGTAACATTTTCCTTAACGTTTGTACCATTGTCATAATCCATTAAACCTTGAAAAATATCATCTGCACCTTCATTAATAAATTTTTCAACCCAACTTCTAACAACGGTACAGCCACCTGATGTACTTGCGGATTTATTCGAAGCAGCAATAAATATTATTGAAACATGTTCAATTAAAAGTTTTTTGTTTTTTAGAATAACAAAAACTTCATTATAAAATTTAGCATCATTCTTGTCCTCTACCAGTACATGTTTATCATTTGATTTTACGACAACGAGTCCATCTGTTAATAAACTAATACCATATTCTTTTGATTTAAGTGGTTTTATTTGAGGATTATTTTTTTCCATCTCAAACAAGGAATAGTCGGGAGCTAACGAAACTGTCGAAGGAGAGTGCGTTGTCATAATAACTCGCACTCCAAAATTCCTTACTAATGATTTTTCAATTACATCTATAAATTGTTTTACAGCAGAAGGGTGAAGGTGTGCATCAGGTTCGTCCAAAAGCATAAGTTTTGGGAGTCTTTTATCTTTGCTGGCGTTAAACATCCAGATGCTTAATGAGATTAAAACTTTTTCTCCTGAAGACAAATCGGAAAAATTTATTTTTAGCAAAGGATTCGTTATTCCAATAAGTTCGAAATGATAATCTCCAATATATGATTTGGGTTTATTTACTTCGTAAGGGAATCCCGCAATATGAAGCATATTGTTTATTATTTCCCAAGGAGAAAGTCCAATTGCTTTTTTAATGTCCTCATCGCTTTTTCCTGAATCACGTAATTCAGCATATTTACAATGGTATGTGAGGAAGGCTTCACTTAGTCCCTCGTGAATTTGAATCTTATTTATGTAATCAAAATAGTCAACGGGAAGGTTTTCTTGGATGTCATTTTTGGTAATCTCTGATTTGGGTTTGCCAATTCTTTGTTCAATAATTGATGATAGTTCAACATATTGTACATTATTGTTTTGTCCAGTGATTTGGGTGTGTATATGATTGATTATTTGGGTGAATTTTGAAGAATTAGTAGCAGCTAAATTCCCGAGTTGCCATATTGAAGGTATATATACTATATCTTTATTAGTGATTTTAATATCACTTTCTGTTTTGACGCCATGAAATGGGTCTGTAGCAATCCTTTGTGCATTATTTCTTTGGTCTTGAGTCGCACCAAAATGCCAATTCAATAACTCTAACAATTGAGTCTTGCCACTTCCATTTTTTCCGGTAATTACAACAAAGTCAGGAATGTCAGCCCAGCCCAAAGAATTTATTGATTTGTATTTTCCGCTTAATAATTCGAATTTCATTTCTGTCTTTTTATAATTACGCCTAACTACCCGCTAACCGCCATAAATTAGACAACAAACAATTAAAAGCAATTGTAAGTGGTTGTTGTCGGCTAATGATGATTTCATGGGTTTTAATTAAATACAAGATACTAATTGTATTATGAATTTAAAAGGGTTCAAATGATATTCGTGAAAGGGTGAAATGGAAGTTGTTGTTTAAGTAAAATAAAGAAATATTTATAATCCTAAATCTCGTAAACAAAAAATCCGTTCTAATTCAAGAACGGATTTTTGTTTTATAAAAGATCATGGTACTATTTCTTCTTCGTTGCTGCTTTGCGCGGTGCCGCCTTTTTACTCGCAGCTTTTTTTACCGTAGCTTTTTTGGTCGTTTTCTTTGCAACTAATTTTTTAACCACGGCTCCTTTTTTAGGAGTTGCTTTTTTTGTGGCTTTCTTCGCACTCGCTTTTTTAGCTGCACCCTTTTTACCTTTTTTATCAAAGGCTGTTGGATCCTGATCTATAATCATTTTCTTCACATCTTCAAAAGTCAAATCTTTTAAATCTTCTGGTGCAAATTTTTCTCCCGCTTCATTTTTAGGAAGCCTCAACATCGCTTTTCCAAAACGTATAAACGGACCCCAACGACCATTCTCCAAAGCAATTTTTTCTTCCGGCCATTGTTGAATAAAACGGTTCGCTTCTTTATCTAATTTTTTAGCTACCAATTCATCAATATCCGACTGAGATAAATTATCGAAATTATAAGCGCGGGGTACATTAATAAATAAATCGCCGTGTTTAATAAAAGGTCCAAATCGTCCTTTACCTTTAGTAATTGGCTTTCCGTGAGAGTGGGCGATAGGAGCATCTGCTTCCTCTTTCTCCTTGATCAATTCAATAGCACGATCCATATCCACTTTTAATGGATCTTCCAATCTTGGAATAGAAATATAACCCTCGCCGTATTTCACGTAAGGACCGAAGCGTCCAACACCAATAATCACTTCTTTTTCTTTATACATCCCTAAATTCATAGGGAGTTTAAATAGATCCAAAGCGTCTTCTAAAGTGATGGTTTCAATACTTTGTTCTTTTCTCAAACTCGCAAAACTTGCTTTTTCACCTGTTTCTTCATTAGTTTCACCAATTTGCGCTAGAGGACCAAAACGACCAATTCTAACGATTATGGGTTTGCCGCTCTTCGGATCTTTTCCTAATAAACGTTCACCACTTGCGCGTTCACTGTTCTCACTGGTATTTTCAACGGTTTTGTGAAAAGGTCTGTAAAATTCTTCCAACATATCCGTCCACTTAATTTTACCTTCTGCAATCTCGTCAAACTCTTCTTCAACACGCGCTGTAAAATTAAAATCTAAAATGTTAGGAAAGTATTGAATCAAGAAGTCATTTACAACGGCGCCAATATCGGTTGGAAATAATTTATTTTTTTCTGCGCCTGTATTTTCTGTTTTAGTTTCTTTTGAAATTTTTGTTCCTTCAAAACTAAAGAATGTATAATTACGTGGATTTCCTTCACGATCTGTTTTCTCAACGTAGTTACGCTTTTGAACCGTACTAATGGTCGGCGCGTAAGTACTCGGACGACCAATACCGAGTTCTTCTAATTTTTTTACAAGACTTGCTTCTGTGTAACGCGCTGGGTGATGTGTAAAACGTTCAGTAGCTGTAATTTCTCTTAGCTGCAATTTCTCACCAGTTGTCATTGGTGGTAAGATGGAAGAATTTTCATCGTCTTCGTTTTCATCTTCATCATCTTTACCTTCCATGTATACTTTTAGGAAACCATCGAACTTCAACACTTCACCTTGCGCCACAAATTGTTCTGTGGTAGTGCTAATTCCAACTTTTACGGTTGTCTTTTCAAGTTCCGCATCCGCCATTTGACTGGCTATTGTACGTTTCCAAATCAAATCATACAAACGTTGTTCGTTACGTTCTCCACTAATTTCACCAACTGAAATGTAAGTCGGACGAATAGCCTCGTGCGCTTCTTGCGCGCCTTTACTCTTAGTTTTAAATTGGCGCGGGTTATGATAATTTGCTCCGTAGTTACTAGTGATAGCGTCCTTAGCCTGACCCATCGCGGTTTCCGAAAGGTTTACCGAATCGGTACGCATGTAGGTAATTTTACCGGCTTCATATAATCGTTGTGCTACAACCATGGTTTGCGAAACACTGAATCCTAATTTACGTGACGCTTCTTGTTGTAATGTAGAAGTCGTGAAAGGTGCGCTAGGCGTGCGTTTTGCCGGTTTTGTTTCAATGCTGTTGATTGCATAAATAGCACCTTTACATTTTTCTAAAAAGGCAGTAGCTTCTGCTTCTGTTTTAAAACGGTTATCTAATTCTGCTTTTAAAACAGCTTTGTTTCCTACAACAAATAATGCGGCAACTTTAAATGCGGATACAGATTGAAAATTGGTAATCTCACGTTCACGCTCAACAATCAAGCGCACTGCAACTGATTGCACACGCCCTGCGGATAAACTCGGACGAATTTTTTTCCATAAAATTGGAGAAAGTTCAAAACCCACCAAACGGTCTAAAATACGACGTGCTTGTTGCGCGTTCACTAAATTAATATCGATTTCACGCGGGTTTGCAATAGCTTTTTGAATAGCAGGCTTGGTGATTTCATGAAAAACAATACGCTTTGTTTTACTTTTTTCAAGACCTAATGTTTCGAATAAATGCCAGCTAATAGCCTCTCCCTCACGGTCCTCATCGGATGCGAGCCAAACCATATCAGCTCCCTTGCTTAATTTCTTAAGTTCTGCAATTACCCGTTCTTTATCGGGTTGCACTTCGTAAGTAGGTGTGAAATTTTTCTCCAAATCAATACCAAAACCTTTCTTTACTAGGTCTCTCACGTGTCCAAAACTCGACTTCACAATATAATCTTTCCCTAAAAACCCTTCAATTGTTTTGGCTTTTGCAGGGGACTCAACTATTACTAAATTTTTGCTCATACCTTATATATATGTATCAATTTTTTGGGATTATGCCCAAAGGCTTATTTTAAAATTGGCAAAGAAAAAAAATAATTCAGTTAAAATGCAAGTAAAAGTTTTTTTTATGTAACAATTTGCAAGATTTTACGCTTAAAAAAGTTAAAAATATGTCAATTTGTCACTTATTTAGTATTTTTGCCCCCACTTAATGAATTCAGAAACTAAAATTATCGACGAAAAACTTCAAGGAACACCTTTTATGGTAGATTCTAAAAATTCAACCAATAAAAAGCTCTTTTTAGAAAGTTATGGATGCCAAATGAATTTTGCAGATAGCGAAATTGTGGCTTCTATATTAATGGATAAAGGTTATAGCACCACAGACAAATTTGAAGACGCGGATGTTATTTTTTTAAATACCTGTGCTATTCGTGAAAACGCTGAATTGCGCGTGCGTAACCGCTTAAACGATTTTAAAAAGGCAAAAAAAAATAACCCAAAATTATTGGTGGGTGTTTTAGGTTGCATGGCCGAACGGTTAAAATCACAATTTTTGGAGCAAGAAAAATTGGTGGATATTGTTGTTGGACCCGATGCCTACAGAGATTTGCCAGGTTTAATAGAAGAGGCGGAAGATGGCCACAAAGCTATTAACGTGATTTTAAGTAAGGAAGAAACTTATGCTGATCTTACTCCTGTACGCCTTGGAAGCAATGGCGTAAATGCTTACATCAGCATTATGCGCGGTTGTGATAATATGTGCAGTTTCTGTGTCGTGCCATTTACAAGAGGACGCGAGCGTAGCCGAGACCCTGAAAGTATTGTTGCAGAAGCAAAAGATTTGTTTGAAAAAGGATACCGTGAGGTAACTTTATTAGGACAGAATGTAGACAGTTATTTATATACTGGAGGCGGACTAAAAAAAGAAACATTAACAGAGGAACAAAAAGCAAGTGCTGTGAGTTTCGCACAGTTGCTGGAGCGTGTGGCTTTGATTGATCCATTATTGCGTGTGCGTTATTCTACTTCGCATCCAAAAGATATGACGGATGATGTGTTGGAGATGGTGGCGAAGTATCACAATATTTGTAATTATATTCATTTACCGGTGCAGAGTGGAAGCAGTCGTATTTTAGAAATGATGAACCGTGGTTACACGCGTGAGTGGTATCTTGAGCGCATGGCGGCTATCAATCGCATTATTCCTGGTTGTGGAATTAGTACAGATATTATTACTGGGTTTTGTTCAGAGACCGAAGAAGATCATCAGCAAACTATCAGCCTAATGAAGAGCATTCAGTTTGATTATGCCTATATGTTTTCTTACAGCGAACGTCCTAAAACCCTTGCAGAACGTAAGTATCCAGATGATGTTACTGCAGAAGTGAAAAGTCGCCGTTTAGCAGAGATCGTAGAATTACAAAGAACAAATAGCGGAATAAAAACTGCATTAGGGCTTGGAAAAGTTCACGAAGTATTGGTAGAAGGCTTTTCAAAAAAATCAGATGATATGTTGATGGGAAGAAATCCACAGAATACCGTCGTTGTTTTTCCAAAAGGAAATTATAAAAAAGGAGATTACGTGAATGTGATGGTAACGAAGTGTACAACCAGCACACTTATTGGTGAAGCGGTTTGACACTAATTTCACGGATTACACGAATAGATCAGTTTAGTGATAATTAGTGCAATTCGTGTCTTAAAAAGAAACGGGAAATGAACACACAAGATTTAAAACAAAAATTCGGAATTATAGGAAACAATGTTCTTTTAGAACGCGCGGTAGATATTGCACGCCAGGTAGCACCTACCGATTTGAACGTTGTTATTAATGGTGAAAGTGGAACTGGTAAAGAAGTTTTTCCACAAATAATTCATCAGAACAGTGCGCGCAAACATGGTCCTTATATTGCTGTTAACTGTGGAGCTATACCGGAAGGAACAATAGACAGCGAATTATTCGGTCACGAAAAAGGTGCATTTACAGGAGCTACCGAGGCACGAAAAGGATATTTTGAAGTTGCCAATGGTGGTACAATTTTTTTAGATGAAGTAGGGGAGTTGCCATTAGCAACGCAAGCACGTTTGTTGAGAGTTCTTGAAAGTGGCGAATACATTAAAGTTGGAAGTAGTAAGGTTCAAAAAACAGATGTTCGCGTTGTTGCTGCTACAAACATAAATTTTTATCAAGCTTTAGAAAAAGAAAAATTCAGAGCAGATTTATATTACCGTTTAAATACGGTGCCAATTTATCTGCCGCCATTGCGTGAAAGAAAAGACGACATTCATCTGTTGTTTCGGAAATTCGCAAATGATTTTGCTGCAAAATACAGCATGCCCGTGTTAAGATTGGCACCAGATGCTGAGCAAGTTCTCGTAAATTATTATTGGCCTGGAAATATCCGTCAACTAAAAAATATTGCTGAACAAGTTTCTATTATTGAAAAAAGCAGAGAAATTAATGCGGACACACTTTTAAAATATTTACCGCAATACAATTCAAACAATGTTCCGAGTCTTTTAAAAGCAGATAGCAGTCATTCTGGTTTTGAAAACGATCGTGAAATTATTTTTAAAGTGTTGCGCGATACCAGAGCAGAAATAAATGAATTAAAAAAAATTGTTTTTGATCTAATGTCTGGAGATTCAGAGAAAGTACACACGCTTAGCAATGAAAGCCGACAAATTTTAAACCGAGGTTACGATAATAACGATAGCAATGGAAACACTGGCTTAACCATTCACAAATCAATAGGATCTCCGAATAACGTTCAGCAGCAGGTAATTGAAGTGGAAGAAACTTTGTCATTACAAGATAAAGAAATCGATATGATTAAAAAGGCCTTACGTAAACACAAAGGAAAACGTAAAAACGCTGCAAAGGAATTAGGGATAAGTGAAAGAACACTCTACAGAAAAATAAACGAATATACGATTGAGGAATAGTTCTGTTTGAATAAAGATGCTTAAACGAAATTCTGAAATTAAATTTCATACAAACACTAAAAAATTAATGATCCCGAAAATTCTAAAATACGCCTCAATTTTATTTGTTGGCGTTTTAAGTTTCTGTAAACCTCATATATCGTTAAGCGGAGCTTCTATTCCGGTTGAAGCAAAAACAATTAGTGTGGGTTTTTTTACAAACAATACCAGTTTGGGTGCACCCAGTTTATCGCAACGCTTTACGGAAAAAATGAGGGATGTTGTTTCGCAGCAAACAAGTTTGGCTTTAATGCCAAAGGACGGAGATTTGAGCTTTGAAGGGTATATAGCCGATTACGCTGTAACCCCTGTGGCTATTCAAAGTAACGACCAAGCGAGTCTCAACCGTCTTACCATTACAGTTAAAGTGGTTTATTTTAATAAATTTGATGCGACTAAAAATTTCGAACAAAACTTTACCCGTTTTGCAGATTATAAAAGTACTGAGAACATTTCGGCGAAAGAACCAGAGCTTGTTCAAGAAATATACAGACAACTAACAGAAGATATTTTTAATAAAGCATTTAATAATTGGTAAAATGCAAGCTGCGGATCTAATAAAATATATTAATAACCCTAAACTGCTTGATAAAGCAAGTGTTCCGCAGTTACAAAAGCTGGTTAATGATTTCCCGTATTTTCAGTCGGCTCATATTTTATTAAGTATGGCGTCTAAGAAATGGGATGCTTCTGTTTACCAACAAAGCCTCAAAAAGACTGCCATAGTTGCTACCAATCGCGCTCATTTATTTCGACTTATTCATCAAATAGAAAATGAAGTAGAAGAGGTCGTTGAAGAACCTTTAGTTAAAGAATCTCCAAAACTGCAACATCAAAAGGAAGATGTTAAACAAGAGTTAGATATTTTGAGAGCAGCTGAAGTATCTACAGAATCAGAAGATGTAAAACCAGAAACAAAACAACTTGAAAATATTACCAAAGTCAAACCGGTTTTAGATGCGGAACAAATTCTTGAAAGAGAAATTGGAAATGAAGTTGTGAATTCTTTTGTAGAAAAGGAAATTTTAAAAACAAACGAATTAAATAAACCTAAGGTAAAAGAAGAAGAACCGGAGAATTTTGGGGATTGGCTTTCGTATTTAAAAAAGAATAACGGTCAAACCTATGAGGAAATTACCGAGCAGGTTGAGCAGGAAATAGCAAAACAGGAATCTGCGAAAAAGGAACAACCTGTTGCAGAAAATAAAGAAGAGCAAGCTGAGAAGGTGGAGGCTGAATCGAGAAAACTAAAGAATAGAGCCATTATTGATAAAATCATTGAGACAAGTCCGGGCTTAATTCGTCAAAAAGAAGAACAGCAACGGTTTTATGCCCCAGATATCAAGGCAAAAGAAAGTTTATTAGAAAACGAACATTTAGTTACAGAAACCCTGGCAAAAATATACGCTTTGCAAGGTAGTATCAACAAGGCCATTCGTGCTTACGAGATTTTAAGCATTAAATACCCGCAAAAACGGGCTTATTTTGATGGCTTGATTCAAAAACTCAAAACAAACGGGTAGTTTAGCTTCAATTTTTAACATAGAGAAACTGAGGGACAGAGGGGCACTGAGAGGAAACTAGCGTAAATTACACATAAACGAGTGTTGCCTGAATGCTACCTTCCTCGATTCTCGCGCCAGGGATGGAGCGGCCTGTTTGAGCTCCTTCTTGTTTGTCCCGGAGGGCAGACAAGAAGAGCGAAGGGCAAAAGTTCAGTGAACTTTTGAGTCTGGTTGTGCGTTAGCGACAGCCCGCCTGGGCGCCCTCATAAAAAAGCAAAAACCACTTTTAGGAGCGTGATTAAATAATTTAAAAAGTTTGAAATTTGAAGAAAAAAGACTTACTTTGCACCTCTTATTTAAAAATTAAAATAACTTATAAAAATAAAAACATGTTTTTCTCATTTCTAACAATTCTGGTGTGTATTTTACTTGTTCTGGTAATCCTTATTCAAAACTCAAAAGGTGGCGGAATTCAAAGTCAATTTGGTGCTGCAACTCAAATTATGGGTGTAAAAAAAGGAACTGAATTTATTGAAAAAGCAACTTGGGGATTAGCAATTACCTTAATTGTGTTAAGTGTATTAATGTCGCCACAAGGTACTGTAGTAGATACAAACTCTGAAGATGCAGGATCTGTTGCAAAAAGAAAAGCACAGTCAGCTGTTGCAATTCCAGCTCAACAACAACCTGCTCAACAAGCTCCTCAAGCACAACCAATGCCTGAGCAAGCTCCACCACAACAATAAATCATTTTTTATATATTTAGAAACCATCCGTATTTGGATGGTTTTTTTGTTTTTATACCTTTGCTCAAAATAAATTTATGCAGGTTTTTAAGTTTGGTGGAGCTTCTGTAAAGGATGCTGAAGCAGTTAAAAATGTTTCTTCTATTTTAAAACATCATGCTTCAGAGGCTACTGTTGTTGTAGTTTCGGCTATGGGTAAAACTACTAACAAACTTGAAGAACTTACCAAGGCATACATCAATAAGCAAGAGAATATTGAGCTGCTTCTAAATGAATTAAAAGATTACCACGGCAGTATATTAAACGATCTGTTTCCAAATAAACAGGATGCAATATATAATGATATAGAAAACGTATTTGTAGAACTGCTTTGGATACTGGAAGAAGAGCCTTCTTTTTCATACAACCATCACTACGATCAAATCGTTTCTCTGGGTGAAATTTTATCAACCAAAATAATTTCTGCTTATTTAAATAACGACGGCTTAAAAAATAAATGGTTAGATATAAGGGGAATCATTCAAACGGATAATTCTTACCGCGAAGGAAATGTGGATTATGTTTTGAGCGAGACTCTTGTGAAAACGCAGTTATTACCGCTTTTACAAAACCGTGAGGTTATCGTCACACAGGGTTTTATAGGAGGGACTTCAGAAAACTATACAACAACACTCGGAAGAGAAGGAAGTGATTACACAGCCGCTTTATTGGCATATTTTACCGATGCTAGACAAGTTGTGATATGGAAGGATGTGCCTGGTGTTTTAAATGCCGATCCGAAGTATTTTAAAAACACAAAAAAGATTGACGAGTTAACTTACCACGATGCTATTGAGCTGACGTATTTTGGAGCTTCAGTCATTCATCCAAAAACAATTAAGCCGCTTCAGAATAAGAATATTCCCCTATACGTAAGATCTTTTTTAAAGCCGGAGGAACCTGGAACGCTTGTAAAGGATGGTGAAAAGGGAAACACAGCCACAAGTTATATTTTTAAAGAAGATCAAATTTTATTATCCATTCAACCTAAGGACTTTAGTTTTATTGCAGAAGAGAACTTGAGTGGAATTTTTAATTTGTTCTCGAAATACAATGTGCACATTCACATGATGCAAAATTCTGCAATCAGTTTTAGTGTGTGTACGGATAACGATATTCAAAAGATAGAGCCGCTTATAAACGATTTACAGCAGCATTTTAAAGTACTTTATAATGCCCCTGTTCAACTCATGACCATTCGTAATTACGATCAGGAAACGATTTCAAAATTAAGTCAACATAAAGTCATTTTAATAGAACAGAGAAGCCGGAATACTCTTCAGATGGTGATGAAGGAAGACAGTTTCTAGTTACAAGTTTTTTATTTCTGGTTGAGTGTTTCTAGTTCTGCGCTTCAATTAGAAACCAAAAACTAGAAACTTGTAATTTTTATCGCTTAGTATACTGCTCTTCGTAGTAATGCGTGTAGTTACCCGAAGTCACATTATCTAACCATTCGCTATTATTCAAATACCAATCAACAGTGCGATCTAAACCTTGTTCGAAGGTAACCGAGGGAACCCAGCCTAGATCATTTTTTAATTTAGTCGCATCAATCGCGTAACGCAAATCATGGCCCGCACGGTCTTTCACAAAGGTGATGAGCTTTTCGTTGGTGCCTTCCGGGCGACCTAACTTTTTATCCATTACTTTGCACAATAAACGAATTACATCAATGTTTGTCCATTCGTTGTGACCACCAATGTTATAGGTACTTCCAAGCTTTGCTTTGTGATAAACAGTATCAATAGCAGTAGCATGATCTTCTACAAAGAGCCAATCGCGCACGTTTTCGCCTTTTCCATAAATTGGTAAAGGTTTATTCATTTTAATATTGTGAATGCACAGTGGAATTAATTTTTCAGGAAAATGATTTGGACCATAGTTATTGCTGCAGTTAGAAATAACAACAGGTAAACCATAAGTGTCATGGTAGGCACGGACAAAATGATCGCTGCTGGCTTTAGAAGCAGAGTAGGGGCTATGCGGATCGTAAGAAGTTTCTTCGGTAAACATACCGGTTTCTCCAAGCGCTCCGTAAACTTCATCGGTACTTACATGATAAAACTTAGTGAATTTTGTTGGATCATTTTTATACAGTTCTTTGGCTGCATTTAACAGATTCACTGTGCCAATAACATTAGTCATCACAAACTCCAAAGGGTTGGTGATACTTCTGTCTACATGACTTTCAGCAGCAAGGTGAATTACTGCATTGTATTTTTCTTTGTTAAAAAGGTCATTAATAAAAGCAGCGTCAACAATATCTCCTTTTACAAACTTGTAATTTGGTTTATTCTCAATATCAGTAAGGTTAGCCAGATTACCTGCGTAGGTAAGCTTGTCTAAATTGTGAATGGTATAATTTGGGTATTTGGTAACAAATAAACGCACTACATGCGATCCAATAAATCCTGCCCCACCGGTGATTAAAATTTTCATACAATCTTGTCTAAGTCATTAATTTTCGTAAATTTATTACAAATTTCTGACCCATGAGAAAAATCTTACCCTTAACCTTCCTGTTATTATCGCTTCAAAGCCTTATTTCACAAAATTTAAATATTGCTGGTCATAGTGCCGTTGACAAAACGGGCGATATGATATCAATTAACTCCAAGGTATTCTATCTCGGAAGTTCACAAAATAACTGTTGCGGTTATAGTACTTACGTACAAGGGATGAATTTTAATGGCGATACTGTTTTTAAAACAGGCTTACCGAGTTCCTATCAGGTAAGATATTTCGGTAAAATTATTAAAACGAATGATAATGCTATTTTGGTAAGTCATTATGCTGTTCATTCCTGCGATATATCAGGACATTTGGATTATATCACTAAAGTAGATACAAATGGCGTTATTTTATTCAATATACCTATTCAAGGAACCTTAGCTGCTGGGGGTTTTGGACGCACAATTAATGATATTACCCAACATTCTGATAATTCGTATTACCTAGTATCTTCAACAGATTTGTATCATTTTTCTTCGAGTGGTCAATTTATTTCAAAAATTACTACCTCCTTAACCAGTATTACTTTAGTAAAAGCTCTGGCAACGGGTAATTTGTTTGTGAGTGGAAAATTAAACGGTATTAATACAAATGTTATTATGACAACCTCTGGAACTGTTTTAACCCAGCAGCCATGTATTAATTTGCTTTCGAAGGTAATTGATACTCCTACATATTTTTATACTAAAACTGGTGCTAATACACTTGACAAGTATGATACTTCATTGGTGTTAATTTCTAGTTTTGGTTTTTCTACAAATACAGCGCAGTATAAAGTAAACGACTTTACCATGCGTAATGATTCTGTTTTTATCGCTGGAAATATGAACTCATCGGGAGCTCTCTACCATGCCATTATTGACACGGCGTTTAATATACTTTACCAAATTCAATCAACTTACAAAGGCATTTATCCAACAGGTATTGCTTTGAATAATAGGGATAACTTAACCGTACTTGCAACTTGCAACAGCAAAGAAGTGCCTTTATACAAATTCAGTAGTTTATTTCAATTTCCTATTGGCGGTGGTTTTAGTTCGGTATCAGATATTGGTGTTGTTGGATTTTCAAATATGAATACAACTTTATTCGGAATCGGGAACGGATCTTCGTTTGTTACTCCGTACGTTACAGCTGACGTGACTGTGAAAAATTTCGCGACCGATACTGTGAAAAACTTTTATATCAATTATTATTCCTACATAAATACTGGAATTTCGCCGTGTTATATTTTACTCCATAAATTTGTAGACACTGCTATTATTCCTGGTGGATCGCTTACCATACCAACCGTGACATTTTACGCACAGCCTTTTCCAGCAGGTAATTTCACTTTGAGTCAAATAACACTCAACATATGTTTATTTACAACCGTTCCGAACGCCAGCAACGATATTAATATTGATAACGATGCGTTTTGCGATTCGGTATTGTTCACAGTTACAGGACTTCAGGAAAACGCAATGCTTGCACAAAACATTCAAGTTTATCCAAATCCTTCGGCCGCCGGATTTACTGTTAGTTCGGATATTGAAATTAAAACAATTGAATTAATTAATTCTCTAGGACAAACTATTAACAAGCAAAGTATTAACGGAAAAGAATGCTATTTAATTGGCGCGTCTTTAAAGCCTGGAATTTATTTTGTGAAATTGGAAACAGAGACGGGAAGTGTGCTGAAAAAGGTTATTAAGAACTAAGATTTAAGAAGTGAGATTTTAGATTTAATATTTTGTTAACCACTTATGGAATAAAACTGACCGCTTTTTTATTTGCGGTTGAATACGAATAAAAATGGTTTAATTTTAAATTAGAAAAACAAAGAACCCATGAGAAAATTTTTACCCTTAGTCTTCCTTTTACTATCGCTTCAAAGCCTTATTTCACAAAATTTAAATAGTGCTTCACACACACAAATTGATAAAGTTGGCAATATTGTGTCAATCAACTCGAAATGTTATTATTTAAAAGAAGTGGAAAATTGCTGCGGCAGAGATGTGCGTGTAATAGGTATTGGTGAAAACGGTGTTTCGTTTTTTAATACAAGTTTAAATTACTATGATGGTTACTTAAATAAAATCATGCGAACAGCCGACAACCATCTTCTTTTTTACGGAATAGATCGACAAGCTTGCGATGTGTCTGGACTTAAAGATTTCATAGTTAAAATAGACACCAATGGTGCACTTATATTTAAAATGTATTTACAGTCAAACTGGGTGAACTCTCAATATATAAGCGTTATTGCTGCAGCGCAAGATTCTTCATTTTATTTAGCTTCCGATGGTGTGTTGGAGAAATATTCAGCAAGCGGCCAGTATATTCTTTCCACTTTACCAGGTGTGAATAATATAAAATCAATTTGCTCACTGATAAACGGAAATTTAATAATTCATGGGAAAATTAATAATGCAAATGTCAATGTAGAATACAACCCGTTAAACGATGTAATTATTAACCAACAAAACACCGCGTTTATAATTTCAAAATTTGAAAAAACTGCAAACGGAAATTTTGTTGCATTATCGGTGTCCGGCGAACTAATTCGTTATGATTCAGCTTTAAATTTTATAAGCCAAGCTACTGTATTGACAAATTCTAACATCAGTATCTCTGATTTTACAACCAGAAACGACTCAATATTTGTAACAGGTACGCAAGCAGTATCCAATTTCCCTTTTTATGGCGTATTAAATTCTGGTTTTAATTTGTTAAACTATTCGCAGCCGGCTTATAAAGGAATTCACCCAAGTGGTATTGCTGTAACAAATAAAAATAAAATTAATATTGTTACGAATAGTTCTGCGAACTCGTATGTCACATTTACGAGTCTAAACCATTTTGCAATTTATGATGGCTTTTCTTGTCAACAAGATATTGGCGTAGTTGGAGTTAAAGGACTTAATTCAATCATAAAACATCCGGCAATGTATAAATATATGCCTATAGCTGACATTGAAGTTGTTGTAAAAAATTTCGGGGCGGATACAGTAAGTAGTTTTTTCTTAAACAGTTATTTTGTGGGGACCCACTGCCCTTTCGTATTACATAAGTATTATCCGGTATCAATTGCTCCTGGAGCGACAGTTAGTTTACAAACGGGCACTTTTGAAATAAACGCTTATTTTATTTCAACGCCAGTTTCAAGTCCCGGAAGCATTGTGAAAGTTAAAACGTGTTTGTTTACAACGATACCTAACGCAAGCAACGATATTAATATTGATAACGATGCGTTTTGTGATTCTGTATTATTTACCGTCGTTACCGGTCTTAAAGAAAATACACTTCTAACACCAAACATTCAAATTTATCCAAACCCTTCAGACGCTGGATTTACTATTAGTTCGGATTTCGAAATTAAAGCATTTGAATTAATTAATTCTTTGGGACAAATTATACGCAAGGAAAGCATTAACGCTAAAGAATATTACATAAACGCATCTACTTTAATACCTGGTATTTATTTTATGAAGTTGGAAACAGAAAAAGGAATTGTGCAGAAAAAGATTATTAAGAACTAAGAGCTTAGAATTAAGAAGTGAGATTTTAGATGTAATATTTTGTTAACCACTTATAGAATAAATCTGACCGCTTTTTTATTTGTTGTTGAATACTAGTAAAAATGATTTAATTTTATTGTAAATTCTAAAATAACCCAATATGAAAAAACTTTTACTTTTTGCAGCGTCTTTATTGAGCATTAGTCAAATCAACTCACAAGAACTTTATAATAGAGCCTATCATGATGTAAATGAGAAGCCCAATTCATTTATCATTAAAATTTATAATGATTTATATTTCACTTCCCGTAATATTGATCCAATTGCTAAAAACTATTTATACAAACATAACAGCTTTGGAAATCTTGTTTATCGAAAGTCTGTAAACACTGGTTTTATTACCAATCTTGGTTTTAAATCCTCCGATAATAAACTTATTCTTGTTGGTAATGAATTTTTGTGCGATGTGGTAGGACCTACTTGGCACATTTCGCTGACTAAATTAGATACAAATGGGACAACGGTTCTATTTTCAACAAGCGTAACAGCTACTTTTTACGATTATCCAAAAGCGGCCTTACAAAAATTAGATTCTAGTTATGCTGTTTTTACGGATAGTTTGCTTTATAAATTTAGCAAAACAGGACAATTTTTGTCAAAAGTTAATATAGGATTAACTAATATTTCTTCAGCGTTAATCCTAGCTAATAATAATATATTGCTTAGTGGCGATCAGGGTAATTCGCATGTAATAGCCGAAATTTCTGGTTCAGGTAGTATTGTAAGTAGTAATATAACGAGTGTACTTATGAGACAAATTTCTTTTTACGGCGGCCAAAAAATAATTGGAGTCGGCACAGATGGCGTTTTTTATAAGTATTCAACAACTGGGAATTTAATTGCTTCGAGTTCTTTTACCGGAGGATTACTTGCATCTAATTTTATTTGTGAGCAAGATACCCTCTATTCACTTTCTAGCATGCCCATCCTTGGACAAAGCTACTTTGCCGCTGATACGTCTTTTAATGTCATTTCTTTGACAAGCACAACGACCCATAGTTTAGAACAAACGGCAATCTGTGCGAATGGAACAAAAGTTGCAATTTTATCTGCAGGTGTATCATCAAACAACCTCTGGAGTACTTCCTATTCACATTATTTTTCATCCTTAAGTTCTATAAACAAATTTTCAAGTAATAACTTCTCTAGTGATCTTACTCTTGTTTCTGTTACAGCTGATTCTGCCTACTCTTCGTGCTATTTTTCTATCTTTCCAGCACCTGGAGAATACCATTGTGCTTCCTATTTACGGGTAAAAGTTATGGTGAAAAATAAAGGGACAACAGAAATTAAAAACTTTAAATTAAACTGTTTCGATTCGCCTGCTATCACTTGCGGGGCTTTTTTTTACCAGGAGCAATTTTCTGGTTTATCACTTATGCCTGGAGACTCTATTCAATTAACGGGAAATTTATTTGCAAGAAAGGGATACGCGTATACAGGAAACGCACCAAGTTTTACAAATAATTTTTGTTTTTATATCTCTGTACCTAATGGAGAAACTGATAAAACAGTTGAGGATAATGAGCAATGCAGTACGGTTAATTTTCTGGTTACTTCGTTGAAACAAAATTCTCTTAATGAAATGGCTGTTAAAATTTGGCCAAATCCTTTTACAAATAATTTAAAAATAGAATCGGATGTTTTAATTAAGGAAGTTAAGATTATGAACTCCTTAGGAATGCTTGTAAAAAGTGTAGAAGCGAAAAATGCAAAAATCGCACTTGATAACTCTGATCTAGCAAGCGGTGTTTACTTTATTAATATTGAAACAGAAAAAGGAAACATCATTAAAAAAATAATTAAGCATTAGTTTTCCTAACCGAAAAGAGTGCAACAAAAAAGACGCTTTTGCAGGGCGTCTTTTTGTTTTTTTAATGATTAAAATTTATTACAAACTCCAATAGTTTAAGTTTTTAATTTTGTCTTTGTAAATTCCTTTTACGTCTACCACAATTCCTTTTTTGGAAAGAATTGATGTAAAGAATTTTTCATCCAAAGTTTTGTATTCTTTGTGGTTTACCGCTACAATAACACCGTCATAACCTTTTCCAAGTTTGTTTAAACCAAAGCCATATTCGTGTTTTAATTCAGCTGTATCCGCATGCGGATCAACAATCTCAACTTTTACACCGAAAGATTTTAATTCCTTCACGATATCTGCCACTTTGCTGTTGCGAATATCGCTCACATCTTCTTTAAAGGTAGCACCCATTACCAGTACTTTAGATTTGGAAATATTTTTTCCAGCTGCGATAATTTTTTTAACGCAGGTTTTAGCTACATAAAAACCCATACTGTCATTCACATAACGTCCGCTATTAATTACACGCGCATGGTAACCTAAAGATTCTGCTTTGTGAGTTAAATAGTAGGGATCTACACCAATGCAATGTCCGCCAACTAAACCTGGAGAGAATTTTAAGAAGTTCCATTTTGTTCCTGCAGCTGCAAGCACGTCGTAAGTGTTAATGTTCATTTTATTAAAGATGATAGAAAGTTCGTTCATCAAAGCAATGTTTACGTCGCGCTGAGTATTTTCAATAATTTTAGCCGCTTCCGCCACTTTAATACTAGAAGCGCGGTGTGTTCCAGGCTCAACAATTATTTCGTATGTCTTGGCAATATTTTCTAAACTCTCTTTATCACAACCTGCAACAATTTTTAAAATTTTAGTGATGGTATGTTCTTTGTCGCCTGGATTGATACGCTCAGGTGAGTAGCCTACTTTAAAATCTTTTACAAATTTTAAACCTGAATGCTGTTCTAAAACTGGAATACAATCTTCTTCTGTACAGCCAGGGTAAACAGTGGATTCATAAACCACGTAGTCACCTTTTTTAAGCACTTTTCCAACAGTGGTAGATGCGCCAATAAGTGGTTTTAAATCAGGTAAATTATGTTCGTCTATTGGTGTTGGCACGGCCACAATAAAAAAATTAGCCTTTTTAAGATCTTCTAATTTATGCGTAAAAGTGATATCGGAGTTTGCGAAGTCTTTTTTCGTCAATTCATTACTAGGATCAATACCTTTTTTCATCATGTCCACTCTTCCCGCATGAATATCAAAACCAATGACTTTAATTTTTTTAGCGAAGGCCAGTGCTATTGGTAATCCAACATAGCCTAAGCCTATTACTGCAACTGTAGCTTCTTTTTTAATTATTTTATTATAGATACTCATCTGTTTATATAATTTTAATTTGGTTAATGTTATTTGAGAACGCTTAAAGGTCTTAGGGCATAAATACGTTCAATGATGTCTACCACTTTTAAACCTTCAAGTGCATTTGTAGAAATTTTATTTTTACCGTGAAGCGTATTTATTACATTTTCAATCACACTGTGATGGTTGTTAGCTGAGCCTTTGTAAGCACCGTAATCATTAGCTGGATTTGTTTCACCTAATTTTGGCATTTCATAGTCCTTAATGTTACACACTTCAATTTGATCCATGTACTGACCGCCAACTTTTACACTTCCCTTACTTCCAATAATTGTTAGCGAAGATTCTAAATTTTTATCCCAAACAGCTGTTGAGTAGTTAATACATCCCATTCCGCCAGTCACGAAATCAAAGCTTACAAACCCGCTGTCTTCAAAGGCTGTAGTTTTTTGATGATTGAAATCCGCAAATTTTGCTTGTATGTTTTTTATATCACCAAAAATCCAATACATAATATCAATCCAATGACTGAATTGGGTAAATAAAGTTCCGCCGTCAAGATCCTTGGTCCCTTTCCAGTTATCAGCTTTATAATAGCGTTCATCACGGTTCCAATAGCAGTTTAATTGAACCATGTAAATATCGCCAATTATTTTTTTCTCAACCACTTCCTTTAGCCAAACACTTGGCGGAGAGTACCTGTTTTGCATTACACAAAAAACGGTTTTATGATGATGTAATGCTGAGTAAATGATTTTCTCACAATCAGATTTGCTCAAAGCCATTGGTTTTTCTACAACAACGTGTTTGTTATGTTCTAAAACCGCTAAAGCATGTTCCGAATGTAAACCATTTGGAGTGCATACATTCACAACTTCCACATCTGGATGCGCTTTTAATAAGTCTTGAATATTGGAATAGAATTTTTCTTCTAGTTTATCTAAGCCTAATTTTTCCTTAGAAAGTGTATCACATACAGCAACTAATTCACAATCATCATTTCTGCGAATCATTTCTGCATGGCGTTTGCCAATATGGCCTTGACCAATAACTGCGAATTTTATTTTAGTTTTTTTGTCCATTGTTATTTTTTATAACCAATCTTTTTTCTTTCTTGTTGCTCAGCGCCTTGTTTTTCTTTTTTTATTAAATAGTTTATTGCTTCATAAATATCTTTAAACTGTTTGTCGTATTTGGTTTCAATCTCCTTAAGTTTTGATGTAAGATTTTCATTTGTTAAAGCAAACTCCCTCAAGACAACAAAGGCTCGCATTATACTAATATTTACGTTGATTGCTTTATCAGATTTGAGAATGCCGCTTAACATTGCTAAACCTTGTTCCGTAAAAGCAAAAGGCATTTTCTGAGTTCCACCTCGTTTTTCTATTTTTGATGTCACAAATTGTGATTTCAAAACTTCCCACTCAGAAGATGACAACTGAAACATAAAATCATAAGGAAAGCGTTTTATGTTTCTTTTTACAGCCTGATTTAAAATACGGGTTTCCACATCATACAATTCAGCAAGGTCAAAGTCCAGCATTACTTTCTGGTCTCTAATAAAATATATTTTATTTTGTATACTTTGAATGTTCACTTTGACTAATTAATTAATACGTTTAACCGTATTATTTTCTAATTTATAATTTTGGCCACTTTCTTTGCAAACAGCCGATCCGTTTTTATCGAATTCAAGTTTATGTCCGTATTCGCTCATCCAACCAACTTGTCTTGAAGGGTTTCCAACAACCAATGCGTAATCGGGAACAGTTTTTGTAACAACCGCACCTGCACCAATAAAAGCAAATTTTCCTATATCATGTCCGCAAACAATGGTAGCATTTGCACCTATAGAAGCTCCTTTTCCAACATGTGTCTTCGCGTATTCTGATTTGCGATTTACCGCGCTACGTGGATTAATAACATTGGTAAACACCATCGATGGTCCAAGAAAAACATCGTCATCACAAATCACACCCGTATAAATAGAAACGTTATTCTGCACTTTTACATTGGCACCTAAGGTTACTTCAGGTGATATAACCACGTTTTGACCCAAGTTACAGTTTTTGCCCAACTTGCAATTTGGCATCACGTGTGAAAAATGCCAAATTTTAGTACCCTCTCCAATATCACACCCTTCATCAATAATAGCTGTAGGGTGGGCAAAATAACTCGTTTTCTCCATAATTTTAAGGACTACAAAAGTAATAAAATCTCTGTGATGGTAAAATATAAAATCGTAGTCAATTTGCTTGAAAATAAAGTCCTTACAGCAATATTTTAATATATTTGTGAACTTTACGAATTATGAAACTTGACTATAAAAAATACCTGCCGCATGCCGCTGCCATTGTGGTTTTTGCGATCCTAACGCTTATTTATTTTAAGCCCTTATTAAGTGGTAAAATTTTGAAACAGCATGACATTGCTATGCATAAGGGCATGAGTAAAGAGATTATGGATTACCGGGAGCAAAAGGGATCGGAGCCACTTTGGACGAACTCTATGTTTGGTGGAATGCCAGCTTATTTAGTTTCAACACTGCATACTGGAAACTATTTACCGGGTTTAGATCGCGTTTTTAAATTATTTCTCCCACTTCCTGGTGGGTACTTTTTTCTATATTTTCTTGGTTTTTTTATCCTTCTATTGTGCTTAGATGTAAATGCTTGGCTGGCAACAGTTGGTGCAATTGCTTATGGATTGAGTTCTTATTTTTTAATTATACTTCAGGCAGGACATAATTCCAAAGCTCACGCGCTTGGTTATTTGCCAGCTTTGATAGGTGGGGTGATCTTGTTATTTAAGGAACGTTATTGGCTTGGCTTGTCATTAACAGCTCTTTTCACAGCCCTAGAACTAAATGCTGGGCATGTTCAGATAACTTATTATGGATACATGATGATTGGATTTTTGATTTTAGGGTATTTTATCACTTCAATTAAAGAAAAACATTTACCAGTTTTTTTAAAGTCCTTTGCGATTTTTTTAATTGCCTGTTTACTTGGTTTACTTCCTAACGCCGGAAATCTTCTCACAACAAATGAATATGGAAAACTCAGTTTAAGAGGTAAAGCTGAATTAACAATAAACCCTGATATGAGTAGTAATAAAAACATACTATCAGGTGGTTTGGATAAAGATTATGCTACTGGTTGGAGTTATGGGATAGGGGAAACATTTTCATTTTTAATTCCAGATTTTAAAGGTGGTGGAGATAATGCTATTGGAAGAGTTGATCCTTCCGCATTGAAAAAAGTCGATCCAGAATTCAGAGAAATGGTTGGTAGCAGTAATGTTTATTTTGGAGATCAACCTGGCACATCTGGCCCTGTTTATCTTGGAGCTATTGTTTTTTTACTTGCAATTATAGGTATGTTTATCGTAAAACATCCAATAAAATGGCCACTTATAGCTGTTACGTTTCTTACAATTGCTTTAGGTTGGGGACATAACTTTATGAGTCTCACTTCTTTTTTTATGGATTATGTTCCAGGTTACAATAAGTTTAGAGCAGTGAGTATGATTATGATTGTATCTGAGTTAACTTTCCCATTGTTTGCAATACTTGGAATTAATGAACTTATAAAAATTAAAAACTGGAACGAGAAATATCATCTGAGTTTATTTAAAAAAGATATTACGTATAAAAAACTGATTATTATTGTAACTTCTGTTGTTGGAGGGTTTTGCCTAATTTGTTATTTAGCTCCAGATCTCGTGAATACATTTCAAAGTAGTGGAGAATATGGGAAAACTGTTGGACAGTATGTTAGAGCTGGGTATCCAGAAGATCAAGCGAAAACTGCAATTGCACAACTGATGCCGCAGTTGGAAATAGCGAGAAAAGCTATTTTTAAATCAGACGCCATTCGTTCGGTAATATTTATACTTCTTGGATTCGTGGCCCTGTACCTATATTTCACAAATAAGATCAAGAAGGAGGTGTTTTTTGTTTCTCTTGGACTGTTTATTTTTATTGATTTGTGGAGTGTTGACAGGAGGTATTTAAACGACAAATCATTTATCACCAAAGCTGAAAACAATGAATATGTTGCCGGTAAAACTAGGGCTGATGAAGAGATATTGTTGGATAAAGATCTTGACTACCGCGTACTAAATCTTACATTGGGTACTTTTGATGACGCCTCAACTTCTTATTACCACAAATCAATTGGGGGTTATCACGGGGCTAAGTTGCGTCGCTACCAAGATCTTATTGATTTTCATGTTAAGCCCGAAATCAATCTTCTTTATAAAGACTTATCAAAGGCATCGGCAAATGATAGTTCTATGAGTGCGATGTTAGGCAGGCTCGGTGTAATAAATATGTTGAATACAAAATATTTTATTTTACCTGCGGGTGAAGATGGAAATTCTGCAGTACCTCTCAAAAATCCTGTTGCAAACGGAAATGCCTGGTTTATTAAGTCTCTAAAAACCGTTGTTAGTCCTGATAGTGAAATTGTAGCTTTAAAACGAATTGATACAAAATCACAGGCAATCGTAAACGAACAATACAAATCTGACTTTGCTTCAAAAGAAAATTACAATGGCGAAGGATCTATAAAATTGATTTCTTACGAACCTAATGATTTGGTTTATGAAACAGATACGAAAGCAGAGGAGTTTGCTGTTTTTTCTGAGATCTATTACAAATATGGTTGGAACGCTTATGTTGATGGGCAGTTAAAATCACATATTCCTGTAAATTATGTTTTAAGAGGAATGAATGTTCCTCCTGGAAAACATAAAATTGAGTTTAAATTTGAACCAAAGACTTATTACACGGGCAATACAATAGCTATGTTGGGTTCTATTTTGTTGTTTTTAACGGTTGGTTTTGGATTATTTAAGCACAGTAGGAACAAAGTTATTGTTAGTTAATTGACATACTTTACTCAAAAAAACTGACAGAAAGACTTTAAATTTGTTTTGGAATAATAATTGATAGTAATTAAATAATCATATAAAAAAATAAGTTATGGCATTAGAAATCACAGACGCAAACTTCGAAGAACTGGTTTTAAAAAGTGATAAACCTGTATTAGTAGATTTTTGGGCAGAATGGTGTGGACCATGTAGAATGGTTGGACCAGTAGTAGAAGAATTAGCAAAAGAATACGAAGGAAAAGCAGTAATTGGGAAAGTAAACGTGGATTTAAACTCCAACATTAGCGCCAATTACGGAATCAGAAATATTCCTACGCTTTTATATTTTAAAAATGGAGAATTGGTTGACAAACAAGTTGGTGTAGTGCCTAAATCGGCATTAGCAGCTAAGTTGGATGCTCAGATGTAATTCCTGAATATACATTTTAAAAAATCCCGGTCTACTTAGTAAACCGGGATTTTTTATTTGTAATACGTTATTTATTCTCTCCCCACCGAAATGAGTCTTGCTCTAAACCAGCTAAATCAATTACTCTATCAATAACTGTGGCAGCAAGCTCTTCGAACGTTTTTGGTTTTGAATAAAAAGAAGGGGAGGCAGGACAAACTATAGCACCCGATTCAGTAACGGTTCGCATATTGTTAATGTGAATGAGACTTAAAGGTGTATCGCGTGTTACAAGAATTAATTTCCGTCGCTCTTTTAACATCACATCGGCTGCTCTTGTTATTAAATCGTTGCTAATTCCAGCTGCAATACGCGCCATAGTTCCCATGCTACAAGGACAAATGATTAGAGCATTATATTTTGCCGAACCTGAGGCAATGGGTGCGAAAAAATCGTTTTTGTTATAAGTTTTGAAAGAGTACTTTTCGTAATCCCGATTTCCTAATTCAAGAAACCAAACATCTTTGGCATTGTCGCTAAGCACGATGCTTACTTCTTCGAGTTGTGTGTTGAGTTTAACGAGTTTATCGAGTAATACCTTTGCGTATATACTTCCACTGGCGCCTGTAACAGCAATGGCCACTTTTTGTTTAATTGTCTTCACTACTTGTTAATTTACCAAACTGATATGAGAACATAACAGTTAGGATATTGTTGTAAAATCCCTTGTTAAAAAAACGTGCTACCGGATTTGGATAAAACACATTTGATACAACACCGTAATCTCTTACAGATGTAATTGAATTAGAAAAGCGGACTTCAACACTGAGGTTTTTTATAACCGTTCTTCCCAAACCTATATTTAGACCCACTTCGTATTTTTTGAATTTATACTGGCCTGTAACATCTGTATAATTAATATTCTCATTGTAATTAACCAAATAAGCTAGGGAAGGACCTAAGGTGATAAAATACCTTTTATTCAACATATACCTTAGCGACAAAGGCAAATCAATATAATTTAAGTTAAGGCGGTAATAGTCATAATCATCTTTACCAGGATTTTTTCTTGCTCCCTTTTGAGAAAAGTAAAAACCTAATTCAAGACTAAATTTTTCACCTAAGCGCGCATTAACGGCGAGGCCTCCGAATATACCAAGCTTTTTGTAACCACTATAATTATCCCCATGAACCTGACATCCATTTAGACCCAAAGAAGGTTTTAAAGCAAAAACTTCCGACTGCTGACCTTTTCCGATTAGTACAAGAAAAAGAAATATACAGGAGAAGTAGCGCATAAATAAATTAGAATTTGTAACCGAAGCCAATAGCAAAGGTACTCATTAGCTGCAATCTGGGCCCGTTAATTTCGCCTGGTTTATCGTATAATCCATCGTTATCCAAATCACGTTTTCTAATAATGTCGTCATCATAAAGCACTTGTGAAATAATGTTGACTGTAAAATATTTAGCTAGGCGTACTGTTAACATATTATTAAACACAACATCAATATTTCCGGGATTGTGACCATAATTAGAAAATAAGTCTAGATATGAATCTAAGTTTACATTTTTGAAAATATCCTTTTTAAATTTCACGATAACTCTCCCTCCAAATTCAGTGCGCATTTTCTTGCCATGCGTTATAAGGACACCATTTTCATCATAAACTGCTTTTTCAACATCATAGGCACCGGCATCTGCAAGATACTGTCTATTAACTAAAGTTATTTTGCCAGCGGCTGGTGCAATTGTAATTGAAAAATAATCTTTTGGTTTGTAATCTAAACCCAATGCCAATTGAATGTAACCCGGAGAATTCATATCAGAAATGGCTTGCCCTTCAATAACGTCACCACTGTATTTATATCCCGGAGCAAACTGTGTGCGGTAATCGACCTGTGCGGCATAGTACCAATGTTTACCGAATGCATTGATATTGTATTTTGAAAGCGCAAAGAGTTGATCTATGTTTTTTTTGAATAGTCGAGAGCTTCCTGTCTTAATAATACCGTATTGAGCATCTAATTTATTTGTCCATTCATGTTTTTCTTTTTTGTAATTGGCTTCAAAATTAAAAACAGCGTTTATGGCGTAATTATCTTGACCACCACCGGACCAATCACTAACGGAAGTTTGACTTGCATTTAAACCAATAAAACCGACTTTTGTCCAGTATGTGGTGTCTTTTTTCATTGCTGCAGTAGAGTCTTGCGCCATTATCTGTCCCGCTAAGCAAATCGCGATCAAAGTAAATATTTTTTTCATAAAAATTAATTTATATAGGTGATATTAAAGTGCTAAAATACTTAAAAAAAATGAGTTAAGAATAATCAATACCTTAAAACGCATCCGTGCGAATGTTTGTAATCACCGGATTTTACTGAGATTGATAAAACAAAAAGAATTAGCGCACCTCGTTATATTCTTTAACAACATTGTAAAGCGTGTCTCTTTGAACAGGTGTTTTTCCAACAGATTTAATAAGGTCAACTAATTCTTGTGTAGATAATTTAGGGTTTTGTTCTTCAGAGCCCGCCATGCTGTATATTTTAGTGGTGTCATCTATTGTACCATCTAGATCATCCGTTCCAAAATTGAGCGACAGTTGTGCAGTATTTCTTCCAATCATAGCCCAATAAGCTTTGATGTGTGGAAAATTATCAAGATAAATTCTTGCAACAGCATAATTACGGAGGTCTTCAATCACACTCACCTCTGGAACATGTGCCATTTCATTTTCTTTATTTCTAAATTTTAAGGGAATAAAAGCATTAAATCCTTTTGTTTTATCTTGTAGTTGTCTCAAACGATCCATGTGATCGATGCGGTGTTCAAAGGTTTCAATATGTCCGTATAACATGGTAGCATTAGAATGATTTCCCATGCCGTGCCAGATTTCATGTATCGACAACCATTCTTCAGTAGTGCATTTGCCGCCAGCAATTTTATCACGAATGTCTTTGTCAAAAATTTCCGCACCTCCGCCAGGTAAGCTATCAAGCCCAGCTTCTTTCATAATTTTAAGACCTTCTTCGTAAGAAAGTTTCGCCTTTTTAAAAATGTAATGAAATTCAACGGGCGTTAAAGCTTTAATATGTAGGTCTGGACGGTGAGCTTTTATTTTTCGAAACAACTCTGTGTAAAAGGCAAGATCCTGTTTTGGAACTACTCCACCTGTAATATGTACTTCTGTTACAGGTTGATTGTCGTAGCCTTTAATAATATTTAAAATTTGATCAACCGATAATTCCCAACCTTCTTCACGGTTTTTAATTAAGCGGGAATAGGAGCAAAACGCACAACTGTAAACACAGACATTGGTTGGTTCTACATGAAAATTATGATTAAAATAAACGTAGTTGCCACTTTTTTTCTCACGCACGTAATTAGCAAGCACGCCTAAAAAACCAAGCTCTGCTTCTTTATATAAGGTAACACCTTCATCAAATGTAATCCGTTCACCGTTAAAAACTTTTGTTGCAATGGCTTTTAATTTAGGTGAATACGAAGAATTTAAAATAAGTGTTTGAGGATGGTGTTCAGTTAAAATCATAGCACAAAATTAAGGCTTCTTTTACATTTAAACAGGTAAATGAAATGAATGTTTAAAAGAAATAAATGTACGGAACATCTATTTCATCAACCTTAATTCCTAAAAAGATCAAAGTAAAGAAATGTTAATGCTTGAATACTTCAGATAGATTATCAACGGATTTTATATTTTTCAGTTTTTTTGCGACTTGAACAAATTTGTCGAGGTCTTCTGCATTTGAAGCAAGACCAACAGAAATTCTCACTGCACCTCTCATTTTACCCAAATAATTTTTAATATCCTGATGATCGCCTTTATCACGTGTAGAAAAATATTTCGCCATTTCAGGGGTCGCGATACAATGATTTATTTCATCAAGGCCAGGATTGCAGAAGCATCCAGAACGAATAGAGATAGAAGCTTTATTCATTATTTTTTCAATTTCTGTATATAAAAACAGTTTTTTGTCATCGTCAAAAAAGTTAACAATCATGTTACCACCGCGATTCGTGAAATCGTTGGGTCCAAATATTTTTACAATTGAAACGCCGTTATCATGTTTTAATTTCACTAATTCATCATAGAGATACTTAATCAAATAACTAACACGTTTAGAGATTTTTTCCATCCCGATGCTGCTAATGTAATCCAATCCATTTTTAATGCATGGAATGGTATTGTAACTCAATGTGCCGTCCTCAAAGCGTTCGTGACCTTCTGATAAAAATTTATTTTGTTCAACAACCGAAACCATTGAAACAGTTCCACCAGCAAACCAAGGCTTTTTTAATTTATCAAACGATGATTTTTTAACTAGCAGACAACCTAAACCAGTTGGATAGCCAAAAATTTTATAAAAAGAAACGGATACAAAATCGGGTTTGTGTTTTGCTAAATCTAAGCGCGACGTTGGAACAAAAGCTGCAGCATCAAGCAATACATCAAATCCTTGTTGGTGTGCATATTCAATCCAGCTTAAGTCATGTTTTACACCTGAAACATTAGATTGCGCCGGAAAAGCAAAAAGATTTGAATCTCCTTTGGCGCTTTCTTGAAATAATTCTTTTAGTTTGGCTTCATCTAAAAGTAAATCCTCATAATGAACAGGGGCATATTTTGTAACTCCCTTTTTAGAATTACAAAATTCACGAATACCATTTACCGAATTATGATTATCACTCGTTAATATAAATGTGCTTTTTTCATTAAAAGGATAACTTTCTCCTACTATTTTTAGGGCGGCAGAGGCATTTGCAGTGAAGATACATTCGTAATCACTCGCATTAAAAAAATCGAGAATTGCTTTTCTTGATTCTTCAACTAACTGTGTAGCTCTTTGAGAAGTAGGATTCGTAGAATGAGGATTGCCAAGAATGTTTTCAGTTAGGAGTTTGTGATGTTTTTCTACTAATTTTTTTGGAGTTAAGTTACCACCCGTGTAATCGAGGTAAACCTGTTTTTGTTCATCGAGATAAGCATAATCAGATTTTCTTAGATTACGAAAAAAATCTTCATCAGTATTATTTTGAACTAAAGTGTCCGTCTTTTTTTTGGAAAAAATCATAACAAATAATTTTTTTAAATTTCGGTTATGGAACAAAAAAAATGCTCCAGAGGCAAAACAATAATACTATAAATGTATGAAAGATTGTTTATTTGTTTATAAACAATGGCGTTAAAAATTACTCCACCCAAAGAACCATACCCTTTAAATATTCTCCTTCTGAAAAAAATGGAGTGATAGGATGATCGGCTGGCTGATAAAGGTAATGCAGTACTTTAATGTTTCTTCCAGCTTCCAAAGCCGCAGAAATAACCGTGTTATAAAAGAGCATTTTATCAACAACGCCACTACAACTAAATGTGAAAATGATTCCGTTTGCCTTAATCAATTTCATGGCCATGGTATTTAAACGTTTGTAACCAATTACGGCGTGGTGCTTGGCATCGCGACTTTTAGCAAAGGCTGGTGGATCGAGAACAATTACATCGTATACATCTTTTTTGTCTTTTAAAAAATCAAATGTATCAATGGCAAAGCTTTCGTGATTTTTACACTTATTTAATTCGATGTTTTTGTCGCAGAGTGCAATTGCCGGAGCACTCACATCAACCGAATGTACTTTGTTCGCGCCAGCTACAGCTGCGTAAACTGAAAATCCGCCGGTATAAGAAAATGTGTTTAAAACAGTTTTGTCTTTACTGTATTCTGCCAATAGTTTCCGGTTATCCCGTTGATCAATAAAAAAACCGGTTTTCTGACCATTGATAAAATCAATTTTAAAAAGATGACCGTTTTCTTTTACAATAATTTCTTCACCAGAACCAAATAAAAAACCGTTTTCAGTTTTTCCCGCAAAGTGTTTAGATAGTGTTTCTGCACTTTTGTCGTAAATACTTTTTAAAGAATCGCCCAATGCCCTTTTAATAGCAGCAACTATATTATCCTTTTGTAAATAAACTCCCCAAGAGTGCGCTTGGACTACGACATGTCCCGCATAATAATCTAAAATCAATCCCGGTACACCATCACCTTCACCAAAAAATAAACGGCACACGTTGGTATTTTCGGTTAGAATATTTAAGTGTTGACGGTACTTCCAAGCTTTACTTATTTTTTCGAACCAAAAATGCTCATCGATAATAGTCTTTTCAAAAGAAATAATACGAACCGAAATACTTCCTCCTCCAGAGTAATAACCAATTCCAAGAAATTCATTTTTATTAGAATTAACTTCTACCAAATCTCCATCTTGAAGTGTTGCATCTTTTTTTGCAATGGCTCCTGAAAACACCCAAGGATGTTTGCGTTGCATTGAGAATTCTTTTCCTTTGTTTAATATTATTTGCGGGTAATTCATAGGGTGCAAATTTAAGGTTCTTTTACCACTTAATTACCATCATAATGTTTCTTAAGGATTTCTGGTTTAATTAACCACAAAGGGCACGAAGTGCTACACAAAGGTCACAAAGGAATTTTTCTTTGTGTTTCTTCGTGTCTACTTTGTGTTCTTTGTGGTTTCTGTTTTTTAACCCCAACGGTCACCAAGAAACATTTCATCTGATATTGTTTACTACGGGTTCTAAACTTTTAACTATCAGTGCCAACGGATCACCAGCCTTAGTATCTCTCAGTGTTCTAAGTGCCTTAGTGGTTTTAAGAAGCGGTATTAATTTTGAGATTTATTTTGAAAATGATAATTAGAATGTTACTTTTAAATTTATCAAACCCTCTTATATGGAAGTAAATCAAGTTTACACACACGAATTTAGTTTTTCGCAAGATGAAGTAAATCGTTTCGCAGAAGTTACTGGCGATAAAAATCCAGTGCACACCGATGCTGCTTATGCTGCTAAAACACTATTCAGAAAACCCGTTATGCATGGAATGTTAGGAGCAGCCTTGTTTAGTAAGGTTTTTGGGACACTTTTTCCTGGTGAAGGAACTATTTACTTAAAACAATCTCTTAATTTTTTAAAGCCAATGTATGTAGATGTAACTTACAAGGCTGAATTCACTATTAAGGAATTAATCAAAGATAAAAACAGAGCGGTTGTTGAAACACTTATCAAGAATCCTGATGGACTCGTTTGTACTAGCGGTGAAGCAACTATTTTAAACACTGAGAAAATTAAAAACTAGACTCCGAACGTAAAATGTAAGAGGTAAAATGGCAAATGTATATACCTTTCCTCCATTTTCCCTTTTCCATTTTCCATCTTCCATTTGCAAACGTTCTTTCCTGTTCTATTTAAATTATTTTTAACTTAAAATTTATAACTATGGATAAGCAAAACAAAAGAATTGTTTTAGTGACAGGCGCAACGGGCGGTTTAGGAACTGCGATGTGTAAAGAACTTTATAAAGACGGCTACCACGTAGTTGGGAATTATCACACAAAAGAAAAAGCTGAAGCTTGGTTAAAAACTATGAAAGCAGAGGGGTTTGACATTCAATTGTTTCATGGTGATGTGAGCGATTTTGATAGCGCTGGAGCCATGATTAAAAAAATTGAAGCGGAAATTGGACCCATTGATACTTTAGTGAATAACGCAGGTATAACGCGCGATGGCCGATTAATCAATATGAAAAAAGAAGATTGGTATGCCGTTATAAATACAAATCTTAATTCGGTTTTTAATTGTTCGCGCAATGTTTTAGATGGCATGATTGAACGTAAGTTTGGGCGTATTATCAATATTTCTTCTGTAAACGGGCAACGTGGACAATTCGGTCAAACCAACTACAGTGCTGCAAAGGCAGGTATGCATGGTTTTACAAAATCATTGGCTATGGAAGTTGCTAAATACGGAATCACTGTAAATACTATTTCTCCAGGATACATTGGCACAGATATGGTAATGGCTGTGCCTGAAAAAGTCTTAGCGCAAATTGTAGCACAAGTGCCTATGGGACGCTTAGGTGGAACACACGAAGTAGCCCATTTGGTAAGCTTTTTAGCAAGCGAAGAAACTAGTTTTATTACAGGTGCAAATTATAGCATTAATGGTGGACAACACGTTTATTAGTATGTAAAATGTAAAAGGTAAGATGGAAAATGTAAGAGGTAGTTTATCCCTTTTCCATCTGCCATTTTCCCTTTTCCATTTACCCCCGCAAGGGGGTTTGTTATTTTAAATAAAAGACCTATTTTAGGCGTCTAACACAAACATAAAAAAATGGAACAAACAACTGGACAAAAGGGGCATCCTAAGGGGCTTTGGTATTTATTTGGAACTGAAATGTGGGAACGTTTTGGGTATTATTTAATGCTTGGAATTTTTTCGCTTTACATGCTCGACGGATGGAACAATGGTGGAATGGGGTTCAGCGCAGCTAAAAAGTCTGATATTTACGGCACTTATTTAGGTCTGGTTTATTTAACACCTTTTATTGGTGGTTTGCTGGCAGATAGAATTCTCGGTTACCGCAGATCGATTGTAATAGGTGGTTTAATGATGTCCGCAGGGTATTTTTTACTCTCGGTTCACAGCACTACTTCGTTTTTTATTGCCCTTGCTCTTATTATTATTGGGAATGGTTTTTTTAAACCAAATATCTCAACTTTAGTAGGTAATCTCTATAGTGGCGATGATATGAAAGATAAAAAAGATGCTGGTTACAATATCTTTTATATGGGAATTAACATTGGTGCTTTCATTTGCAACTTCGTAGCTGCTTATATGCGTATTAATTATGGTTGGGGTCACGCTTTTGCGGCTGCTGGAGTTGGTATGTTAGTTGGAGTGGTAATCTTTTTACTAGGAACCAAACACATTAAACACGTTGATATTGTAAAACCTCTTTCGCCAGGTGATATGTCTACTGGTAAAATATTTAGTATGACAGTATTACCAATGTTTGTTTTTGGTATTATTGGTTACATTATTCCTGGAAATTTTTTAGGATCTGATACAAATGACGCGTTTATTATTGGTTGTTTACCAGTAATTTCTTTTTTCGTTTATTTAGCTTTTACAGGAGATCCAAAAGAGAGTAGGGCTATTAAAGCTTTACTGGCGGTATTTACTTGTGTAATTTTATTTTTTGCAATTTTTCATCAAAATGGAGATGCATTAACTGTTTGGGCAGAAGATCATACAGATAGAAAAATGCCTGAAAGTATTTCAACAGCTGCCGATAAAATAGGAATGGCACAAGTTGTTGTAAACAATGATATTGTTTCTGCAGATCAGACCACTTTTGACGCTAAGATTTCTGAATTAAGAGCACAAGAAGATGCTATGCCTGCAGTTTCGGCTGAAGAATTAAAAGCTAAAGGTGAATTCTCTAACAAGATTGGGCAATTAGAAAAGTCAAGAAGTTATTTTTCTACTCTTCCCGGAGATCAGGTGCCAGCCCAGGGACAAGATTTAAAATTGTATTCAACTGAGTTGTATCAATCTATCAATCCTTTCTGGGTTGTGGTGTTAACGCCTTTAGTAGTAGGTGTTTTTGGTTTTATGAGACGTAGAAAAAGAGAGCCTAGTACTCCGACTAAAATTGCAATTGGTTTAGTAATTACGGCATTATCTGCATTAGTAATGGTTGGTGCGGTATTGTCTACAAATAATTTATCAATGAAGGCAGGTTCGTTTTGGTTAATCGCTTCTTATGGGGTCATAACGGTCGGTGAGTTATGTTTATCACCTATGGGTTTATCATTGGTATCCAAACTATCTCCTCCACGTATCACTGCATTAATGATGGGTGGCTTTTTCCTTGCTATCTCGGTAGGTAATAAATTATCAGGAATGCTTTCTAGTTTATGGGAGACAACAGAGCATAAAGAGAATTTCTTTTATTTGAATTTTATACTAGTAATGGCAGCAGCTATTATTCTTTTTGCCATGCTTAAATGGCTTAACGGTGTAATGAAAGAAAATAAAGTTAGCTAGTTTTTTAATCAAATCTTAAAAGCCTCCCGATTTTCGGGAGGCTTTTTTGTAATAATACAGTTATACAATGGAACAAAACGGAAAAGTTGAAATTCAAGATTTTAGAGGAAAGTACCCTAAACAACTTTGGTATTTATTTTTTAGCGAAATGTGGGAGCGTTTTAGCTTTTATGGTATGCGCGGAATGCTGGTAGTGTTTATGGTGAGCGAGTTAAGTATGAACGACGAGGTAGCGAACCTTCAATACGGTGCTACACAGGCTTTTGTGTACGCGTTTACTTTTGTAGGTGGTTTGTTTGCCGATAAAATTTTAGGATACCGTCGCTCCTTATTCTGGGGTGGTATTTTAATGATTATTGGAAGCGTTCTACTTGCTCTTGATCCTAAATTATATTTCTTTTTTGGAATTAGTTTTACCATTATCGGGACTGGCTTTTTTAAGCCTACTATTTCTACCATTGTTGGAAAGCTTTATAGAGAAGGAGATGACAGAAGAGATGCGGGTTTTTCATTGTTCTACGCTGGGGTTAACCTTGGCGCACTTATTGGTGGTTATTTATGTGTAGCCACTGCTAACGGTTCTTTATTTGCCGATTTAATTCCTGAACACTTACGCTGGAATGTTGCTTTTGGTTTTGCATCTATTGTAATGATGATTAGTTTGTTAACCTTTACACGTACTCAAAAAAGTCTTGGTAACATTGGTATTTCGCCAATAGCACATTTAGATCCAAAGCGTAGAAAGTTTTTAGAATATACTACTTATATTGGTTCTTTGGCCATTCTACCGCTTATTATGACCATGGTGGCTAAAACCGAATACACAGATATTTTTATGTTTATCATTGGACCTGCATCATTAATTTATCTCTTTTATGAAATGAGAAATTTTTCATGGGCAGAGAATAAAAAACTTTTAGCAGCATTGGTATTTATTATTTTCTCAATTGTTTTCTGGGCATTTTTTGAGCAGAGTGGGGGATCGTTAAGTCTTTTTGCCAGACATAATTTGGATTCTAGTTTGTTAGGTGTTACCCTTGATCCTAACGGCGTAAACAATTCTGCCAATTCGTTTTTTGTAATTGCTTTTGCTGCCATAGTTGGACTTGTTTGGCTAGCAATGGCAAAACGAAAACTCGAGCCTAACACCATTGTAAAATTTGGTTTAGCCTTTTTGTTTTTAGCCGGAGGTTTTTATGTATTTTATTATACTAAGTTTTTCTCAGATTCAAACGGTGTTACCTCTTTAAATGTATTCACGTTTGGTTGGTTTATTATTACGTTTGGTGAATTGTGCTTGTCTCCTATTGGTATGTCGGCAATGACAAAATTATCTCCACATAAAACGCAGGCAGTTGTAATGGGCATGTGGTTTTTAGCCAGCGCTTACGGACAGTACTTTGCCGGATTACTAGGAGCGAATATTGCGAGTGCTTCAGAAAATTCAAGCAACATTGAGAAATTACTTATTTACGCAGAAGGTTATAAACAATTAGCACTTTATGCTTTAATTGCTGGCTTTATTTTAATTGCGATTTCTCCGCTCGTTAAAAAGTTGATGGGAGAGGTGAAGTAGGGGGCTAATAAGTTTAAATAGTATTCTTTGGTAAAAAAGAATTCCTCAGTACCCATAAGGTAAAGCATATGAGGCAATTCCAATTGATTCCAAGAAACGTAAATGAAAGTTTTTCTCCAGGGAAAATACGTTAAGTGAAATTAGAAGTAGCAGATATTATCATCCTCTAAAGGTTTTCGGCATTTTATATTTGAAACATTTTGTTATTCGTTACATGTAGTTCTATATTATCAGGAAAAAGCCCTCAAAACCCATTTCAGAGCTGATATACCCGATTATGCAGATTTTATTTTTAAAACGAATTCATTCGTACGACTTTTGGTTTATGTTTAACTTAAATCTTTAATTATGAAAAAGTCGGTTTTAATTATGTTTCACCTTGCGTTCTGGATTTTTACGAGCTTGTTGATTGTTCTTGTGTTTCAGATCATTCTTGCCTCCTCTTGGGTAATATTCCAAAGCAGATTAGGCCCCACCGTTAGCGATAATTTAAAAGGCTTATTGATTATTTTACCTGTCGGCGCCTGTATCTTTTATTCGTCTTATTTCTCCTTCCCGTATTTCGCAAAACGTTTTATTCGATTTGTCTGGTTTTTTGCCGCTTTTTTTACGTTAATGTTATTAATTTCTATCCCTGGTTATGTACAACAAAAAGCATCGCTCAAAGGCGCGGAGATGAGCACCATGCAGGGCATATTAGCGATAACGGTAGTGGCTTCACCGTTATTATATTTTATCATACTAGGATTTTTATTCAGAATCTTTATTGAATGGATAAAGGATATTAAAATAAAAACTGAGCTGGAAAAAGATAAGATTGCTAGTCAACTTGAACTGCTTAAATCTAAAATAAACCCTCATTTTTTGTTTAA
The DNA here is from genome assembly GCF_029625215.1 of Aurantibacillus circumpalustris. GTDB lineage: Bacteria > Bacteroidota > Bacteroidia > B-17B0 > Aurantibacillaceae > Aurantibacillus > Aurantibacillus circumpalustris. The sequence continues at coordinate 2,973,550 of NZ_CP121197.1, forward strand.
TACCCTTAACAATATTGATGTCTTCATACAAGATGATCCTATAATGGCATCTGAGTACCTGCGAAAACTTTCCGATATTCTGAGATTTATGCTCTACGAATCAAATGCAGAAAAAATTCCCTTAACCATGGAAATTGAATACATTCAAAAATATATTGACCTGCAAAAAATAAGAACTGCTAATGAAAAGTTTGTGAATATTGAGATTAATGGCAACACGAACGGAAAATACTTATCACCAATGATTTTAATACACTTAATTGAAAACGCCTTCAAATATGCCACAAATAAAAAAATCGAAAACGCTATTGCAATTCGTTTTGATATAACCGAAAATCATTTATTGTTTTTTTGTAAGAATCATATTCATGAACCCAAAGAAATAAACACAGAAAATAATGGGCTTGGCATTCAGTTGTTAAAACAAAAATTGGAATTGCTTTATAAAAACACTTATAAACTAACTGTGAAAGAAGAAAACAATTGGTACCTTGTAAATCTCGAAATTTCATTTTCATGAGTATCAATTGTATTATCATAGAGGACGAGCCCTTAGCCTTAAAACGCATAAAACAGTACGTTGAAAAAATCTCCTATTTAAACCTATTAGAGTCATTTGATAACGGTTTTGAAGCCATAGGTTTTCTTAAAAAACAGCGTGTTGATTTACTCTTTTTAGATATTAAAATGGACGAACTAACGGGAATTCAATTATTGGAATCGTTGGAACGAAAACCTTATGTAATTATTACCACAGCCTATAGCGAATACGCGTTAAAGGGATACGAATTAAATGTAACAGACTATCTACTGAAACCTTTCGGTGCAGAACGGTTTATACAAGCAGTTGAGAAAGTGTTTTTTCGAATAAATAGAACCACCAATGATGATCGTGATTTTTGCTTCGTGAAATCGGATTACCGGATAGAGAAAGTTTTTTTTAATGAGATACTTTTTATTGAAGGAATGAAAGATTATAGATGTATTCAAACAAGCACCAGAAAAATCCTTACGTCACAAACCTTTTATGATTTAGAAATGGATTTGCCAAAATCAAAGTTTTGTAGGGTGCACAAATCATACATTGTTACATTAAATAAAATAGACCTGATCGAACGAAATAGGATTAGAGTTAAGGATTCTTACATTCCTATAAGCGAAACGTATAAAGAAAATTTTTACAAGCAGATCGGATTTGGGTCTGATGGAAAAGTAGCAACAAAGATATAATATCAACAAGAAATGATTTATGTGGATACCCGCGTGAGGTATGGAAGTAGCAGCCCGGTGAAGAAAGACTTTAGTGTTGCAAAGCGACGGAGGCTTTGGAACAAAGACCCCGTACGTGCTGCATCTCGCAACACTTAAGTCTTACGAGACGGCTATAACGAACAGGCCGACCTCATGAAGCGAAAGGCTCACTCAAATAATCAACTGCCTTTCTGCTTCATGAGGGCACGCCCAAATCAATTAAAAATATAGATTTTTTGTCTAAGAAATTAAATAGAATTCAGTCTATTCAGACTCAATATTACTTCGACATCATTTGTCGTTTTACCAAATAGGTGTAAAGAATGTTGTCGAAACCCTTGTTAATGTCGGCTTCCACATAATCAATTTTATAATGCCCACATTTTAAAATCAATTGTTCTTTAAACTCATTAATTGATTTTTGGTATTGCTCTTTAATTTGGCTTGGATTTAATTTAATTTCTTCACCGCTTTCAAGATCGATAAAATGATAAGGTTTATTTTCGAATTCAAATTCGAGTTCCTTTGATTTGTCTACCACATGAAATAAAACAACCTCATGTTTTTTATATTTTAAATGTTGTAGGGCAGAAAACAACTCTTCGTTATGAGCATCATTTTCGAACATATCACTAAAAATAACAACCAAAGACCTTTGGTGAATAATTTCGGCAATTTGATTGAGCGCTGAAGCAGCTGACGTCTCTTTATGCTCCGATTTATCATCTAAAAGCTCTTCGAGTGTGTTTAAAATAAGTTTTTTATGAAGAGGTGTTCCTTTTGCAGGGAGGTGATTTGTGATTTCTTTGTTGAATAAAGTGAGTCCGAAGGCATCCCTTTGTTGTTTTAACAATTCACATAAAGCTGCTGCGGAATACACACTGAATTTTAATTTGGTATTCTCGGAATCCTTAGGGAATTGCATACTTGCAGAGGTGTCGATTACGATTTGACAGCGTAAATTTGTTTCTTCTTCGTAACGTTTTACGAACAGTTTTTCAGAGCGGGCAAATAATTTCCAGTCTATATGCCTAGTACTTTCGCCAGTATTGTATAAGCGATGCTCTGCAAACTCAACAGAGAAGCCATGAAAGGGACTTTTGTGCAGACCAGTGATAAAACCTTCTACTACTTTTTTAGCCAAAAGTTCAAGGTTCTTGAAAGGCTCTATTTTACTGGGACTAATTAACATTTGATTGTTGTAAATATCTGTTTTTTTCAGGAAAAACAAGGAAATTAAAGAAATTTTTGTATATTTTTGCTTAAGATTTGAAAATCTTCGACAAACCTATAGTTTTTGCATGACGAAACAGCTTTTTATTTTATTGTTTGTATCGCTATTTGCTATGAAGTCAAGATCCCAGATCGACACTAGTTTCTGGTTTGTGGCGCCTGATGTACCTGCCAATATGGGTGACTTCCCAATTGTACTGCACTTTCAAACGTATTCACAGCCTACAATAATCTATATTCAGCAACCAGCATTGGTTGGGCCATCTGCCATAAACGTATCGGTTGCTGTGGCTGCAAATACCACGTACACCCTTGATATTACAGCTAATATTTCAGTTGTGGAGTCTGGTCCTGCAAATTCCGCGAATCCTTTTGGAATTTATATCAGTTCAAAAGAGAATATTTCGGTTTATTATACATTTGACAGACAGTCTGTTGGAATTAAAAATAGAGAAATGATCAGCTTGAAAGGACGCAGAGCGCTGGGTAGAGATTTTTACGCCTCGGTTCCTGCCTCGGCTTCCATTTTAACGTATACAGTAAATGGAGGAGGCGTCGGTTTTGACGTGGTAGCCACACAAACAGGCATTACTACCGTATTAATTACGCCAAAAGCCTCATGTGTAGGGCATGCTAAAAATGCCACCTTTGTAAAAACCTTGAATAGAGGTGAAACATTCTCGGTTTTAGACACAAATACTTTAAATTTTAGTGAATTAGCGGGTTCTATTGTTTCAGCAGATAGGGACATTGCTGTTACGGTTAAAGGTTCCATACGAACAACCTCTACTTGTCCCTCATATTTTGCTGATCAAATCACGCCTAGCAACCATTTAGGAAAAGATTACGTTGTGCTTAAGGGTAATGGCACCGAAGACATTGCCTATATTTTAGCACCTTTAAACTCTACAAGTTTTACAATAACAACGAGTTCTGGTGCAACTCCTTGGTTAATTAACGCAACAGAAACATATTCTATAAACATTTCAGATCCAATAGCTTACATACATTCAGATAAACCAATCTATGTTTTTCATTTAAGTGGTTATGGGTGTAAATTGAGTGGAGCACAAATGGCACCCGTTTCTTGCGCTGGATCTTATTCAGCAGCATTTATTCGCCTAAGCAGTGATTCTTTGAATTTGAATATTTCTACCAGATCGGGTTTTCAGTCTAGTTTTACTTTAACAAGCAACGGTGTGAATGTTCCTATTAGTTCCACCAGTTTTACAACTGTGCCAGGTAGTGGTGGTAATCTTGTTACAGCAAGAATATACCTTCCTACTTCGTCTGTATCGGTTGGTTCTTATAATGAATTGGTAAATCCTGCCGATATTTTTGGTTTAAGTGTGAGTAATGGTGGTTATTTGGCTGGAAGTGCTTATGCTCAAGCCAGTGATTTTGAAATTAGTTCTTTTGCTTACGCAAACTCAGCACCTACCGCAACTATTTGTGGTAATACTCAGTTTACCTTAAGCGGAATAGTGGGTGGTGGACCTATAACTGGTGTTTGGTCAATTCTGCAGGGTTATGGTACTTTGTCCTCTGGCAATACACAATTAACGAATAATATTTATACACCAAGCCTTTTAGATACAACAAACAACGCTCTGTCCATTCCGATTAATAATCGTTACGTAAAGTTTATTCTTAGCAGCACAGGTATTTGTCCGAACACGTCCGATACATTTCAATTACACGTAAAGCAACCTCCAATTGTAAGCGCGGGTTCAAGTTCTATTATTTGTGGAAACAATCCAATTTTACACTTAAACGGCAATGTTTTTGGTGCAACCAATCAAGGAGTTTGGAATGTTAAGGCTCCAGGTAGCGGTACATTTGTTTCCGGAATAAATAGCTTTACGCCTACCTATCAATTATCATCATCAGACACTACGTTAAGTCAGCTTTATTTTATCTTAACGAGCACGAATAACGCTGGTTGTAATGCCGTAAATGATTCTGTTTTGATCATCATCAATAAAGCACCGCTTATAAAAGCAAGTACGATAAATCCTATTATCAAATGTTCGAATAATGCTACAGTTTCATTAAACGGGCTAATTTCTGGTACAACCACTTCTACAGGTATTTGGCAGACAAATGGTACTGGTATTTTTTCACCAAATAATGTGGCTTTGAGCACAAATTATATTCCCAGTATAAACGATGTTGCTATGCCAAACCTTAAGCTTTATTTGGAAAGTACTAACAACGGTGCGTGTTTCTCTGTGAAAGATAGTGTGAGTATTTTATTTACAGAACCTTCTTACGCAAATGCGGGTGGTGATGTAAATGCCTGTGTAAATGATCCGCGTGGTGTTTTATCAGGCGCAGTCACCGGAACGGTTACAAACACTGGCCTTTGGTCTGGTGGCTCAGGCTCATTTTTACCATCCAATAGCGTTTTAACAGCAACGTATATCGGAACTCCTTCTGAAGTGTTAACAGGGTTTGTTACCCTAACCTTAACGAGTAGTAATAACGGTTTGTGTTTAAGTACAAGTGATGTTGTACGTGTTAATTTTCAAAGCAAACCTTTTGCAAATTATTCGGTCACTTCGGTGTGTTTGGGGAAACTTACAGACTTTGGCGATCAATCGGTTAACCTATCGGGAGTAGGTGTTTTAAAATCGTGGAAGTGGGATTTTGGAGATAATTCGGCGCCATCAACATTACTGTATCCTTCACACACTTATTCAAACGTTGGCACGTTTTCTGCGCAACTGATAGTAATAAATAGTTTTAATTGTGCAGATACTGTTATAAAACCTGTTGTGATTTATGAATTGCCAAATGTAAATTTTTCATTTAGTCGCTCTTGCAGTGGTTCGGCACAGCTTATCTTGTTTAAAGATAATTCATCAATTGCAGCACCTTCAACAATTTTACCTGGCGGTCATTTTTGGGATTTTGGAGGTTTTGGGTTTTCTAATTCAGTAGATACTTCCGTAGTTTTTCCAAGCGAAGGTTTGTATAGTATTACCCACATTGTTACTTCCAATAAGGGCTGCCAATCGGTTATTTCTAAGTCGGTTAACATTACACCGCGCCCCGTTGCCAAATTTGTTCACATCAATAATTCTATAGCAGGCCTAGGAGCGAATGTTTTGTTTAGAGACACGTCTTCTTACGCTGAAAGTTGGACTTGGGATTTTGGAAACGGGGAAACAAGTAACTTAAAATATCCTTCAACTTTTTACAATCAAAATGGCCTTTATGTTGTAACGCTTAAAATAACCGATTTGTTTGGATGCCCCAGCACCTTCACAAGTGAGATTAGAATATCCACGATAGTATCGGATATCGTAAAACTCATTCCAAATATTGTTACACCAAACGATGATGGTAAGAATGATCTTTGGCGTTTAGAATTTATTGATGTTTATTTTCCAACTGCCGAAATTGAAATTTATAACCGTTGGGGGGTACGTATTTTTAAAAGTATAGGTTACAAAAATGCTTGGGATGGCAGCTATTTGGGAGACCCGTTGCCTGTAGGGGCTTATTTTTACACGATTAATTTGCATGATAAGGATAACACGCCAGTAATTAAAGGCACTTTAACCTTGATTAAATAGAACCTTTTGATCGCATTGATCGTATATAGAGTTCTTAGACATAAAATGAAAATAAAAAAATATATAACCTCTCTGTTCTTGATGACGGTGGCTTTGGCGCTCGGTCAACAACAAACGTTGTATACAAATTATTTAATGAATCAATATCTCTATAATTCAGCATATGCTGGGGTGGAGGATGGTACACAATTTAATATTGGTTATAGAAATCAGTGGGTTGGATTTGATGGGGCACCCAAAACCTTTATGCTGAGTGGTTATGGTAAGCTTAAGAAAAAACCAAACATGGCGCTGGGAGCACTTATAATGACCGAGCAAATAGGGTTGCTTCAAAAAACTAACTTTTATGTGAGTTACAGTTATCATTTAAAAATTAATAAAAAAGCAGCCATTAATTTTGGCTTGGGCATTGGTGGCATTCAACATAAATTAAGAGTTTACGATGCAAAACCTTACGACCATGACGATAGTTTTTTAAGATCTGATGTTTTGCGCGCCTTGTCTTTTGACGCGAATGCTGGGTTTTATTTTTATACCAAGAATTTCTTCCTAGGGTTTAGCGATCAGCACATGATTAATTCTAAGCTTTATTGGGATAATTCAACTGGAAGAAACACAACACATTTTTATGCCTACACAGGTTATAATTTTCATCTTAATAAAACGTGGGTTATTCAACCAACCATTTTAGCACGCACAAATAGTCCTGCACCATACCAGTTAGAATATAATGCACGGATTATTTACGACGATATGATTTGGGCAGGTTTCAGCTACCGCCATACCTCTTCAGCCTGTTTTATGATAGGCTGTAAAATAGATAACCAGCTAAGTTTTGCCTACAGTTACGATATTACTTTAAGCGCTTTGAAAAAATACTCAACAGGAAGTCACGAGATCGTAGTGTCTTATTTGATACCGTTTAAGAAAAAGAAATCTAAAAGTGATTTGATACAAGATGCCGATGAAGAAGAATTAAATAAGATTGATAACTCATTAAAAACGAATTTAAAAAGTAAAAAGAAAAAAGAAGAAGACTCTAATAAAAAGGAAGAGGAGAAAGAAAAACCGGTGGAGACTGAAATACAAAAAGTTGAGGAACCTACTCCAGAAACAATTACTGAACCAAAATCAGAAGAAGTTGCACCGGATAAAATATCAGAACCAGAAGTGAAAACCGAGTCAGAAACAACTTCTGAACAAGCACCTGAAGCAACGGTGCCGACTGTAATTGAAGAACAACCAACCAATACTCCTGATTCTGAAATAAAAAAAGAACCAGAAGTTAAAACCGAAACTGAACCTAATAATTAGTATGAAAATAAAAACTAAAGTCATAGTGTTATTTTTGGTTTTTGTAATCAAAGCAACTAATTCGGTTGCTCAGATAGATACTGCGTTTTGGTTTGCTGCACCTTGGTCTACACCCGATCATACCGAAAGGCAGGACATTGTTGTACACCTTTCCACTTTTTCAGCTCTCTCAACAACAGTTCATTTAAGACAACCAGCCGCCATTGCACCAAACAAATACGATACGGTAATTGTAATTGGACCAAACACTACATTTAATTACACTTTTTGGAGAGATAAAATAGCCGCTGGTCCACCATCAACGTTAACGCCTAATGTTGGTTTCGATTCCTTGGAGACAAAACCTGCAAATATGGTGGTTCCTTACGGTTTATACATTTCTGCAAGTTCTAATATTACCTCGGTGTACGATGTTATTTGTCAACCCCCAGGTTATAATAATCCTGAAACATTTTCTTTAAAAGGACAAAATGGATTAGGTACTGAATTTGTTTGTCCACAACAAACGTTATACAGAAACAGGACTCTTGGTGATAGAGCAAATACACCCGCCGGCGTATCGCAGCCAAAACAGCAAATTGCCATAGTTGCCACTATGCCTAATACAGTGGTATGGATTACACCACGTTGTAACGTAGTTGGTCATATTGCTAATGTAACCTATAGTGTTTTATTGCCTTCACCAGGTAGTTGTTATAACATAGAGAACCTTGTTCAAAATACATATTTACCCGGAAAAAATTTATCGGGGACAATCATTGTTTCTGATAAACCAATAGGGGTCACGGTTGCAGATGACTCCATAAATAATATTCATTCGAGTACTGCAGAGCCTGGGGTAAGTACTTGGGGAGGAATGGGCTGTTATGATTTGGTAGGTGATCAGATAGTACCCGTGGATGTGGTTGGCAAAGACTATATCATAAACCGCGGTCAGTTGTTCAGAGAAAACCAACTCGGTGCAGGTAACCCTGGCATGAAAGAATCAGCCTTTATTGTGGCTACAGAGAATTTCACGCAATTAACCATTAATGCCGGTGGTACGCCAACATTCACATACTTAAACAAAGGCGATACTTATGTTGATACTCTGACCACTGATTTAACCTATGTTCATGCTGATAAAAATGTATATGTGTATCATTTAAGTGGAATTGGTTGTGAGTTAGGCGCAGCTTTGTTACCACCTCTGAGTTGTGCCGGTTCTAAATTAGTAGCTTTTTCGAGAAACACACCACAGAAATTTGCATTAAACATTCTTTGCAAAAATGGATCACAAAGTACTTTTACTTTAAATGGTTCAACCACATTAGTGCCGGCGGCAGCATTTACAGTAGTTCCAGGTACAGCGACTTTGCAGGGCGGACCGTTTTGGGGTGCACAAATAAGTTTATATTCCACCGGTGTCTTGCCAATTGGTTCATATACCATTGGCAACAATACAGATGAATTTGCTTTGGGTGTGTTTGATGGCGATTTAACAAGCGGTGGATTGTTCCACTATATGTCTGCCTTTTTAAGAAAAACTGTTGTACAAACACAAACATTAAGTCCTATTTGTGCCGGTTCGGGTGGCACGGTCGTTCTAACTGGCACTATCACCGGCGCTGATATTTCGGGTGTATGGAGTACTAGTTATAATAACGGAACGGTTACCATAAATGGAGGGGCTTCTGGCGCAATTCCTACAGCCTCTAATTATATTTCTTCGGTAAATATTATTTCTGCTGTTTATACGGTTTCTATAAACGACACAACGTCTGTTTCGCCAACTAAAACAATTACTTTATATTTATCTTCGGTTGGCAGTTGTAGAAGTGTAACAGATTCCGTTAAACTCGTCATTAATCAACGCCCTAAGGTTTCCGTAAGTTCTGGAACCGTTATGTGTAAAAATAACATCTTCCCTGTTATTTTAAGTGGCACGTTATCAAATGTTCAAGCTCAGGCTGGTCAATGGAGTGGAGGAAATGGTGGTATTTTTGGAGTACCCGGACTGGTAACTACCTACACGCCGTCTCAGGCCGATCTCACATTAAATACAATTACTTTAAGTCTTACCAGTTCTGTGCCTCTAGATGGATGTCCAAATACGGTAAAAACGTTAACTGTTGGTTTTATTGATCCTCCAGTTGTAGCAATTGTGCCAAACAATGGCGTTGTTTGTACAAACTCAAGTACTCTTGCATTGAATGGAAGTATTAGCGGAACTACGGCTGGAATATGGCAAGGCGGAACAGGTGCCTATACTTTAACTAACACGTCGCCAACAGCAACGTATATTCTAAGTCCTGGTGATCTTTTGCAAAATAACATTACACTCACTTTAAGTTCAATAGCCGACGGCTTGTGCGCCAGTGAGAGCGCGACTATGTTGGTAACAGTTGTGCCCGAACCCTTATTATTTTTACCGTCAACTTCAACAGTTTGCGCTGGCGCAATTACGATTCCTTTGAGCGGCACAATCAGTGGTGCCCCGCAAGGAATTTGGAGTTCTAATAACAGCCATGGTGCATTCTCCAATCAGCAACCACAAAACACTCCGGTAAATACAACTTATAGTTTAAGTTCACTTGATACTAATTTTGTATATTTTATTCTTGAAAGTGCCGGTGGTATTTGCCCTGCGAAAAAGGATTCTTTTATGGTATCAATCCTTGCAGCTCCTATTGTAAAGGTTAACGAAACATTTATTCCAGTGTGTAAGAACGCTCAAATTGCCTTAACGGGCACTGTGTCAGGTTACACCAATTCTGGCGAATGGAGCACAAGTAGCAGTACCACTAGTCCAGGTACCTTCACGCCTGGCTCAAATTTTCTTTTTGGATCCTACCTTCCCAGTGAAGCGGATATAACAAATGGTTTTGTGATATTAACATTAACATCAACAAACAATCAATTATGTCCTCCTTCCTCAGCAGCATTCACAGCGTCCTTTATTCCCTCTCCAAGCGCTCGTTTTACGTTTTCTCCTAAACGTTGTGTAAATTCTCCTTTAATATTTAGTGACGCCTCCCTTTCAAATGGTACTGCCTTCTTAAAGTGGAATTGGGATTTCGGAGACAATTCTCCAACAGGAGGTTCAACAAGTCCTAATCCTATTAAAACATATACAGTAGCCCAACAATATGTGGTTACTGTAACGGTTACGGGTGTAAGCTTGTTAAACATTGAATGTCCGGATGTGTTTGATACTTTAATTCGGATCAAACCATTACCGCTTGCAGATTTTAAAGTTTCTGCTGCTTGCCAAGACTTTCCTGCAATATTTACAAATAAATCAATTGCTCCTCCTGGTTCAGATCCGATTGTTGCCTGGCAATGGGAATTTGGTGATAGCATTAAATTTAATGTTCCACCACTTTTTACCAGTATTCCCACAACAACTGTTGCGCATGCCTATGCAACAGCAGAAAGGTTTTCAGCCTTTCTAACGGTTACTGCCACACCAGCAGGTTTATCTCCTAGTCTGGGTTGTGTTTCTGATCCGCATCGCGAGTATGTGGATGTGTTTCCAAAGCCAAAAGCTGAATTTGGGTTAACAAATAATCCTTCTGTTGTGCAAGAGCCTGTTTATTTTGCTGATTTTACAACACCGGTTGGCAATATTGACCAATGGTTTTGGGAGTTTGGCGACGACGGAGCTTCATCCGAACAAGCGCCTGTTCACACCTTTCAGCAAGCGGGTTTATTTAGTATTAAACTTACCGTTACAGATTTTGCAGGATGCACAGATACATTAAGAAAGGATATTGATGTAACCTTACTTCCGCAGCTTCCAGGTGCTTTCACACCTAACAGTGATGGTAAGAACGATCTCTTGTTAGTTAAGGGAGGGCCATTTTTAAAAATGTTATTCAGAGTGTATAATAATTGGGGTGAATTGGTATTTGAAACAGCAGATCAAAATATTGGATGGGACGGTAGAAAGAATGGCATAGACCAACCAGTTGGGGTTTATGTATGGACATTGGTTGCGGATATGTATAATAACCGGCAGGTTAAAAAAAATGGTGACGTTACACTTTTAAGATAATGACACGTGTAAAAAAATATTTAGTTACTTTTTTAGTGGGATGTGTTCTTTTGGGTCATGCTCAGGATTTTCACTTGAGTATGTACGATGCAGCGCCTATTTTTTTAAATCCTGCTATGACTGGTTTAATTGAAACAAAAATGAGAGCACACATCCATTTTCGTAACCAGTGGAATGCTCTCGCTTTTAAACCCTTCACAACGGCACTTGTTAGCTTTGATGTACCAAAAGGTAAATGGGGCTTTGGTGGACAGATTACAAATATGCGTGCTGGTGCAGGCAATTATAATGTATTGCAGTTGTTAGTTTCTGCGGCTTATGCCGTTCCAATTGATAAAAAGAAATTTCATAATCTTTCCTTTGGACTTCAATTAGGTTTTAATCAAAAACATATTGAATACGGTATTCTTTCTTTCGATTCGCAATGGACGACTGCAAACGGTGGATCGTTTGATAAGTCTATAGCCAGTGGTGAAAATTTCACTGGAACCTCGCAATATCAGGAAGTGATAAATTTTGGAGCACTTTATTTTTATGGAAAACAACAATCTCGCTTTAATCCTTTTTTGGGTTTTAGTGCATTTAATTTAACCAAGCCAAAGGAGAGTTTTTTGGGCGGTGATAATCGTTTGCCCCGCAGGTATTATATACATGCGGGTGTTAGGGTAAATGTTAGTGAAATTCTTTATGTGATCCCGAAAATTTTAATTTACGCACAAGCTAAAAATATTCAACAAACTTACGCACTTGATGCTGGTTACTATTTTAAAGGTGAAAAGTTTTTTGCTCTTGCCGGCTATACGTACAGAGTTAAAGATGCAAGTATTCTCTATGTTGGATTAAAAAAGGATAATTATATTTTTAAAATGTCCTACGATTTTAATACATCGACCCTGAGAGGTATTTCAAAAACTCGTGGCGCATACGAATTATCATTAACCTGGTTGGGTAAAAAAACAAAAAACACTGAAATTAAAAACTGTCCACGTCTCTAGTAATAGTATGTTGTTAAAGAAATCAATTTTATTTTTATGTTGCCTGTTTATAGCTTCTGTAGCTAATTCACAGTCAAAAAAAGTATGGATTGACCTTGCAGACGAATCTTATGCGAAAAGAGATTACGCAAATGCGGCCATTTATTATTTAAAAGTTTTAGACGATACGACTGTGTTACGAAGCTACGTTTTGCCATATGAACCTCAATTAGTGAACTTAAAAATGCCTTCCTTGTTTAAAGTTCCCGAGCTTGAAATAACAAAGAAGAAAGACAGTATCAACATTGTTAAAGCAGATCTGGTTCAATCAAGTAAATATGACTTTATTTTATACCGTTTAGCACAGAGTTATCGTTTAAACTTTGACTACTCCCATGCAGCTGACGCCTATAATAAATGTGTTGAAAGAAAAGTGTATAAAGATGCTGGTTACTATTATGGAATCAGTTTAATGCATCAGAAAAAATACGACGTGGCTCTGAAAGCCTTCGATTCCTTTGTGGCAGAAAAGGAAGGAACAGATTCACTTATTTTGTTAGCGGCGAGGCGTGAAACGTGGTGCTATTTTGCCTTAGATACATTAGCGCCAACAAAGGCAAACATTCGAATGATGGATACACTTGTGTTTAACCGCGGCACAAGTAATTTTGGTACCATGTATTATCTCAGCGATGAAAAGGTGATTTTTACGAGTTCAAGAAGAGGTGGCGTTGTTACTGATCCCGAAAAACAAGATTCAAGATACTATTGCGATTTATATTATTCTACTCTGGAAGATACTATTTGGCAACGTCCTATAAATTTTGGAAGACCTGTAAACACCTCTCTTCATGAAGGATCTGGCGTTTTTACACCTGAAGAGGTGATGCTCTTCACACGCTGGAGTGATAATAACCGTTACGAAGCGTTTATTTATATGGCCAGAACAACCGGTGGAAAGTTTTTTGAAGCAATGAAGCTAGGAACAAATATTAACATGCCTGGTTACAAGTCCCATCATCCTTTTGTTACAGCCGATGGTCACCGATTATTCTTTTCTTCAAATCGCCCCGGTGGTAAAGGTGGTTTTGACATTTGGATGGCCTCCATTGATGAGAACGGTTTTGTTGGTGACGCTACAAATCTTGGTGATGAAATTAATACGCCCGCCGACGAGGTAACACCTTTCTACCACGATATCAGTAATACACTTTACTTTAGTTCAAACGGACTACCAGGACTTGGTGGCTTAGACATATTTAAATCAAGTTTAAATGTGGATGATTCTATTTATCAGGTACCAGTTAATTTAAATCGGCCGATAAATTCTTCCAAAGACGACGCTTATTATGTAACAAACAGACTGGGTACAAAAGGATTTTTATCAAGTGATCGTTTAGATTGTGAAGGAGGGCATTGCTACAATATTTATTCCTACGAAAATGATCCAATTAAATTTGATTTGGAAGGTGTGGTAACCGACGAAACTACAGGACTCCCTATTCCCTCAGCACTCGTTACAATAAGAGACGTTCACGATAACGATGAACCTTTTTATGTAGTAACCGATGAGCAAGGCTATTATAAAACAGAACTTAAAGCCAACTTCGAGTACTTTTTAAAAGCACAAAAAAGTAAATATTTCGGAAAGTCTGCCAGTGTTATTACAAAGGGCTTAACCGATAGTAAACATTTTGAAGAAAATTTTGAACTTATTCCAATACCAGAAGGTGACATTGAAATTGAAGGGGTGGAGTACGATTTTAATAAAGCAACCTTGAGGCCAAAATCGATGGAAGTTTTGGATAAAATTGTAGACCTTCTAAAGCTTAATGATAATCTTAGTATAGAATTAAGTTCGCACACCGATTCCAGAGGTAATGATGCTTACAATTTAAAGCTGTCGCAAGCGCGAGCGCAAAGTTGCGTTGATTATTTAATTCAACACGGTATTGATAAGAACCATTTAAATGCTCGTGGATACGGAGAAAGTAAGCCTATTATTCCCCAAGTAGATATTGATGCCATGGTGGATAAAAGTCCTGAATTTGAAGCTGCGCATCAAAAAAACAGACGTACTGCTTTTAGAATTATTGGAGAAACAAATTTAAACTTGATTAACGCAACAAAATAAGTACTTAGTTCAATGATTCGCAGTTATAAAATAGTGGTTAAAGGAAAGGTTCAAGGGGTAGGATATAGGTTTAACGCTCAGGCGACTGCACACAAAAATAATCTTACAGGTTTTGTAAAAAACCAACATGATAAAAGTGTATTAATTCACGCAGAAGGATTGGAGGAAGGAATCAACAAATTTATTGAGTGGTGTAATCTCGGTTCCCGTTTAGCCGATGTAACAGAAGTGGAATCAGAAGAACAGGAAGTAATGGGGTATCAGACATTTGAGATTAAGCGTTAACTTGATAATCTTCCGCGATTTTCTATTAAAACAGATTAAATCCGTATTTATTTCCCAACAGTGAAAGCTATTGTTGAAACACAAGGTAAAATTGTAAAAGTTTGAGGCGCAGCTGTATAAGAATAAGCATATATACAGGTGCGCCCCTAACCTCAATAATAAAACTAGTATAGTTATTCCAACAAAACAGGCAAAGCGAATCTATTACTCTATATTGAAATTAATTTTTTAACTCAGTTTAATTACCTTTAATAATTTTAACAACCTCCACGTTTTTCTCTGACTTAATTTTCAAATAATAAACACCAGAAGATAGATTATTTATATCTATTTCTGTTTTCTCACTATGAATTACATCTGATAAAACAATACGCCCCGTTATATCAACTAATTCAATTGTTTTTTCATTACCAGCAGATGTTTCTAGGATAAACAACCCATTGTTTGGATTTGGATATGCTCTTATAGGGTTAAATTCTTCGGTAACTTTATTTAATCCGGTACAGTCATTTACTGATAAAATGTAACTACCCTTATTAGAGCAGCCGTTAGAATCAGTACCCGTTATTGTAAACGAAGCTGAACTAGTAGGATTAATAACAATAGTACTGCCAATGTATAAAATTGCTGATGTATTCGAAACCCAATTGTAAGTTGAGGCACCTGTAGCGCTTAACTTTACAGACTCACCAGAGCATATTTGTGAAGAAGTACTTGTTGCACTAATATTTGGCAATGGTTTTACTAAAATAAATTTTGTTGCTATTGAACTACATCCGTAAATATTTGAACCAGATAAAGAATAGGTAGTACTCGTTGTTGGATAAACGACATTAGCTGGTTGGGTCACGCCATTCTCCCAACTAAAAGAAACAATATTTGTGCCTAGTCCGCCAAGATTTACAGGTGATCCAGCACAAACAATATCCATGTTTGAAGTAATAAATAGTTCTGGCGAAGGAAACACAGTAATGTTTTGAACAAATTTAGCCGTACAGCCTGTAAGAGCTTTAGTTGCCATCACTGTATAGCCTGTGGTTGTGATCATCGGCGTAACTGTTATTACCGATGTATTTTCGGAAGTACTCCATGTGTATGTATCAGCACCAACTGCAGAAATCTGAAAAGGTTTATCACTACAAACAGTCGAAGAATTGACGCTAAGAGAAACTGTTGGTCCATTTAGAGAGCAAGGAAGAGTGATTTCCAAATCATCCCATGATAAATAAGCAGCACTTCCAGCAGTTGATGTAGCTTTTACAGCTATATAATAAATTCCGTTAGCAGCAACCGTAAAGGTGTTAGACAGTAATTTGTGTGTTGCGCTTATGGCTGGTCCATTTGTTGAAACGATAGGAGTAAGACCTGTTGGAGATTGATTTGATCCTACTAAAATAGATAAGTCTGTCCAATTAGTGTATCCGACAGATTCCGTAAGATACCATAATGATGCTGAATAAGTTTTACCAGCGTCAAGAGATATTCCATTCGAGTAAAAATAATTAGCTCCTATTGGACTATTTGAAAACATCGCAAAATTCGAACCAGTACGTGGAATTCTACCGTTTGGATTAGAAATTGTTTGAGTTAAAGCAGTAACAGAGTTGTTTACAGCCCAAGAACAGTTTGGCAATCTATTTTGGGAGTTTAGAGATTCGAAGCTCTCCAAATAAGGTACTACACTGGTGGTAGTTACCACCATATTTACGGGACTAGAAGGCAAATTTAGTGTGCCACTACCAGGACAAACAACTACATTACTGTAATAGGTTGTAACGTTAACCAAGGGCGAAGTTGCTAAATTGGTTAAGGTCGCTCCGGGTATTGCGGTAAAGGGACCTAAAGGAGAAACTGTTGATGATTGCCATTGATAATTTAGTCCGGCAAAGGTATAGTTATTAGCACTGAAGGAGACACTAACTGTTGTGCCTGGGCAATACACCATTGTTGGAGTAATGATAGATGTTGTAGATGGTTGACCGATACAGGTTTGGGTGTAAAATTCAATTGCACCTGGATCAGGTGTTGGCAAGCTACGTGTAAAATTATTGAAATCGGCTAGTGTGCCTAAAGCATCGCCCATATTATTTATTGCAAGTGCTGTAGGCGCATAGTTAGCACCTAAAGCAGTATAAACAGGATCATTGTCTTTACTATTTTGGTCTAATACATTACTATTACTTGCCTTTAACGCTGATAAATTTGCAAGGTTAGCGTTCATATAGGCAAGGTTATTAGTACCCGCTGGCGAATTCATATAAAGTACGTTGTAATCAGATTTAAAGTTTGTAGCTGTTCCACTGTACCAAATGCAAAATTTAGCGCCTGTTCCCCCTCTGGTAATCGAAATAATATTGTTTTTTATAACGAAAGGACCTGTGTAAAGTTGCAGCCCGTATGTTGCACCAGCAGTAGAATTAGGATCATCTAAAGAAATAGTATTATGAATGATGTTTTGGTATGTATAACCTCCGTTATATATTCCATAGATAGCAGCATTACTTTTTATATCGGAGATGATATTATTTGAAACAACAATCTCATTTCCTACAGTTGCGGAAGAAGCCAAATACATGCCGTAGTAAATATTAGTAGTGTTAGTAACTGAAAACACGTTTCTAATATGGTTACCATCAATAAGTATTCTAAGTTGATTTCCGTTCAAAAATATCCCGTAACTGGTTGTGTGTGTTGTTCGAGTGGGACGTTCGATAATATTGCCTTTGAATGTATGGTCTGTGGTATAATAAGAATAGATTCCTGCATAATAAGTATCGGCAATTCTGCAATTAATAACTTTGTTACCTAACATAAAAGGAGTGGCAGTAGTACTGTAAAAACAAAACCCATAATATCCATTATTAGTGAAACAAGATGTCCACTGATTATTATTACTTAGTCCACTCGTTGTTGGACTTGTGCTAGACCCACTAACAGAAACGGGAGTAATTGCCGCAAGGGTAGTATTTGGGTTTACTGTAATAGTACAATTAGTAAAACTATTAAAATCTGAAGAGTTCCATAAATGTAAGGCCAGTGCATATGAAGTACCTGTTCCTATTATATTTAGGTTGTTTACTTTCATGTAGTCAGCACCACTAAGCATAAAGGTATGAGGTAAGGCGGCCAGAGTTGCATTATAGGATATAGTACAACCATTTCCATTCATAGTTATAGTGTTGGTGGAAGAGGTGCCAACAATTGCAGTAAAATTCACCTGTTCAGTGTAAGGGCCGCTTCCTGAGGCCACATTTACTGTTAATGGACCGTTTACGCCAACGGCATTGATAGACGCCGCAAAAGTCGCAAAACTTGTAAAATTTGTTGAAGATGCAGGTAAGGTGTTATTGATTGTAACAACACCAGAAAACTGTGCTCCTAACTTAAGTGTTAGAACGGTAAGCAAAAGGGCTCCCAGCTTAATTTTTAGGTAATTAGACTTCATGTTTTTAGAGTTAAAGTTTGTTTGCGTAAAAAAAAACAAATAAATTGATAAAAGTCAATAAAACCGCAAAATATTCTTATTTAAGGCCAAGTTTTAACTTTAACATTTCAATTTCAATTACTGTGAGTTTACTATATAAAAATTTTCACAAGCGTAAAATACTTTCTTAAGGGGCTAGGTACTGCACAAAAATTAGCGTAAAGAAAGTAATACTTCCAGGATCTTTTAACATGGTAATGAAAATGAAAAATTATGCTTTGTGACTAATTTTGAAGGTTATAAAGTTGGTTGGAAATCCATTGAAAAGAGTTTAAATTATTGACTAGTTTAAAAACCTCATTTTACATTTAGTGTGGTTTCTAAATCTTACCAAATTTTAAGAAATCCCGATTTCCCATCAATCCTTTTTTGAGTAAATTTACCGCTGATGTTAAAAATAAAATTCTTTCTATTTCTTGCTTTTTCGGGTTTTGTGATGCAAGGTCAGCAACAGGTACTTGATAAAGTTATTGGTGTTGTTGCTAAATACCCAATTCTATTAAGCGATTTGCAAAGCAGTATGATTGAGCGCGATCAACAAGGCCTTCCTATAGATAAGTGTATGGCTTTTGAAATGCTTGTGTTTCAAAAACTTTTAGTGGCGCAAGCAGATAGAGATAGTGTTGTTGTTGGTGATGCTGAAATAGAGACGGAACTTACGCGCAGAATGAACTATTTTATTCAACAGTTTGGAAGTGAAGCTAAGTTGGAAGAGTTTTACGGTAAACGCACCAATGTTTTAAAAGACGAGCTCAGAGCTGATATTCAAGAACAACTTGTTGCCGAAAAAATGAACGGCAAAATTACCGGAGATGCAAAATTAACACCTGCTGAAATCAGACAATTTTATAATTCCATTCCCGAAGACAGTTTACCACTTATTGAATCAGAAGTTGAATTAGAGCAATTGGTTAAAAAACCATCTTTTAGTCACGAGGCAAAAATAGATGCCAGAGAAACTTTAGAAGCCTACCGTCAAAGGGTTATTAAAGGAGAAGTTAGTATTAGTACAATTGCCCGTTTATACAGCGAAGATCCAGGTTCCGCAAAAGACGGTGGTCGTTATGAGAATGTAGGTAGAGGTGTTATGGATCCTAGTTTTGAAGCCGTGGCCTTTCGTTTAAAAAAGGGCGAAATTTCGAATGTTTTTGAAACACCGTATGGCTATCATTTTATTCAACTCGAACAACGTAAAGGTGAGTTAGTCGATTTGCGTCACGTGCTTGTTATGCCAAAAATGAGCAACGAAGATTTTTATAATTGCAAACTAAAACTCGATACAATTTACGAGGAAATAAAATCGGGAAAAATAACTTTTGAAGATGCTGTAAAAAAATACAGTGATGATGAGGAAACAAAACAAAACGCGGGTTTAATGATTAATCCTTCAAACGCATCTACACGTTTTGATAATGAAACGTTGAGCCAGATCGACAAAAACTTGATTGCGACTATAAACAGTATGCAACCAGACGATATGAGTAAACCGATGCAATTCTCAACGCCTGACGGGAAGCCAGGTTATAGAATTTTAAAATTAAAAGCCCGTATTGATCCGCATAAAGCCAATTTGAAAGAAGATTATCAACGTCTCTCTTCAATGGCAAATCAATCTAAAAAGAAAGAGTTGGTGCGCGATTGGATTAAAAAGCGTTCAAAAATCACTTACATAAAACTCGATAAAGAGTTTGCTTGCAAATTCGAAAATCAATGGACAATCAATAATTGATTTTTTAGTACCTTGACCAGCGAAACGAAGCGTGGTTAAGAAATATCATATTTATTGGTACTGTCAGATTTTTGGTTGGTCATTTTACATAGTAATCAACTCTATTTTTTTTGGATTAACTTCTGAATCTGGTTACCGCGAATACCTTATCTATTTTTTAATGCTGCCAATCGGTATCGGTATTTCACATTTTTACCGGCACCTTCTCATTCGTCTGCATATTTTGGATTTAAAAATTCCATCTCAACTTATATACATTGTTTTATTTAGTTTTATTAAAGGAATTATCTTCTTCGGGATGATATTAGCCTTATCAAAAATTTTCGGATTGGCTTTGGCAGATCTCACTGCGGTTGATGTTTCTGTTTCCGTCATAAATTTCGCAGTAATATTTTGTTTGTGGAATGTTATTTATTTTGGATTTCAGTATTTTCAAAACTATAAGCGTTCTGAAATAAACTCGCTCCGCTATCTTGCTGCCAGTAGAGAGTCCGAATTAAATAGTCTAAAAGCGCAGTTAAACCCGCATTTTATTTTTAACTGTATGAACAGTATCAGGGCTTTAATTGACGAAAATCCTTCAAAAGCTAAAGATGCTGTAACTCAGCTGTCTAATATTTTAAGGAACACTTTGTTAATGGATAAACGAAAAGAAATTTTATTAAGGGAAGAAATTTCGTTAGTAAAAGATTATCTTAATTTAGAAGAAATTCGTTACGAAGAGCGGCTGAATTACGATTTCGAAATCGATGCACAAGCTTTAAATGTACTCATACCACCCTTTATTGTGCAATCACAAGTTGAGAATGCTATCAAACATGGTATTTCTAAGCTTCCTGGTAAAGGTCGTATTTCAATACGCGCCGGTGTAGAGGCCGCAAATCTTAAAATACAAGTTTCCAACACCGGTAAAATTAATTCTGAAGCTCCGTTAACGGGAGTTGGGTTCAAAAATTCAATCCAAAGACTTGATTTATTGTACGGAAACGCCGGGAATATTTCGATAAAAGAAATAGAAGATTTGGTAGTTGTTGAGATTAATTTACCTTTGAAAGTGTAAACATTAGCTGTAAATGAAAGCCATAATAATTGATGATGAGCGCCTTGCGCGCCAGGAATTAAAGAACCTTCTTGCTATTCATAAAGAAGTAGAAGTGATTGCAGAATGTTCTGATGCCATACAAGCTAAAGAAAAAATAAATGAATTAAAACCCGATATTATTTTTTGTGATATTCAGATGCCAGGAAAAACAGGACTTGAACTTGTAGAAGAGATCTCAGCTACTGTAGATGTTGTTTTTATAACTGCTCACGACGAACATGCCATTAAAGCTTTTAAATTAAATGCTTTTGACTACCTCTTAAAACCTGTTAAAGCTGAAGACTTAGCCGAAACGATCAAAAAATTATCAATTAAAGAAATAGCTTCCCGTGTTGATAATGATACTCCTTTGACCGAAAAAGACATGGTTTTCATTAAGGACGGAGATAAGTGTTGGTTCGTAAAGCTATCGGATATCCGTTTGTTTGAATCGGAAGGAAATTATGTTCGTGTTTATTTCGATAATTTCCGTCCCCTCATTTTGCGAAGTCTAAATAGTCTGGAAACCCGCCTAAATGAAAAACAATTTTTCAGAGCCAGTCGTAAACACATGATTAATATGAGTTACATTGCAAGCGTAGAGACTTGGTTTAATGGGGGTTTAAACGTAAAATTAAAAGACGGTAAAGAGATTGAAATTTCTCGCCGGCAGGCGGTTAAATTAAAGGACATGATGAGTTTATAAATTATGTTCGTTTCTCATACTAAATGTATAAATTCGCCGTTATTATCCAGTTGAAAAAGATAGCACTTCTTATATCTGTTTTTGTTGCCCTTAAAAGCTTTTCGCAAATTGGCGGAACAAAAACTTACCGATTTCTTGATATTCCTATGACAGCAAGGGCAGCAGCGCTTGGTGGAAGTAATATGAGTATTTGGGGCGACGATGTCAACCTGCTTCACAGTAACCCTTCGCTTCTAAATAATGGAATGACGAAACAGGTAGGCTTCAATTACTGCAATTATGTTGGTGATATGAATTTTTTTTATTTGGCGTACGCTCATAATCTCAAACAAAACGGCACAGCAGCAATTAGCGTTCAAACATATAATTATGGGAATTTTGATGGTTATGACGAATTAGGACAAAAAACAAACACATTTAAAGCGAATGATAATTGCTTAAATCTTAATTACGCTAAACCATTGGCAGATTCAATGTTTAATGTTGGTATCGCGTTAAAAACCATTATTTCTCAGTATGATGTGTACAAATCTTTTGGAAATGCAATTGATTTTGGTGTGACTTTTCACAATAAAAAAGCACTCACTATTAGTTTATTGGTTAAAAATGTAGGTTTTATTTGGAAAGATTATACCACAGGTAGGGAGAAGGAAAAGTTACCTCAAACCGTTCAATTAGGAATTAGCAAAAAATTAGTTAAAGCACCTTTTCGCCTGTTTTTAGTGTATGATCAATTATTAAAATGGAATTTGAATTATGTGAGTCCTATTGATACCACAGGTAAATCAAGCCAATTAAATTTTAGTCAAACATCTCAAGATTCATCAAGTTTTCAGAGATTTAAAGTAAAAGCAGGTAAATTCGGCGATAATTTTATGAGACATATTGTTATTGGAACGGAGATTGTTTTGTCGAAAAACTTTAATTTAAGAGTTGCTTATAACTACAGAAGACAAAAAGAAATGACTCTTCCCGAACGAAGAGGTTTTAATGCCTTAAGTTTTGGTTTCGGGTTTAAAGTAAAAAGGTTTGCTCTTTCTTATTCCTTTTCAAAAATGGCCTTCCCGGGCAGTGCCCATATCTTTGGCTTAACCTATGGCTGGTAAATAGTCAAATTTCATTTAGTTTTATTAGCTTAAATCCACTTATTAGGTGAACACTGCCAATTATTAATACGCCTAAGTTCTTTACCTTTGCAGTTGTAATTTTACAGTAACTCTAAGGCTTGAAAAAAATTAAATATAGTTTTGTTTTTTTAGTGATGTTTTTTTGCTTTTTGCAAAGAAATAAGAGCCAGTGTGTGCTTCAGTATAATCTTATACCAAGATACAATTGTACAAATTCCAAAGGTCAACTAACTGTTACCATACAAAGTCCAGCAACGCCACCTTTTACTGTTACATCTTCACCATCAGATTTCAGCGGTACTTCTGCAACTAATACTTATACGTTTATAACAAGCAATTCTGTTACTCCAGGTTCAACGTTTAATTTCACAATTGTTAGTGCAAATAACTGTTCAGTAATTACTCAAGCGTCATGGGATATTAATATCAGTCCTTCAGATATTAATATTGCTACCACTTCTCTTAATTGTCACGGAGATAATACTGGCGCCATTTCTGCTGTTTTTATTGGAGCAGATCCACCAGTAACATGGTTGTGGTCGAATAATTCTACAAATTCTTCCATTTCCGGTATTCCTGCGGGTAGCTATTCTGTTACGGCTACTAATAGCTCAAATTGTTCTGTGACTAAGGTTGTGAGTGTAACGCAACCTTCAATAATTGTTAGTACACTTTCAAGTACATTCATTCCCTGTTTTAGTTCAACTATTTCACCTACCATTACTACTAGTGGTGGTATTGCGCCATTTACTTACACTGTAAACGGTAATCCAATTTCGGTTTCGCCGGGAAATATAGCAACTAATCTTTCAGCCGGTCTTCAATCTATTATTACGAAAGATGCGAAAGGATGTATAAAAACCAATGCAATTTTAATAGACCAGGCTGCGCAGCAAATTATCTCTTCCACTGTTACATCACCGCTATGTCCCAATCAATCGAATGGTAGTATTCATGTTTCTGTTAACGGACCTGTTGCAATAAACAGTTATTCATGGAATCCAGGTGCTTCTGGTAATGCAACTTTATCCAATATAGCAAGTGGTAATTATACCATTTATCTTTCTGATGCCAGTAATTGCATTACTACCAGTGTGATTACAGTTCCACCTGCACCCTCTGTTAATGTCGTTTCAGTGGTCAAAAAAGAAAATTGTAGCGCTGTAGATGGAGCGTTTACTTTAACCGTATCTGGTGGTTTCCCACCTTATACTTATACCACCTTACCGGTAAATACGAACGGCAATGTTGTAACAGGATTAAGTTCGGGGGCTTATAAAACAATAATTATGGACTCACATGCTTGTGTAGATTCAACGAATACTTATATCGGTAATTTAAGTACCGTTAGTCTAAATATTCTAACCATTACACCAGTTCAATGTTATAAAGCCTGTAATGGAAGCGTGCTTTTAAATGTTCAAAATGCTGTTCTCCCAATTACATATAGTTTAACAGGTTTTCCGGTTACAACAAATAGTGTTATTTCAAATTTATGTGCAGGATTCTATTTGGTAAAAGCTGTTGATAATATTGGTTGCCCAGCTTTCGATACTATCAATTTTCCAACACTTGCTGTATTTTCCTATTCTGCTGTTACACCTCCAACTATTTGTATTGGCAAGTACGCAAAGCTTTCTGCAAGCGCTTTCGGTGGAACCGGAGCTCTCTCTTATATTTGGAATCCAGGTTCATTAACTGGAGCTACCGTAAATGTTGAACCCACTGTAACTACAATCTATAGCCTTAATGTTTACGATTCAAAGGGCTGCACCTTACCTTCTTATTCGGTGACCGTAAAAGTCAATCCTCAAATTTCAATTAATATAAATAGTTCCAATGCGGGCATTTGTCCTGGCACAACGGCACAAATTACACCTACTATAACCGGTGGTGACGGAAACTATAGCTATGAATGGCTACCAAGCGGGAGCAAGGGTTCAAGTATTTATGTAGAAAGCATTGTGATTCCAACTTACACATTAACCGTGAATGACGCCTGTGGCTCTCCTAAAGGTGTTAAGGAAATTACAATAAAGTTACATCCTTTTATAAAGCCAGTTTACAAACAAGAGAATGAAGCGGGGTGCGCACCCTTTTGTACAAATTTTATAAACGTTACGCCGAATTCGAAAAATGCTATCTGGAGTTTTGGAGAAAGGCCATTTGAGCAGAAAGGCGATTCAACTTTTTATTGTTATGAAAAATCCGGGAAATTTAATTTACGTCTAACGGTAACCGATTCCAATTATTGCAAGGCTTCTTACACTTATACAAATGCCGTAAATGTTTTAGTAAAGCCATCTGCAGGTTTTATTACAAATCCTACAATTATCACTTTAAACGATGCAGAGAATGTGGAAATTAAAAACACCTCGGTCAATGCTTCTGATTTTAAATGGTATTTGAATAACAATAAACTCGGAACCAGTAAAAATGTCTATTATACTTTTAGAGACACTGGTTGCTACGATATTAAATTACTTACAGAAAATGAAAACGGGTGTAAAGATTCTACAATTCGAAGTGTGTGCGTATTTGAAGGGTTTAATTTTTACATGCCGCACGCTTTCACTCCCAACAATGATGGGCTGAACGATGTGTTATTACCAAAAGGAACAGGGTGGTTGTACGAAAATTATAAATTTGAAGTGTATAACCGCTGGGGACATAAAATATTTTCAAGCAACAATGTAAATTTGGGATGGGATGGGGGACTAGAAGTTAACCCATATGCAAAAGATATCACAACCACAGACATTAATGATGTTTACTCATGGAGGGTTGTTCTAACCGATAATCTTTCAAAAGTACATGAACTACAAGGCTTTGTAACCCTGGTTAGGTAATCTATAATTTTCCTTTAACAAGAACCCAGATTATTTGATATTTTTGGTGAGGTATGAAAATTAATCTGCTTTTTTTCTGTAATGTTCTAGTCCTCATACTTCTGTCGTCGTGTATGAGTATTGGCTTAAATTATAAAAATAAAACGCCTAGAAATCCTTCAAAACTACCAAGGTTCACTTACAAGGATTCTTTACTCGGATATAACAACGCTAACAGAAATTGTTTCGATGTAAAATATTATGACATCCATCTTACAATAAATACAAATAAAAAAAATATAGCAGGTTTTGTGACCACACGTTTTGAGCTTTTAAAAGAATCAAAAAAAATACAATTAGATTTAGCTGCGCAATTTGTAATTGACTCTATCACTCAAAATTCTAAACGTTTAATTTATAAACGCAGCTACACGGCAATTGAAATAGAGCTTATTTCAAAAAATAAAAAACAGGAAGTTGCCGTGTATTATCATGGTAAACCTATTGTAGCAAAACGACCACCCTGGGAAGGAGGGTTTGTTTGGAAAAAAGACAAAAATAAAAAACCTTTTGTTTCGGTCGCCTGTGAAGGGTTAGGGGCGCAGACATGGCTCCCAGTTAAAACCTATTTAGGCGATGAGCCCGATAGTATTTCAATACACCTTACGGTACCAGAAGAGTTGACGGCGGTTTCGAATGGAAATTTAATTTCTATCTCTGAAAACAAAAATCAAAAAACATTTCATTGGCAAACTTCTTATTCCATAAATCCATACAACATAACATTTTATGTGGGAGATTACAAAAAGATGGAAGAGCCATATGAGTGTGAAAATGGTGAGACAATGAATTTAAACTACTACGTTTTACCTGAAAATTTTGAAAAGGCAAAAACACATTTTTTACAAACCGCTAAAATTTTAAAGGTGTATGAAGATCTGTTTGGAACATATCCCTGGGTTAAGAATGGTTTTAAATTAGTGGAAAGTCCTTTTGCTGGTATGGAGCATCAAACGGCCATTGCTTATGGCAATGGATATAGAAATGAAAGAGGTTTTGGTTTCGATTACATCATTTTGCACGAAAGCGCACATGAATGGTGGGGAAATGCTGTATCTGTAAATGATTTTTCAGATCTCTGGATTCATGAAGGTATGGCGACTTACGCAGAGGCTTTGTATGTTGAGCGAACTCAAGGATATCAAAGCTATTTGAATTATATGAATTGGACAGCTATAGGCATTAAAAATAAAAAAAGTGTAGTAGGACCACGGGACGTTTATTATTCAGATTATAAAGATGGTGATCCTTACAACAAAGGTGCTATTATGCTACACTCATTAAGAAATCACGTCAACAACGATACACTCTTTTTCGCCATTCTTAAAACATTCTTTAAAAATAAATGTTACAAGAATACAACTACAAGTGAGTTTATTGAACTTGTAAATGAAATGACTGGAAAAGATTTGTCCTGTTTTTTTGATCAGTATTTGTATCAAAGAAACTCTCCTTATTTAAAGTGGAACTTTAATTATGATCAAGAGAAAACAAGACTGATTTTTAAATTCGATAGAGTTAATGATTGTTTTACCATGTCAGTTGAGGTGCAACAAGGCGATAAGATTTTTAGAATAAACCCTACAAATAGAGTTCAATACTTAACTTTACCAGAACCTGCAACTACTCCTGTGCGAGTAAATTTAAAAAACACTTATTTGCAGGATGGCTATAAAAAAATTAAGTAAGCAAACACCGTCTAATTTGATTTTGATTATATTTGACTTGCCTAAAACCTAAAGCTCATGAATTCAAAAATTATTTTAGTTTTAATTTCGTTTACTGTTTCTTTTAGTGCTGCCTTTGCTCAATTTTTTTCGGAAGATTCTCTCAAAGGTTTTGATGAAAATTCTGTAAGAACCAGACTTATTTCTCAGGACTTTTTAGGTCAAGAGTTAAAATATAAACTGTTTGTATCAAAAAGAGAGTACATAAATTCTAAGTACAATTTAGTTCAAAAGCAAACGTATTACCCGCAACCGCAGAGTAAACAAACCGTTTTTGCCGGGTGCAACAACGAAGATTTTGAGGCTTCAAGTCCTGGAGTGGTTACAAATTCAACCCAAATTGCAGGTTGGATCATTAATAGTGGTTACAATGGTAGTCTCTCCTCTAGTTCAACTAACACAATTGTTCAATATTTTCCTGGTGGTTTAACTGGAGCTAATTCTTGCAATCTCTTGGGATGCTGTCCTGCGCCGCCTGGTAATTCTGAGATTATTGATTGCAGTGCACCAAGCGGCTACATCGATAATAACATTGGCACACACTATCCCATTTTTTCAGTTTTTGGTACTGGCACTGTTTCTGGTGCGGCGGCAACAAACTCGCACATTGCTGGTGGACTTTATGGAAACAAGGTTTTACGGATTAACGACCCTATTACCGGCGATTATAGTATTGAAAAATTAAGTAAGACTTTTTTGGTAACTGCTGCAAATTCTTTTTTTCAGATGGCTTTTATTTCTGTTTTTTCGCCTGGTCATGGGTGTTGTGATGCAGGCGGGCTTCAGATGAATCTTACAAACATCACAACAAATAGTATTATTCCTTGTTCCAGTTTTTCTGTTTCTGCCCCAAGTTCTCAATGCACAGCTACAGTGTTTATTCCCTATTTAATCAGCCTAAGTGGAGCGCCTTATACGTCAACAAGTTCTGCTAATAGTATTTACAATCGCTGGAAACTTATCTCTTTCGATTTGAGTCCCTATGTCGGTCAAACAATTAATTTGAACGTAATTGTAACCGACTGCAGTGCAGGTGGTCATTTTGGACTTCTATATTTCGATTCTCAATGTGGCGCTTTAAAAGTAAATATTAATAATACAGATTTTATTGCAGCAGATTCAGTTGTAAATTTTAAGAGTTGTGATACGATTGCAAAATTAAAAGCACCAGCTAACTTTGCTTCCTACCAATGGAAAGGACCATCTGGTTTTACTTCAGTAAATCCAGCACTCACTACTACTGTAAATGGTATTTATACCTTAACCCTAAATAATAGTGATTTATGTGCACCAATAACAAAAACAATTAACATTCAACTGGAGCAAAACACTATGCATATTGTAAGTCCAGAAAGTATCATTTGTGCTGGGGAATTGTTAGTATTATCTGTGACCGGAACTAATAATGGCGTTTGGAGTACGGGAAGCACAGCCTTAAGTATTAATGTTTCACCAACCGTTACATCTACTTATTCATTCACCGCCATAAGTCCTTTAGGCTGTCTTATAACCGCTTCTTATACTCAATTGGTTGAAGAATGTGTTGGATTGAATGCGCAAAATTATTTTAATAAAGCTATTTCGATTTTCCCCAACCCTAACAACGGTGAATTTGCACTGAAGATTGAAATGAAACTAGATAAAGCAATGTTATCGATTGAGTCATCGCTCGGTCAATCAGTTCACAAACAAGCTGTGCAACAAGGGAGTAACGCTATTAAAACCAAAGGCTTAGCTTCTGGTGTTTATTACTTTACCTTAAGCGAGAAAGAAAAAACAATCTATAAAGGAAAACTACAGATAGAGTAGTTTTAGTTAGCCTTCGCAACCGTGTTTGCTTCTCTGTAAGATAAAATATGCTTGGTCAACTTCAGTTTTTCTTCTGGTGTTAATTTCGCTTTTGGCGACATGTCATCAATTTCATGCAACCATTTTTTCTCGCTAAAACCCGTTATTTCGTATGCTTGGTGACATTTTACACATTTCGTTGTAAAAATTGTTTGTCCTTCAGTAATATCTCCTAAAGGAGTGCCTGCCCATCGTTTTTCAACGATTTCTAACTGTTTTGGACTTGGTGTAAAAGTTGCAACAGGACTTGGTGTTGTTGTTTCAGAACTTGAAGTTTTTGTGCTTTTGCAATGAACTAAAAACATTAAACCAATCGCTATGGCAGGGTACTTAATTTTTTTCATAAATAATTTATTTACTTAAATATAAATTTCTTTCACTGTATACGTTTTGGAAAAACTCATCCTGTAAATTGTCAATAAAGTAGATTGCCTCACCGGTACTCTTCATTTCAGGACCAAGCTCTTTTTGTATCTCAGGGAATTTTTCGTAACTAAATACTGGAATCTTAATAGCGTAACCAATTTTTCTTGGAGCGAATTTAAAGTCCTTTACCTTTTTAGCACCAAGCATTACTTTAGTAGCGTAGTTTACATAAGGCTCATCATAAGCTTTGGCAATGAATGGCACTGTACGCGAAGCTCTTGGATTTGCTTCGATGATATATACTTTACCATCTTTCACAGCAAACTGAATGTTTAATAAACCAACGGTATTTAAAGCTACTGCAATGGTGCGGGTGTGTTGTTCAATTTGTTTAATTACATCGGCACTCAGATCAAATGGAGGAAGAACAGCATAACTATCACCGCTGTGAATACCTGCTGGCTCAATGTGCTCCATAATTCCAATGATGTAAACATCTTTACCATCACAAATAGCATCGGCTTCCGCTTCAATGGCTCCTTGTAAAAAATGATCCAACAATACTTTATTATCAGGCAAATCGTTCAACAGTTTTACAACGTGTTGCTCTAACTCCTGCTCATTAATTACAATCTTCATACTTTGTCCGCCTAATACATAACTCGGACGAACTAGTAAAGGGAAACCAAGTCTTTTAGAAAGTGTGATCGCTTCTTCAGCATCTTCGATTACTCCAAACTCAGGGTAGGGGATATTGTTATTTTTTAAGAGCGTAGAAAAACTTCCACGGTCTTCCGCAAGGTCAAGTGATTTAAAGTCGGTGCCAATAATTTTGATGCCGTATCTATCTAACTTTTCTGCAAGCTTCAATGCGGTTTGTCCACCCAGTTGCACAATTACACCTTCTGGTTTTTCATGCAGAATGATATCGTAAATGTGTTCCCAGAACACCGGTTCAAAATATAATTTATCAGCAGTACTAAAATCAGTACTAACGGTTTCTGGATTACAGTTAATCATAATGGTTTCGTAACCACATTCTTTTGCAGCCAAAACACCATGCACACAACTATAATCAAATTCTATACCCTGACCAATTCGGTTAGGTCCGCTACCAAGAATCACTACTTTTTTCTTATTGCTTGATACACTTTCATTCTCATCTTCAAAAGTAGAGTAGTAGTAAGGCGTTTTAGCTTCAAACTCTGCCGCGCAGGTATCTACCAATTTGTAAACACGTTTTATACCAAGATCATTTCTTTTAGCGTAGACTTCACTTTCTTTGCAACGCACCAGGTGAGCGATCTGACGGTCGGCATACCCTTTTTGCTTTGCTTCGTATAAGAGATCTTTTGAAAGACTTTTTAAATCAAATTTTTCAATTTCGTTTTCGAGAGCAATCATTTCTTCTATTTGCTGAAGAAACCACATATCAATGCGAGTAAGCTTTTGAATGGTTTTGATAGAAATTCCCATTTTCATGGCATCGTAAATCATAAACAAACGGTTCCAACTCGGACGCTCAAGCGCTCTCAATAGTTCTGCCTGATCGGTAATTTCTTTTCCGTCGGCACCTAAGCCATTACGTTTTATTTCTAAACTCTGACAGGCCTTTTGCAAGGCTTCCTGAAAACTTCTTCCAATGGCCATTACTTCACCAACCGATTTCATTTGGAAACCAAGTTCGCGGTTACAGCCTTTAAATTTATCGAAGTTCCAACGCGGAATTTTTACGATCACATAATCTAACGTTGGTTCAAAATAAGCGGAAGTAGATTTTGTAATTTGATTAATGAGTTCATCCAAATGATAACCAATTGCCAGCTTGCTAGCTATACGTGCGATAGGATACCCCGTTGCTTTGCTTGCAAGGGCAGAAGAACGCGATACACGTGGATTAATTTCTATAGCAATAATTTCTTCTTTTGCATCATCACTTACCGCGAACTGAACATTACAACCACCGGCAAAGTTTCCAATACTGCGCATCATCTTAATGGCCATGGTACGCATTTTTTGATACGTTGAATCGCTCAAAGTCATTGCAGGAGCTACTGTAATACTGTCTCCTGTGTGTACACCCATTGGGTCAAAATTTTCAATGGAACAAATAATGGCTACATTATCATTTTTATCACGCAATAGCTCTAATTCGTATTCTTTCCAACCTAATACAGCTTTGTCTATAAGTACTTCATGAATTGGAGATGTTTGTAGACCGCGATTTAATAAGGCATCGAAATTTTCTTTTTCATATACCACCGATCCACCACTACCACCAAGTGTAAACGAAGGACGAATTACCAGAGGGAATCCAAATTCCTGAGCGATACTTTTTCCTTCAAGAAATGATTTTGCTATTTTGCTTGGGGCCATTGCGACACCTATCTCTTCCATGCGTATTCTAAAAAGATCACGGTCTTCAGTAACTTTGATGGCTTCAATATCAACACCAATCATCTTTACGTTGTATTTTTTCCAAATCCCCATATCCTCACATTTAAGTGCAAGGTTTAAGGCAGTTTGTCCTCCCATGGTTGGAAGTACAGCGTCTATCTTTTGTTCTTCAAGAATTTTAATAATTGATTTTACTTCTAAGGGTAGTAGGTAAATATTATCAGCAGTAACTTTATCCGTCATAATTGTAGCCGGATTGGAGTTAATAAGGGTTACTTCAATTCCTTCTTCACGAAGACTTTTGGCCGATTGAGAACCGGAGTAGTCAAATTCGCATGCTTGTCCAATAACAATAGGGCCTGAGCCTATGATTAAAACGGATTTTATAGAGGTATCTTTTGGCATAGTGTACAGTGAATTTAAAAATCCTGCAAAGATAGCAAGAAGATGGATTTTTTGGACGAAAGATATTGACTAAATATTAAATAAACTTC
Source organism: Aurantibacillus circumpalustris (assembly GCF_029625215.1). Lineage (GTDB taxonomy): Bacteria > Bacteroidota > Bacteroidia > B-17B0 > Aurantibacillaceae > Aurantibacillus > Aurantibacillus circumpalustris. The sequence goes on from NZ_CP121197.1 coordinate 3,006,205, forward strand.
ATAAAAAAAGCCGAAAGTTTTTTCTTTCGGCTTTTTTCTTTAAAGGGTCTATTTTTTACTGTTGTGATTCAGGAGCTGGCTCCTTTTTACCTTTTGCTTCAGCTACAACAATATTACGTTCGTAATGTTCTGTGCCATTTAATGCATTGATTGCGACGTTTGCTTCAGCATCATTTGACATTTCAACAAACCCGTAACCTTTGCTACGTCTTGTTTCCTTGTCCTTAATGATTCTAACGCTAGTTACTTCACCGTACTGCGAGAAAAGTTCGCTAAGAGATTGCTCTCTTACTTTAAAACTGATGTTGCTAATAAAAATGTTCATAGTTGTCTGTTTTTGTGTGTTAAGTAAAGGTATTGATAAAAAACAAAAAAGCAAATATTTTTACAAATATTGTTAAATGTTTACCACTTTTTTAACAAAAAACCGATTAACTATTTAAAAAAGAATGGCTTCTACGCTAATTTCTACATTAGCATCTTTTGGTAGGCGTGCAGCCTGAATAGTTGCACGTGCCGGAAATTCCCCCTTAAAATAAGAAGCGTAAACCTCATTTACGTGAACAAAATTATTCATATCATTAAGAAAAATAGTGCTTTTTACCACATTATCGAATGTACAACCTCCAGCTTTTAGAATGGCGCCAATATAATCCATCACCATTTTAGTTTCTTCTTTAATGGTTGTTTTAACCAATTGTTTACTTTGAAGATCCATAGCAATGGTTCCGCTAATAAACATAATGTTTCCAACAATTATTGCCTGATTATAAGGTCCAATAGGGGATGGCGCATCTGGAGTATTGATTATTTTTTTCATGTTTGTGTTGAGTTAGTGTAACAAATATAACAAATTGTCTTAATGTGATTTTTTTGATTTGTAATAAGTTTTTAATCTTGGTTACGCATTTTTACCATAGTTAGAATAGTAGCAATAGCAACGGTTTCACCGGTTTCGTCGTAAACATCTACCAACCATTTTACAATTCCCTTGGCAACATCCTCTTCATTTTTTTTCTCTTGAACAATTTTTTCCTTACACGTAAAACGCACACCAATTGTACTTCCCATGTAAACAGGTTTGGTAAAACGGCACTCGTCTATTCCGTAATTTAATAAAACTGGACCCTTTTTTGCGTTTACAAATAATCCTGCTGCCTTGCTCAAAATGTAGTATCCATGTGCAACTCGACCAGTGAAAATAGTTCCATCCAAACTTGTTACATCTGTATGGGCGTAAAAATGATCTCCACTTACGTTTGCAAAATTAACCACGTCAGCCTCTGTTACGGTATGTTTTGCCGTGATTAAGGTTTCTCCAATTTCTAAATCCTCAAAGTATTGACGGAAAGGATGAATGTCTTTTTCAATTTGTTTTGCTCCTTGTTGGTATTGATTTAAAATATGGGTTATGGTTGTTGGAGAACCTTGAATAGCAGTACGTTGCAAATAATGAAACACACCACGTTTGCCGCCCATTTCTTCACCTCCGCCAGCGCGACCAGGTCCACCATGCACCAATAATGGCATTGGTGAACCGTGACCTGTGCTTTCTTTCGCACATTCGTTATTCAAAACTAAAATTCGTCCGTGCATACAGGCTGCACCAATGGTGTACATTCGTGCAATACGATCATCGGCAGTAATGATACTACTTACCAGACTACCTTTTCCCATTTTGCTTAACTCAATAGCTTCATCGATTGTTTTATAAGGCATAATGGTACTAACAGGACCAAAGGCTTCAACACTATGACAATCTGTATTCGTAAAAGGTTTTTCATTCAAGAAAATAATAGGAGGCATAAACGCACCTTTATGTTTATCAGCGCCTTTCACTTCAAATTTTTCAAAATCACCAATGATTATTTTTTGAGTTTTAGAAAGCAATTCAACTTTTTCTTTTACTTCAATGAGTTGTGCTTGTCCAGCCAAAGAGCCCATTCTAACACCTTCTACATTTGGATCTCCTATAATACTCTGAGCCAGTCGTTTACCCAATGCTATATGAACATCTTCTACCATGTTTTCTGGCACAATAATCCGTCGAACCGCCGTACATTTTTGTCCTGCCTTTGTAGTTATTTCACGTGCAATTTCTTTAATAAAAATATCAAACTCAGGCATTGCGGTGGTAACATCTGTTCCAAGAACGCAGCAATTCAATGAATCTGCTTCCATATTAAAGTGCACAGATTCTTGTAATAAGCGTGGATGAGCTTTTAGCATTTTTCCTGTAGAAGCAGAACCAGTAAAGGTTACAACATCTTGATTCATCACATGATCGAGAATACCATTGGCGCTTCCACAAATTAATTGAAGCGCACCTTCTGGTAAAATTTTACTCGCAATAATTTCTTTTACAACAGCTTCGGTTAAAAAGGAGGTAACGGTTGCCGGTTTTACGATAGCAGGAACTCCTGCTAACCAGTTTACAGCCACCTTTTCAAGCATCCCCCAAACCGGGAAGTTAAAGGCGTTAATATGAATAGCAACACCTTCTTTTGGTACACAAATATGGTGACCAATAAAAGTGTTGTTCTTAGAAAGTCTGGCTACATCTCCGTCATAACAATAACTTTCGTTTGGAAACTGGCGACGCAAAGAGGCATAGCTAAATAAATTCCCAATACCACCTTCAATGTCTACCCAGCTATCAATTCGGGTTGCTCCGGTTGCCCAACTTACTTTATAAAAATCTTCTTTTTTATTTAAAAGATGCATGGCTAAAGCTTTCAACATCAGTCCACGCTCTTGAAAGGTCATTTTTCTTAGTTTCGGACCACCCACATTCCTTGCGTAGTCACACATCTGACCAAAATCAATACCTTTACTGCTTGTTGTAGCAATGGTTTCACCCGTTATGGCATTAAATAAATCTTGTCCTTTATCTGTTCCTGCCACCCATTTACCGCAGGCATAATTATGTAATTGATTCATAAATAGTATCCTTGTTTAAATAGATAAAAGTAAGAAAGGAATCACTAATAAACCATATTTTGTTTAAAAGCTGAACATAAATTTAACTGTTAGTTAAGTGTAGCGCTAATAATTTGATTTTTGTTAAAAAAACTATTCACTAGCTTTTTTGATTGAAACACTTTAATTTAGTGCTTAGTAAATGGTTAAGATTAGTACGCATAATATTGAAATTTCGGTGGAAGTGAAATACTGGCCTCAGCACAGTATGCCAAAGGAGAATCATTATTTCTTTGTTTATTTTATCAGTATCGAAAATAAAAGTGATTATGCTGTTCAATTACTTAAAAGACATTGGGATATTTTTGATAGTATTGGTGACGCGCGTGAGGTTGACGGTGAAGGCGTTGTAGGGGAAACTCCAGTTTTAGAACCGGGTCAAAAATTTGAATACAATAGTGGTTGCAATCTTACCAGCGAAATGGGACACATGAAGGGGTATTACACGCTTTTAAAAATATTAGATGGTACTGAGTTTAATGTTGAAATTCCAAAATTCAATCTCATCGTGCCGGCAAAAATGAATTAGAGTAGTTTAGACCTCGATTTTATATTCCGTTGAATCTTTTACTGTTCCATTATTATTATTAAAGTGTTTCCAATGCCCAATTTTTTTATCATTTTTATAAAAACCTTCTTCTATTTTACATTTTCCCGAAGAACACGTTAGTGGTTTTGCGTTTACAATAGAATCTATCGGGCAGGCTATGGATGCATTTATGTTGGAAAGTCCTATCTCGTAAATAATCCAGTGACCTTGCCTTAGGCCATTTATATCTAAGTAGTTAACTGTGTCTTGGTTATCAAGCACTTCATACTGTGGTAATATTTCTTTTAATTCTGTTTTGGTTTTGTTTTCGCATGAGGAGAGTAATACTAACAACCCAATTGCCAAAAAAAGAATAGTGTGTTTCATAATTATGCAGTATAGTAGTTAGTACACTTGAACAAAACGTGAGTTCAATTTTATTATTCAGAAAATCTAAAAGCGTTTGCTTTAAAAGGTTGAGACAAATATGTATCTACTGTTTTATTAAAAAGATCTGGATTTAATTTTGCTACACCATGTTTTTCTCCGCTAAGAATGCACAGATTTGCAAAAGGAATATTTTTATAAATAAAAAAAGTATGTTCTTCTTTAATAAGGTCACGGTCGGTAGACATCACTAATACCGGAATTTTTATTTTGTGAAGGTCTGCAGAAGTAATGTGTGGTTGGAACTCCATCATTCGGTTGCGTTGCTGTTCTATTAGCCAATTTTTTGCAGTGTCTTTTACTGCCAGCATTTTGTCTGCCTTTTCTCGCTCATGGTGTATTTCCAATACTGTTGAAGGATACAAGGAATTTGAATCAGGTTGCATATTAGCACCAAACGCAACAATCTTTTTTATGTGTTCGGGAAAATAAATGCCCAATAAAATACCAATAATTCCGCCGTCACTTTTTCCAACAATGTAAACGGAATCCATTTTCATTGCTTTTATGAATTCAGCCAAATCTTTTGCTTGTTGCATGTACGTGAGTGAATCTTTTCCAAGTTCAGATTTGCCCCGTCCCCGACAATCAATGGAATACACTTTATATTTTTTTGAAAAAAAATCAATTTGTGGCGCCCAACCTCTGGTGGGGGTTGAATTTCCGTGAATCAGCAATAATGGTGTTCCATTACCATACACTTCATAATAATGTTTGACACCATTCAGTACAACATATTTTCCTACTTCTTTATTATCACCGTACGGTGTTTTGTTTTGGGATTTTATGTTAGAAGAATTAAAACACCAAAACAGAATCAGCAAAATTAATTTAGTTTTCATCCGCGTTTTTAATTTAAAGATAAGAGCATTTTTAATACTAATTAAAACGGCCTATCACTTTTTTTAGACTTAAAGGAAGCGAGTTCTTTTCTGATTGATTTTCGGATTTCAAAGTAATGTGATTTGAGTAAAACATCTAAATTATTTTTATCATCCGTTAGAATGTTTGAGGACTTATAGTCAAATAGGGTGATTGGCAAAGTGTACTGCAAAAGAGCACCTCCCTTAATTAAAACATCCGGCAAAAGACTAATTTTACTAACATCAAGTGGATTTTTAGTAGCAACAAACATTACATCTCCTATTTTTTCAGAAAGTAGTGGATTAAAAAGATTTACCTGAAAACCAGTAGCCGTAAGTGTTTTGTAGATGGAAGGAACAAAGGCGTTTTCAGTGAAGCCTTTTACACCACCGTGTTCTATAATTAGTGTACCATTTGTATTTAAGAGTTTATAGATCTGCCGAAAACTTTCCAGGGTAATTAACTGAGCTGGAATGCTCTCTCCAATAATCACATCCACAATAATGAGGTCGTATTTTTTTTTTGTTGAGTTAATATAGTATCTGCCGTCAGTAATAAAATGTTCTTTATGTTCAAGCATACCAAAATACTTAACTCCGAAATCATAGATTCTTTTGTCTATTTCAACCGTTTCCACATACGCGTATTGATCTTTCAATACCTTAAACAAACTGCCGGCTCCCAAGCCAATTAACAAAGCTGATTCTTTTTTAGGAAAGTGTTTCAGCAATTGACGGGTAAAGTTAACGTATGGAAAAAGGCTTTGCGTTGGTAGGTTAGCAAAAACATAATTCTGTGGTATGTTATTAACTCTTAGTTTCAATACTGTTGTTGGAGAGCCATCGTTACCATAAACGTGTTCATTGGTAACTTTCAATTCACCAAGTAAGCCTTCAGAATACTCTAATAATTTCATGTTATCCTTTAGTGGAATGCTTGGTCTAGATTTATTAAATGAAATGCCGGCAACTAAGAGAATTAGAAATAATGCCTGCGGGAATTTTTTAGCGGATAATTTATCTTTAATAAGGAACACGGTGGCAAGTGCCGCTACACTTAAACCTAAAATTCTTAACGGAAGGCTTATTCCATAATTTGGTATCACTATAAAACCAAAGACCAAGGTGAATAAAATACCGCCTGACGTAGAGATTGCATAAATGTTCCCCGCCGATCTTCCAGATAGCTCGGCTTTTTTTGTTATTTGAAATATAATTAATGGACTTATCATTCCCATTAAAAAAATCGGAAAAAATAAAAAGAGTAATTCTGAAATAATAAGTCCCGAAAAAAACGAAAAAGAAATTGTTTTTTGCATTATGAAGGTAGCAATAGTGGGCATTATTAATACAGATAAACCGCTCACCAGAAATACCCAAATTATTTGATTGCTGGAAGCAAATCTAGATTTTGTTGTGACGTAACCACCGGTATAGTAGCCGGTCATCAGTGCAAAAAGTGTGATGGATAATGTGGAAGCCCAACTGTATAATGAGGCTCCGAAAAAAGGAGTTAAAATTTTGGCGCCTGCGAGTTCAGTTACCATAACAACGCCGCCTTCAATAAATGAAATGAGATAGAGATTTTTGGGTTTCATGAAGTATTGTGAACAAATCTCGTGCCGTTTTTTAAAATAATGTGCGGGACGTTTGTTAAAATTATTGACCACCTATATCCATTTTAATATTAAGAGGGGTTAATAATAATCTAAAAATTATAGGCGCATCCCTAGAAACTATTCCTATCCTCTTTTTACTTTTCTAAAAATTTAGAATGTAGGGTTAACTCACCCATTAGTTTTTTTACTCGCTTTTATTATTACTTTTGCATAACTAGGCTACTCAATATTTATGATTACGACACCAATAGAATTACCATTCGTTACAATCTATTACGAGGAACCTGTAATTGTTTTTAATTATAAACCAGATACTCTTTTAGGTGTACCCGAATTAAAAAAAATTGTAGCTGTTGCCGAAAATTTAAGCGAAGGTAAACCTTATGTGACTTTTTCAGATGTGCGCTCAACTATTAATATGACCGAGCAAGCAAAAAAATTTCTTGCTGATCCAAAGAATATGCCTTTATTCAGAGGTTCGGCCATATTAGTGTCTACAACCTTGTTTAGTTTTGCTGTTAATTTTGCACTGAGTTTTAGTAAAAAAACTTATCCCATAAAAGCTTTTGTTACAGAAGAAAAAGCATCAGAATGGTTGCGTTTATTGTCTTTAGAAGATAAAGTGGCTGTTTTTGAAGTTAGCTGAATATCACACTTCGCATGCTAATGGAACCCAAATCAAATGTGCTGTTAAAGAATTCAAATTTATCTGTTTTAGATCTCAGTCCAATCGCATACATTAAAGGTAAATAGTGGTCATTTGTCGGATGTGCCATGGTTGCTATTTTACCCAACTTTTGATAGTCTATTAAAGCTTGTGGATTATTGTCTTCAATACTTTTTTTAACCAGATAGTCAAACTCAACAGCCCAATCAAATTTCTTTTCTTTGTCGCCCCAACTCACCATACCAAGATTATGTACTACATTTCCACTAGCGACAATTAATACTCCTTTGCTACGTAGCACAGAAAGTTCTTTTGCTAAATTAAAATGATACTCGGGCGCCTTGCCGTAATCAATACTCATTTGAAACACGGGTACATTTGCTTTTGGATACATATTTTTAAGTACCGACCAAGCACCATGATCTAATCCCCATTCAAAATCTTCGTGAACTTTTGTTGAAGTTACTGACGACATTGCCATTTTCGCATAATCAACAGCGCCAGGTGCCGGATATTCCACTGCAAATAAAGAATCAGGAAATCCACCAAAATCATGAATCGTTTTTGGTTTATCTGTCATTGTTACTGCAGTGCCATTGGTCAACCAATGTGCTGACACGCACAGAATAGCTTTTGGTACTGGAAGTTTTTTTCCCAACTCAGACCAACTTTGACTGTAAATATTATCTGTAATGGCATTCATGGGATTACCATGTCCTACAAAGAGAACAGGCATTTGGTCTGTCGTCCCAAAATTTTCTGTGAGTTTAGTTAAGTCGTTTAGTTGCATGGCTTTTCCGGCTAATGGTAATAGAGCAAGTGATTTTATAAAATCTTTCCTGTTCATTTGTTGAAATTTCTTCGACGATTGAAATTACTTAATTTATTTAGAAGATTACGTCTGTTTTACTTTTCTGAATTTCTTCAACAAGGTGATTGAAAATTTTTGCCAGATCTTCTTTTAATTGAGGATCAAGAATCTCCGCAGAAGCATTTATTTTTTTACTAATGTTAGGAATACTTAAATGTGATTTCTCATTCATCTTTGTTCCTAATGCTCCAAGTGTAAGTAGAAGAGAAGTCATTGCTTTTTTACCACCTTCATACAATGGTGAAGCACTAATAGCTATAACTGGTTTTTCATTCAGTTCACCTGATGAAACCGTCCAATCCAAGGCATTCTTTAAAGTACCCGGTACACCGAACGCGTATTCTGGTGTACTAATGATCACACCATCAGCTTTTTTTAACTGTTCTTTAAAATTTGCAACCGCATCCGTTCCTTTTTCATTTTCGGGATTAAAGTGGGAGAGTTGATCGAGACCATCGAATACTATAAACTCAATATTTTCTGTTTTAAATTTAGAAAGCGCACGTAAAATATTGGTATTGGAAGATGTGGATTTAAGACTGCCAGATATGGCGAGAATGTTTAATGGATGAGCTTGTGACATATAAATTAGCTTTGCTTCTATAAAAGTACTGCTGCATATTTAAGATCACAAATCTTTAAAATGGTTTTAAGAAATTTTGTTTTTTGTTTTGCTCAAGTATTACAAAATAAATAGGACCGCTAAAAGTTATTTTTGTTTTGGGCGCCCCTGCCTACCGGCAGGCAGGCGGGCGCGCTTTCGCTATCGCACAAACTGGCTCAAAAGTTCACAGAACTTTTGCCCTTCGCTCTTCATGTTTGCCCTCAGGGACAAACATAAAGGAGCTCAAACAGGCCGCTCAATCGCTGGCGCTTACTGCTTTTTAAACCTGTAGTTCTTTTGAGGTTTTAAATTCCCGAAGTTGGAAATTCACAACTTTTTATTTTATACAACATTTTTTTTATAAAGGAAATAATTTATTGTTGATAGATTATTTGTTAAAGCTTTGTGCATCTGTTTTTGATTTAGAATTACGGTTTAAAACCATTCAAATAGTCTAGATTGATCAACTAATTAATATCATTGTGTATTTTGGTACTACCCTTCATAAAGCTCAATAGGTAAGTTATCCGGATCAAAAAGAAATGTGAATTTTTTGTCGGTGAATTCATCTACACGCGGTGCTTCAACTTTTACCTTGTTTTTTTTGAGTATTAATATAGCTTCATCTAAATTAGCCACTTTAAAGGCAATATGTCTAAGACCGGCGGCTTCTGGGCGACTTAAGCGTTCCGGAACAGTTGGAAAAGAAAAAAGTTCTATCTGGTATAAACCGTTTAGGGCAAGATCAAGTTTATAGGAATCTCTTTCTTTTCGGTAAACTTCCCTAATAATTGTAAATCCTAAAACTTCGGTGTAAAATTTTTTAGACACAGAATAATCAGAACAAATAATAGCGATGTGATGCAGTCCTTTTAGTGATAACATAAATAAATTAGTGTTGAGCTAGCAATGTGATTACCAAAGCAAGTGTAGCTGGAACGGTTTGAATAAAGAAAATAGATTTTTGTGCCGTAATTGCTCCGTAAATTCCTGCAACCATTACACAGCCCAGAAAAAAGTACGCTACATTCGCACTCCAGGCCGTATCAGCAATAAATAAAGACCAAATTAATCCGGCAGCCAGAAAACCGTTATATAAACCTTGATTTGCAGCAAGCGCTTTTGTTTTTTCAAAAAGATCGGGTGGAATGGATTTAAAGGTCTTTCTGCCACGCGTAGTCCAGGCAAACATTTCAAGCCAAAGAATATAGATATGCAAAATGGCAATCATGCCGATAAGGATTTCGGAGATAAACTTCATAATAAATTGATTTTGTAATAAAAATAGCGAATCGTTTTATGAGTTCAAATAAAAAACGGTTAGAACATTTATGTCATTTATTTGTTTATCTTGTGTCACCGAAAAAAGGATAAAATTTTATGACCGGCTCAAAAATCAATTTAGCTTCTCAATCGCATGACTTTGATGGTTATACGATTTCTAAAAGAAAGGATGGCATTGTACAAGTTCAGTTTAAACCAGGCTTTAGTATTGACATTGAACACGCCAAACACATGGTGACTGTTATAGAGAGTATTAAGGAGAATGAAAAGTGTCTTTTTCTTGTAGTGTTTGAAGAGGATAATACCTTTAGTATGGAAACACGAAATTATTTTTCTTCAGATGCAGTTTCAAAAATCATTAAAGCAGATGCTCTAGTCATAAAGGGCTTGGCATGGGAGATTCTTGGGCGCGGTTATCTGCAAATTAATAAACCAAACAGGCCGACACGTTTGTTTAAATCGGCCGCAATTGGTACCATGTGGTTATTAAATAATATCCATTAATTTATTCTTCTTTTTTCAATCGCTTTTCGATGCGTTTGTCTGGCACCAACCAAAGAAGCGCAACACCAACATAAATAGCACCTGAAATCCATTCACTTAAAAAAGCAGCTGGAATGGCTATTAAATAGAGTAGGGGGGATAACTTACCTTTAAAATCGGTACCAAGAGCTAGAGCAAGTGTTGAATTGTTTCCGTGTTGATGAATGATAGTACGTTGCAAAATAAAATAGGCAATGGCACACATTAATAAGATAAGACCGTAAAGTGCTAATGTTTGCGGAGCAAAATGATTTTCGCCCATCCAAGCAGTAACAAAGGGAATAAGTGATAGCCAAAACAATAAATGCAAATTAGCCCATAATATCCCGCCACTCACGCGTTCAACAGTATTTATTAAATGGTGGTGGTTGTTCCAGTAAATACCTAAATAAACAAAGCTAATTAGGTAGCTTAAAAAAACAGGTATAAGTGGTATTAATGCGCTAAAATCGGCACTGTGTGGCGTTTTTAATTCCAACACCATAATGGTAATGATAATGGCTAAAACCCCGTCACTAAAAGCTTCTAATCGCCCTTTTTTCATTGAATTGTTTATATCACTGCTATGTTAACCACAGAGTTTCACACAGAAAAGCACTGCTATGTCAACCACAGAGTATCGCTGAGGAATAAAAGAGTTTCACGGAGAATAGTATAAATCTGTACGTCTCTTCTACTCACTTTACTCTACATAAAAAAATACTCTGCGAGACTCTGTGGTAAGAAACTCTGAGCGCCTCTGTGGTTAAAAACGAAGCAGTGCTAACTTAACCACAGAGTTTCGCTGAGGAATAAAGGAGTTTCGCGGAGAATAGTATAAATCTGTACGTCTCTTCTACTCACTTTACTCTACATAAAAAAATACTCTGCGCGCCTCTGTGGTTAAAAACGAAGGCGGAGCCGCATTCTACTTAACCCTTTCAACATACTCCCCATTCTCAGTTGTGATTCTGAGCACATCGCCCATGTTCACAAAAAGAGGAACCTGGACAGTAATATTACCCTCAACTTCTGCGGGTTTTAAAAGTTTGCCTTTTACACCTTCTTCTGTGTATGTTACAGGAAGCTCAACATATTTTGGAAGGTCTCCATTCAATGGTTTTTCGTTGTCATCAAAACGAATAGTCAAAATCATCCCTTCTTTTAAAAATTTAATCGCTTCTGCAAATATAATTTTGGGAATATGAGTTTGTTCAAATGTCTCTTGGTTCATGCATACTAGGAACTCACCTTCCTCATAAATAAATTGCATTTCAATTTCATCCACACGAATAAAATCAATTTTTTCTCCTGAACGGAAACGAATTTCACTTTGTTTGCCCGTTTCTACATTACGACATTTAACTGAGTAAATAGCATTGCCTTTACCTGGAGTAATATGATCGTAATCGATAACTTTTAAAAGTTCATTGTCTTGTCTAAAGAAAGCGCCTTTAGAAATATCAGAAGTAGTTGCCATAATTTTAATTTAAGCCATGAATTTACGGGCTTTTTTGGAGGGAGACAAATACAGGACTTTCTTCAATAATTAATTGGATGTTTGACATAGTTAAAATTACTTATAATTTGAATAAATTTAAATGTGATTGTTTTCAGGTTATTAGCTGTATTTCGCAGGTTTACAAATCCTGCGGAGTGTGAAGAATGGGCTTTATTTGTTTTTTAGATAGTCATCTAACTCAGCGTCAGTTCTTATATGGTAGGCAGTTCCTTTTACTTTTGCGAATTTTACTTGTGGAGTAACAACAATTAGAGGTACACTTGTCTTATGATACGTTTGAACTTGGTCTATTAATCCGTCTGCGTTAGGATAGAATTTTAGAGCTTTTTTATAAGCTCTGCCCTTAACCCAATTATCGCCTGCCCAACCCAATGGAATGAAAAGGATCCAGACTCTTGCTCCAACCGAACTCCCTTCTGCTTTGCCAAGTATTTGTAGTCTATCCTTTTCATTACTCGAAATCGTTGTTGTATTTGGGACGTTAGTTACACGGTTTGTTATACAGGAGTTTGTTAAAACGATAACCATCCCAATTAAAAGTAATTTCATTTTCAAATCATTTTTTATTAAGATTTTCTACGTAGAGCGTTAATTTGACTTGTTCGTTCAATGTTATTATCATTTCTATATTCAATAAAACCGTCCTAAAGCGTTTTGAGCTTAGGCGCTGTTATAGTCAGTGCTTTTTGTCATTCGTCTTTCTATAGTTTTTTTATCAAATCTATCAATTTGTCTTTAGTAATAGGTTTAATAATATAATCAGAAACCTCGCTAATAGTTTTGGCGCGTGTAACATCGTCAGGCGAAATGGATGAGGAGCATATGTAAATCGAAATCTTTTTCCCGATTGTTGGATTAAGTTTAGTGTATTCTTCAAGAAACTGCCAACCGTTCATTATTGGCATACTAAGATCTAACAGAATGATTTCAGGTAATACATCTACATTGTTTTTATTTTCTTTTAAAAAATTTAAAGCGTCTAAACCATTTTCGAAAACCTTTATAAGGTCAACAAGCTTAGTTTGCTCAATTGCTTTTTTTGTCAGGAAAACGAAAACGTCATCGTCATCAACAAGTGTAAGGGTTTTTATCGGGCTCATATATTTTGGTTTTTAAATTCTATGAAAAAAGTAGTGCCTTTTTCGGGTTCACTCTCAACCCAAATTTTCCCATCCTTAGCTTCAACTTGGGTTTTTGTCATGAACAAACCAAATCCTTTTGCATCAGGATGCTTATGAAATGTTTTACGGATTTTAAAAATTTGATCTTTATGTAATACTAAATCAATTCCCAATCCATTATCCGTTACTGATAATAATATTCTATTGTTTACTTCTTTTTTAGTTTTTATTGTAATTATAGGTTTTCGATTTGGTGATTTATATTTAAGAGCGTTACTTATTAAATTTGTAAGAATGCTTTCTAAATATTGTTGAGGGAAATAAATTATATCCGTCTTGTCGAAGTTTAATTGAATATCTGCACCATACTCTTTAATTTGAGTTTCAAAGCCAATAAGAATCTTTTCTAAACAATCTTTTAGAATTACTTGATCAGATTTTATTTCGATGTCTTGTTTAATTTGTATAGATTCGACTAATTCATTAAATACTTCCATTAAATGATTTACAACCGGTTTTATTTTCGCTAATACTTCTTTTTGTTCAGCTTCATCTGAACTTTGTTCAATATAATCTACAAGCATGGATATATTTATTAAAGGAGCTCTTAAATTATGTGAAACAATATTGCAGAAGTCAACAAGCTGCAAGTTTTTTAATTGCAATATGTGAGCGTGTTCAATCGCTTTTTCATTGCTTTTTTTGATTTGATCTTCTCCTTTTTTTCGCTCCGTAATATCAGATCTAATAGCAACATACTGGTAAGGTTTTCCGATTGAGTTTAAAAAAGGAACAATAGTGGTGTCCACCCAATATACAGATCCATCTTTAGCTTTATTCTTAAGTTCTCCTTTCCATACCTTTCCATTGGCAATAGTTGCCCAAAGCTCTTTAATAAACTCTTTCGGGTGATGTCCAGAATTTATAATGCGATGATCTTGTCCAATTAATTCTTTGTTGGAATATTTTGATATTTTGCAAAAGTTATCATTTACGTGGGTAATGATTCCTTTTTGGTCAGTAATCGCCATAATAGCCGATTCGTCAAGGGCGTACTTATAATCGGAAATTTCTTTTAGCGTCTTTTTAAGTTCTTCTTCACTCTTTTTTCTGTCCGTTATGTCTGAACGAATGGCGACATATTGGTAAGGCTTGTGATCCATATCTAAAAAGGGCACAATAGTGGTGTCAACCCAATAAACAGTTCCATCTTTCGCCTTATTTTTTAGTTCACCTTTCCATACTTTCCCATTGGCAATAGTTGTCCAAAGTTCTTTAATAAACTCTTTTGGATGATACCCTGAATTTATAATCCGATGGTCTTGTCCGATTAGTTCTTTAGCAGTATACTTCGATATATTACAGAAATTATCATTTACATATTTGATGATTCCTTTCTGGTCGGTAATAGCAACAATTGATGATTCATCAAGAGCATATTTATAATCTGTTATTTTCTCCATGATAATTAAATTTAAGTGTCAATTAATTATTTTGCAGTTGTAACAAAATTGTCTACAGCATTATATCAGGTTTGTCTCTATGCATTGGCTATAACTACTGGCTTGGTCCGAAAACAAATACTTACAAACGGATAAAAGTATTTGTTGCTGTTTAATAAAAAGAGGCTGATGAATAGGGTATATTGAAAATACACTCTTAAAACTATTGATTCCACCAAATGTCAGAATCCCGCCATGTTTTGTCGTTCTTTTATTTTGCTTTGGCTTCATTAATTTGTTGAGTGGTCAAATTTCTTAGGTCGTGAATGTGTCCGATAAAATTTTCATTTGATTTAAATTTTACAATTTAATTACGGCATTTGGTTCGATGTCGAATTTATTGCCGCTCAGTTTACCTGTTACAGCGCCGTAAATTTTACATTGGCCTTCGTTGAATATATTGCCTTTTGTTTTCCCATAAATAGTAACCGATGAACCTTGTTGAATAGTAATTTCTCCATTTATCGTACCGAGAACAATGAAGTCAACGGAGTTTGTAACAGTAACATTTCCAGTAATTATACCGTAAAGTGTGGCAGTAGTATCTATTGTAGTATCTTGTCTTAGATGTGTTTTAATTTCAGTCATTTTATCGCGTTTTAAAAAGTACGAATAGCTAGCGGCTTTGCGTGAGCCTAGGGTGCAGGTAAACAGGAATCATTTGTTTCCATAGTTAAAGCTAAAAATTAAAACTACCATTTCCACCAAATGTCAGAAACCCGCCATTTTTTGTCGTTTTTCCGACATTTAACATTTTCGTAATTTTTTAGTGGGTCTGGTTCAGGAAGTACGAAATGAGTTTTAAACTAAGCCATCTCACTAATAAAACACCATTCGTTTTATGTAAACCTTATCCTTGTTGCGTATTAACACCAAATAGGATCCTTTGCTGAGCTGTAAATCTGCCGCTTGTATCGTTAGTTTGATCTCGTTTTTTTCGTCAGCAACAAGGCCAGCTTGTTTATAAATTAATTGCTGGTTTTGGTTGTACCAGTTAACGCTGGTTAAAGAATGTGTATTGGGTTTAAAATGAATGAGGAATTCGTTGCTTTCTGGGTTCATAAAAATATTTAAAATGAGTTTCCTTTCTGCAATGGCCAATTCGGTTATGCGGATAAGCTGTTTAATAGAATCGCTGTTGGCAATCAAGAGTGCATTGCGTGCATCAATCGTTTGAGATTGAAGTGTCGTGTTACATGCAAACAAAAGTACTATGGCGCAGATAAAATTTTTAATGTACATCAATTAATGTAGTTTTAATCAATAAGTTTGATAAACCATATGGATACCCCTTGCAAAGCTAAGCTAAATGTGCGGGTATACCGTGGCGGATTCCCGACATTACTTGTCGGAAAACGACATCATGTTTACAGCGTTTTATTTTTTTTTAACCATAGTGGCTGGCGATTAAGTCTACTTTTTAAAATAATTTATCCAAAGTTCATTTCGATATATGGTTGAATGATTAATTTTATTTTTTAAAGATGGATAGTTTTTAATTAAGTTGAACTTAACTGTGTTAAAAACAGATTCGGGCATTTGTTGACTAAAGGTTATTCTTCTTATAATTTCAATGGGTACTTTAATTTCAAAATAGGGTTTCGTTGATTTTCCTTCCCAGATAACGCGGTATTCTCTTTCAAATTTGTAGGGTAGTCTTTTTATAAAAGGAAAATCTTTTAGTTTAAACGGTTGCATTTCTTCGTTAATGCTTTTGTAATTCACATTGCCATGCCTTATTCCAGGTGTTTTATCAAATATTTCTGTGAGTTTGTTAGCATTAAATTCAATACAGCAACCGTTGTTTCCCTTAGCAAAGGTTTTCCAGTGATGAATTGTTTCACCTGAGTCGGTAAAGCACAGAGCGAATACACTTTTTATTTTAGCTTTTCGTTTATATTCTAAAATCACTTCGCTGTCATTTTTATCCTCCCAGGAAATTGGATCTAATAAAACTAGTTTTTGCTTCTCAAGAAAATCTAATAGTATGGGAAGCGTTGTAAAGCGATTTAAATTGATTAAATTTTTCATAAACGGATCAGCTATTTTAGGTAGACATTCAAATTCTCTAACCCCCATGTTGCCAGCATTTGCCATTTGTGATTTTGGTCATTCGCTTACATCTGCTTCCTGCCTTTGTTGTTGCCGTACATTGGCTTGATACGGCATTTTTTTCTGGTGTATTATAAGTAGTAGGTGAGGGCTCGGTTTTGTTTTTTTGAACGCTGACAGATTGTGCAGGTGCGCATACTTTACAGGCATCGTAACCTTGCAACAAAGCATCTTTTAATTCAATAGAAAATTTACTGTGACTTAAATACCTGCAATCTCCCTGATGATATTTGGCTCCTGTTTTGGTTATATAAACCGGTTGAGCTTGCAATGAATTTGCAAGTAAACTAACAAGTAAAAAAGAGAGTAATACAATTTTTTTCATACACTTGTTTTTATGTTAAGTAGTACTGTTTTTTATTCAGTATTATTAAGCATTGTATTACACAAAGCCTTTATACTCTTCACCAAAATGCATTTGATATAATAATTTTGTTTCTTCTATGGCTTTTTTAAATGAAACGCTGGCTAATTTTTTATTTAAAAATATGAGAGGAGAATGGTGCAAGAAATATCCAAAAATGGTTTCACAATCTTCGGCATATTTTTTAGTGTGTAGAATGTGTTGATTCCAGAATTTGTCGATGAGTGTATTTGGTATAATGTCTTTATACTTAAAGGCACGTTTTAAGGCTAAGAATCTTTTGTATTCTTTTTCTACTTTTTCGCAGGTTGAGAGAGCCCAACCTTCCCCTTCTTCTTTGTCGATTAGTTGTAATTTAATAAGTTCAAAATTGAGTGCGTTGATATCTTCAAAATCGAGATCACTCGAAAAATTGAGATCGCAAGAATCTAAAACAATGCGTGTTTTGTGCTGATTCTCTTTTTGTTTTCCTTTTTCAGTGTTTCGTAGTTGCATTTTAGTGGGTTTAGAAATTAGGACCAAGTTACGGGATTAAAACATGCTGTAGGTGTCGGATTCCCGACATTTTATGTCGGAAAACGACGGGAGTTTTTTGCTTTTTTTAATGAATTAATTAATGTTGACGGTAGTCTAATTGATGTCAAATTAAAAAGAAAGTAATAATGCGAAATTTTATGCGGCCTTGAATTTTTGTACCTTTTTTTCAAAAGAAAAACTCAAAACCTGCCACTAAAAAAACTTAGGGTTTTAAAGTATTTAACTTGACGCTCATTCGAGCCATCTGGACATGGTGAAATGAAATAAAACAAAAATTCTTTGAGCTTTAACATCCAATCATAGCTGAAAAATGTCATCTCTAGAAGATTATTCATCAACAGTAATGTAATTGTGTTTTAAAGCGAAAAGAATAAGTCCGGCGGAAGTTTTTGCGTGGGTTTTTTCGTAGAGGCTTGATTTATAGCGTTCGATGGTGCGTTCTGTGACCTGCATTTCGGATGCAATCTCTTTAGTGAGTTTATCCGCACATATTAGAATGAGGGTTTCTTTCTCTTTGTCAGTTAAGACTAAATTATTAAAGGTTGGGTTTATAGCTTTTAAAGCGAGAAGTTCTTTTAAAATGCTGTGATTTATTTTTTTATCAAAAAAATATCCCAAGCTACTCACTTCATGAATAGCATTCATAAACGTTTCAAAATCGGTGTTTTTTGGTAAAAAGCCTCTTACGCCTTTTGCTGTTAGGTCTTTTATAGAAGAGTTTTCAAGAAGCATACTCATCACAATGATTTTACACTGAACCTTATTCTTTGCAATCCATTCTAATGTTTGCCAGCCATTCATAACAGGCATTTGCAGGTCTAAAATAATAAGGTCTGGTTTTGTTTTCTTAATAATTTCTATTAAAACTTTTCCGTTTTCTGCAATTCCGACTACCTGAAGTTTTTTATCTGTTTCTATGCAACGTGCTAAACTTTGTGAAACTAAGGTGTGATCGTCGGCTATAGCTATTTTAATTTTGTTTGCCATGTGAGTGCGGTAATCTTATTAAAACCTGTGTGAGATTGTTTGTGCTCGTGTAGTTTAAAGTTCCTTTTAGTAGTTCAATTCTGTTTTGAATGCTGCTTAAGCCAATGCCTTTATTTTGTTTAATAAGCACTTCTACATGTTCATTGGTAAAGGCTTGACCGTTGTGTTCAAATTTAATCTCTAATGAATTAAAAGTCTTGGTCAAAATTACATTTAAAGTACTGCAATTACTATGTTTAATTAAATTATTAAGCACCTCCTGAAAAATTCTAAATACGTTAAGTATCTTTTCTTGGTTAGTGCCAATGTCTGAATCTTCGATATCACTTTTAAAAGTAGTTTTAATGATGCTGCTATCATTAATACGCTTAATTAAATCCTTTAGTGTTCGAATAATACCCTGGTTTGTAAGAGCAATGGGGTAAAGATCTTTACATATTGCAGAAATTGTAGCGATGGTATGATCGAGGTTGTTGAGTTCTATTCTAAAATTATTTTTTTCTTCATCGGTACCTTTCATAAAAAAAAGATATTTTGAAAAATTTAATTTCAACATTGAGAGCTCGGCACCAACACTGTCGTGAAGGTTTTTGGCGATACGGTTACGTTCTTCTTCTTGTCCGGAAATGATTGCTTTTAAAATTGCCTGTTCTTTTTCATTTTCTATACGTTGCAATGTATTTTGCTGAATGAGGTATTTTTTACGGTGAGAGGTAACAAAATAAATAACCAGTATCGCTATGCCAAACATGATAATGGCACCCACCAAAACGATTATAACGATTGAGTCGCTTTTTTCCATTTTAGTAAACCTACCGCTAATAAACAATTATAAATGACATGTGCAAAGTTGTGTATGATCCACAAGTGTTTTATCGGTCCATGTGCTCCTGGTGCTGTTATATAATTCATGACAAGAAAAAGAGATAATACGATCGAAAAATAGATGAGTAAAGCCGTATTGAACCAAAAAAAATAGTATTCGGTGAGGCTAGGAATCTCTGTGTTGTTTGTGAGTTTGGAGAAGTAAACGATGCTCATAATAATAAACACGAGTGCTTTAAAGGTGTTGATGTGTGCGTAAAAATCACCTAAACTCAGTATTGAAAAGAAAGGCAAAAGAAAATAGGCCATAAAAACAACCGCAATTGTAATAAAAAGCGGTCGAAGTTTGGGTGAATTCCATTGTAATTCAAAAACGAATAAAATGGCTAAAAATTCCACAAACGTAAAACCGTTTATTAAATAATAATTGGTGTAAATAATGTGTAAAGATGCGAAAAAATCTGCCGAAAAGGAGACGATTAAATAAAAAAGCAAAACCTTTAACTGAAGATTAAGGGTTTTGCCTTTGATAAAAAAATAAATGCATAATGGTAGGATGGTACTGGCAACTGAAAAGTATGTCATTATGTTATATGCCAGTTTCATCTTTTATCCGTTTAGTGGACTAGTATTATCGCAATTACTTGGACATGGTGCAGACATGTCCAAAATAACACCACTATACAAATCCTTTTCATCAGCATCCGCTCCTACAAATACCAATTGTTTATTTCCATCTGCATCTATGCCATAATACGCTCTAATACCAACGCATCCATTCTGGTTTAATATGTCCATGAGTTTGTTTTTACCAAAAAAATGGGCTTTTGTTTCATTAGGATTATTTGTTCTGTAATCACTTGTCATTTCAGTTGCCACTGCTAAACTGATTGCGCTTGATTCATTTCCGTTAAACGACATAAGTTTTGGTTTTAAGTTAGTTAATTTAGTTTTGGTTAATTATAAATGATGAAAAAATTCACATTTCGCTTTAAATTTTTTTACTGGCTAAAAATACCTAATTCCTATACACTAAATAAAATACTCGGGTGTTTTTCGACACAACAAGTGGTTACGTCGACGTATGTTTGTTAGTGCAGTGATGGATATTTTTTTTGAGGTCAAGTAAAATGTCGAAATGCTCCAATCTTTTTTATTTCAGCATAAATTTCAAAACAAAGTTTACTAAATAATTTTAAGGCATGCAATTATGCAATTAATTCAGGTTGAGTGCACAGTGCCAAAAAACCCACACCTTAGCTTTGGCGTGGGTTACTGGTTTTTTTTGGGTTTAAATGTTAGGATTATAACAACTAACACAACTAACTTTGACGAAGATATTGTAAAAAAATTGTATTTTTTAAAAATGTCGAATTCCGACACAAAATGTCGGAAATCCGACATTTTTTAAACTCAATTAAGAAAATAGTGGTCTGAAAGCACTTTGTCTTTGAGAAATTGCTAATTTTTTCTTTAAATCGTTCGTGAATTATTGGAAATTGGCACTTAATTACGGTCTGTAAACCGCTCTTAAACGTAATTACGTATGTAAAAACTGAAAGATTCCAGAACTGGGAGATTCTCTTTAAAATGGCCGAGCAGGAAGATTAGTTGTTCTTTTATTATGACAATGCCTTATTCAATTTTTTGATCTTGTAGTTACAAACTTTACAAAATTATCATTAAGGTCTAATTTTTTGTATTGGGAGTATGATGCTAAAAACGGAACCTATACTTTTTTCACTAACCACCTCAATGGTGCCGCCCAATTTTTTTATACTAGTTTTTGCAATATATAAGCCGAGCCCAGAACCAAATGAATGTTGGTTACCGCGGAAATACATGTCAAAAATATTATCCAAAACATCTTTTTCAATACCAATACCGTCGTCTGTTACCTTAATAACAAGTTCATTTTTTATTTGGGATATGTCAATGTTAATTGTAGGACTAGTGTTTCTGTGATCACGAAATTTTACAGCATTTTGTATAATGTTATACAGAGCAAGTTGAAGAATTACTTCATCAAAATAAACTAGGCCTACTGTGCAATTTAATTCCCAATTCAGATCAATTGTTGGTTCCTCCAATGTTATTCTTTTCCTAATGCTATCTATTAACTTTCGCAAATCAATTTCTTTGTAAATCGGTTTTCCATTTTTAATGGACATTACATCCATTAACGACAGTAAAATAGAATCGAGTTTATTTGCGCATTGCGAAATTTTAAGAATATAATTTTCTGTATTTTCCGGCGAAGCTTTTTCATTGGCCATATTAATGAGCCCCAAAATTGAGCAAACGGGTCCCCTCAGATCATGCGCCGCCTTGTAAATGAACGTGCTCAGTTCTTTGTTGACAAGTTCTAACTCAGTATTGGCAATTCGTTTTTCAGATTCAATTTTTCTTGACTTAAGTGCTTGAGCAATTGCTGAAGGTAAGCGTGTTAAATTACCCTTTAGTAAATAGTCATCGGCTCCTTCTTTTATACTTTGAATGGCGAACTCTTCTGAAACTGTTCCTGTTACAAGAATA
The DNA here is from genome assembly GCF_029625215.1 of Aurantibacillus circumpalustris. Classification (GTDB taxonomy): domain Bacteria; phylum Bacteroidota; class Bacteroidia; order B-17B0; family Aurantibacillaceae; genus Aurantibacillus; species Aurantibacillus circumpalustris. The sequence goes on from NZ_CP121197.1 coordinate 3,028,095, forward strand.
AAGGGTATTTGGTAATTAAACTTTTTGTAAATTTTTAAAGCTTCAGATGAGTTAAACTGAGGTAAAGAGTGGTCAGATAATATTAGGTCTGGGGCATCACTTTCTAAGGCTTCAACAAACTTTTCTTTGTTTTGCGCTACTTTAATAGTAAAAGCGGAGTTAGTTTTTTTTAAAAATCTCGCAATTAATTCCGCGTCAGCTGGATTGTCTTCAAGATGAAGTATTTTTAAAATTGCTGCCATTTAATTTTTTGTTTATTTAAATTTGATTTATTGATTCGTTCAGAAATACCCAATACAAACCCAAATCGGAAATTGATTTGGAAAAATTTTCAAAGCCCACCGGTTTAACAACATAACTATTTGCACCAAGATTGTAGCAAGTTCCTATATCTGCGTCTTCTTTTGACGAAGTGAGGATAACAATTGGTATTACCTTTAAGTTATCGTCAGACCTTAACTTGCGGAGCACTTCAATACCATTTACTTTAGGCATTTTAAGATCTAAAAAAATAACTTTAGGTATAACGTTTAGAGTTCTTTCTTTATACGCTCCCGTTCCAAAAAAGAAATCCAAGGCTTCAACACCATCTTTTAAATGAACTATACTGTTTATGTTATTGTTTTTCTTTAGAGCGCGGATTATCATTTCCGCATCATAAGGATTGTCTTCAATTAAAACAATTTCAATAGACTTCGTTTCCATAACTAGTATTTTTAAATAGTTGGTAATGTAAAACTAAAAGTAGCGCCCTCACCAAGTTTAGCTTGAGCCCAAACTTTGCCGCCGTGTTTGTTAATTATGCGTTGAACTATAGCTAAACCAACTCCTGTTCCTTCAAATTCCTCTTGAGAGTGAAGCCGTTGAAAGACACCAAATAGTTTATCTACATATAGCATATCAAAACCAACTCCATTATCCTTGATTTCATAAATTACTTCTCCGCTTTCTGTTTTTGAACTTATCTCAATAAGTGGATTTGTTTTCTTTGATGTATATTTTATTCCATTTGATATTAAATTAAGTAACACCTGATTAATAAGACTAGGATCTCCCATTGCCGGGCTTAAATTATTTACTTTTACTTTTGTTTTTTTCTTATCTGTTTTAAGCACTGTATTCAATATATCATCAATAAGTATATTCATATTCAGTTCTGTTTTTTGAACAGTTTTTTTACCTAATCTCGAAAAAGCCAAAAGGTCATCAATTAAAAAGCTCATTCTTTGTGAATTAAACTGTATCGCATTAAGCAATCGAACACCTTCGTTGTCGAAAAGCTCACTATAATCCTCCTCTAACATTTTTGCATATCCGTCTACTGCTCTTAATGGTGCTCTTAAATCATGAGAGACAGAATAAGAAAATGATTCTATTTCTTTATTTGAATATTCAAGTTCTTTATTTTTCTTTTCAAGGTTTTTATAAAGTTTAAATAACTCTATTTCCTGTTGATGTTTCTCAACAAAAAATTTCACTTTATTAATTAGAATTTCTGGTTGAAATGGTTTTGTTATAAAACTAAAAGCTCCTTTTTCGTATCCTTTAAAAACATTTAAATTATCAGTGTAAACCGCAGAAATAAAAATAAAAGGTAAATGTGCTGTTTTTTCTTCTTCTCTTAGTATGCTAGCTAATTCATAACCATCCATGTCGGGCATTTGAACATCAAGTAATGCTAGAGTAAAATCGTTGTACAAAGTTGCCTTTAGAGCATTATTTCCACTTGAAGCTTCAACAAGTTCT